>NZ_JBWKNX010000002.1:0-308689 GCF_059415785.1 Brevundimonas sp. GW821-FHT10A07
ACCTTGCGGTCCCGCCCTTCTGCATTCTCAGCCGGGTTGGCTTGGGCTTAGAAGTCCATGCCGCCCATGCCGCCCATTCCACCCATGTCGGGGGCCGAGGAGCCGCCCTTTTTGGGGGCGTCGGCGACGGCCGCTTCGGTCGTGATCAGGATCGAGGCCACCGAGGCGGCGTCGGTCAGGGCGGTGCGAACCACCTTGGCCGGGTCGATCACGCCCATGGCGACCAAGTCGCCGTACTCTTCCGTCTGGGCGTTGAAGCCGTAGGTGGCGGAGCTGTTTTCCAGCACCTTGCCCACGACGATCGAGCCTTCGACGCCGGCGTTTTCCACGATCTGGCGGATCGGGGCCTGGATGGCGCGACGGATGATGGCGATGCCGGCGGTCTGGTCGGCGTTGTCGCCGGTCAGGCCGTCAAGCGCCTTGGTCGCCTTCAGCAGGGCGATGCCGCCGCCGGGGACGATGCCTTCTTCAACGGCTGCACGCGTGGCGTTCAGGGCGTCGTCGACGCGGTCCTTCTTTTCCTTCACTTCGACTTCGGTCGAGCCGCCGACGCGGATGACGGCGACGCCGCCGGCCAGCTTGGCCAGACGTTCCTGCAGCTTTTCCTTGTCGTAGTCCGAGGTGGTGTCCTCGATCTGGCGCTTGATCTGGCCGATGCGGGCCTCGATCTCTTCCTTGCCGCCGACGCCGTCCACGATGGTGGTGTCGTCCTTGGTGATCGTGACCTTCTTGGCCTTGCCGAGCATGTCGATCGTGACGTTCTCAAGCTTGATGCCCAGGTCCTCCGAGATGACCTGGCCGCCGGTCAGGATGGCGATGTCTTCCAGCATGGCCTTGCGGCGATCGCCGAAGCCCGGAGCCTTGACGGCGGCGACGCGCAGGCCGCCCCGCAGCTTGTTGACCACCAGGGTGGCCAGGGCCTCGCCTTCGATGTCCTCGGCGATGATCACCAGCGGACGGCCCGATTGCACGACGGCTTCCAGGATCGGCAGCATGGCCTGCAGCGACGACAGCTTCTTCTCGAACAGCAGGATCAGGGGCTCTTCGAGTTGAACCTCCATCTTGTCGGCGTTGGTGATGAAGTAAGGGCTCAGGTAGCCGCGGTCGAACTGCATGCCTTCGACGACGTCCAGCTCGGTCTCGGCGGTCTTGGCTTCTTCAACCGTGATGACGCCTTCGTTGCCGACCTTGGCCATGGCCTTGGCGATCATTTCGCCGACTTCAGCGTCGCCGTTGGCCGAGATGGTGCCGACCTGGGCGATCTCGGAGTTGTTCTCGACCTTCTTGGCCGAGGCCTTGATGTCGGCGAGGACGGCGGTGACGGCCTTGTCGATGCCGCGCTTCAGATCCATCGGGTTCATGCCGGCGGCGACGGCCTTGAGGCCTTCCTGCACGATCGATTGCGCCAGGACGGTTGCGGTGGTGGTGCCGTCGCCCGCCTTGTCGTTCGTCTTCGAAGCGACTTCGCGGATCATCTGGGCGCCCATGTTCTCGAAGGCGTCTTCCAGCTCGATCTCTTTGGCGACCGACACGCCGTCCTTGGTCGAGCGCGGGGCGCCGAAGGACTTCTGGATCACGACGTTGCGGCCCTTGGGACCGAGCGTCACCTTGACGGCGTTGGCGAGCACGTTGACGCCGCGCAGCATCTTGTCGCGCGCGTCGGTGTTGAACTGTACGATTTTAGCGGCCATGCGGGCAGCTCCTTGAATGAGTGGTTAGTGACGAGTGGCGAGTGGCGAGTGAAGTGCAGAGTCGCGGGACAATGAGCCGGTATCGGCTCCTCTCGTCACTCGCCACTCGTCACTCGCCACTGGCGTTCTGAGCGTCAGCTCAGGACGCCGAGGACGTCCGACTCTTTCATGATGATCAGGTCGTCGCCGTCGATCTTCACTTCCGTGCCCGACCACTTGCCGAACAGGATGCGGTCGCCGGCCTTCAGTTCCAGAGCGTTGACCTTGCCGGATTCGTCACGAACGCCGGGGCCGACGGAGACGACTTCGCCTTCCTGCGGCTTTTCCTTGGCGGTGTCGGGGATGATGATCCCGCCCTTGGTCTTGGATTCTTCTTCAACGCGCTTGACCAGCACGCGGTCGCCGAGCGGACGAAACGCCATCGGTTCTCTCCTTGTGTTCCCCCAGACGGGGGCGACTTGAAAACGGTGGGCCAGCCTCCCCTCGATCACCGCTTTGGCAGCCGACCGATGAGAGTGCTAACGCGAGCGGGAGTTAGTCAGAGCCAAGGCCAGCGTCAAGGCGACCCGCCCCATCGGGCGTGCGAAACTTCCGCGACAGGTGAACCCCAAATGAACGGCCGGCTCCGGGCCTGTTCAAGCGGGGGCTGGCAGAACCGTCTCAACGCTGGAGCCCGTCCACATCCGGACGCGCGAAACCCGGCCCGAAAATAAAAGGAGACGACCATGTCCAAGATGCTGAAGATCACCGCCGTCGTCGCCGCTCCGGTCGTGACCATGACCCTGATGGCCGCCCCTGCCTCGGCCCAGTCCTACCGCGACCGTGATCGCGGGGAAGACAACTCCGCCCGCAACGCCTTGATCGGCGCCGCGGTGGGCGGCCTGGCCGGCGCCCTCTACGGCAACGGCGACGGCAGCTATATCGCCGGCGGCGCCCTGGCCGGCGCAGCCCTGGGCGCCGTGGCGTCCAATCGCGGCTCGGGCTGCGAATATTATCGCGGCGGCCAGTGCTACCGGAACCGGGGCCACTGGGAACGCGAGCACGGCATCAACAGCCGCGACCCGCGCTGGGAGCAGCGCCGCGACTATCGCGACTATCGTCGGGACCAGCGTTATGACCGCCGGGACGAACGCCGCGACTACCGCTACGACCGCCGCTGGTAGACGACGGATCGGATAAGGAAGGGGCGTCCTGAGGGGCGCCCTTTTTTGTTACGCCGCGTCCTGGCGGGGTCCCCAGTGTGGGAAGGGATCCTCCAGCTTGGCCCAGCCCTTCGGGCCGCGCTCCATCTCGAACCGGGTCAGCAGGGCGGCGTCGAACATCGAGGTCAGCAGATCGCGGTTCATGTCCTTGCCGATCAGGACGATCTCCTGGCGGCGGTCGCCGTACGGCTGACGCCAGACCGCCTCGATCGCCTTCAGCCATTCGAGATTGTCGTCCGGCCAGCGCTCGCGCGGGGCCGAGGCCCACCACAGCCCGCCCCACTCATGCTCCGTCACCGCCCCGGCCTGGCTCCAGGAGCCGACGTAATCCATCCGGCTGGCCAGCCAGAAGAAGCCCTTGGAGCGCCAGACGCCGGGCCATTCGCGGTTGAGCAGGTCGTAGAAGCGTCGGGGGTGGAAGGGTCGCCGCGCCCTGTAGACGAAGGTGGAGACACCGTATTCCTCGGTCTCGGGCGTCACCTCGCCGCGCAGGGCCTGGGACCAGCCGGCGGCCTGTTCCGCCCGCTCCATGTCGAACAGGCCCGTGCCGATGACCTGGTCCAGAGGCACGACGCCGCGCACCGCCTCGAGGATCCGGGCGCGGGGATTGAACTGGGTCATCATCGCCTTCAGCGTTCCGAGTTGCACAGCGTCGAGCAGGTCGCACTTGTTCAGCAGGATGACGTCGGCGAACTCGATCTGGTCGATCAGCAAATTGGCGACCGTGCGTTCGTCGTCCTCGCCCAGATGTTCACCGCGGGTCTTCAGCCGGTCGGTCGAGGGATAGTCGCGGTGGAAGTTGAAGGCGTCCACCACCGTGACCATGGTGTCGATCCGGGCCAGGTCCGACAGGCTGAAGCCGTCCTCGTCGCGGAAGTCGAAGGTGGCGGCGACCGGCATGGGTTCGGAGATCCCGGTGGATTCGATCAGCAGGCAGTCGAACCGACCCTCGCGCGCCAGCTTGCCGACCTCGGTCAGCAGATCCTCGCGCAGGGTGCAGCAGATACAGCCGTTGGACATCTCCACCAGCCGTTCCTCGGTCCGCGACAGGTCCGCCCCGCCGCCGTCCCGCACCAGGGCGGCGTCGATGTTCACCTCGCTCATGTCATTGACGATCACCGCCACCCGCAGACCGTCGCGATTGGCCAAGATGTGGTTGAGCAGGGTCGTCTTGCCGGCCCCGAGGAAGCCGGACAGGACGGTGACGGGCAGTTTCTTGAACTCGGACACGAAGGCGCTCCACGGATGCTGCGCCGAGCTTGACCACAGCCGGGCGATTGTGAGAGTTACGTTATAGTATAACATACACAGTCAGCAAGGTTCTCCATGGCGGTCGGCGCAGTCGTCCAAGGGCTTGCGCCCACGGTCTTCACCACATTGTTCGAGCCGCAGGTGCGGATGGCGATCTGGTCGCGGCCCAGCCCCATGCCGCCCGACGCCCCGCCCCCGGCCGACTTCACCGCCGAGTGCGACGGGCGCTGGATCGCCCTATCGGGTGCGGCGCCCGAGTGGTTTCTCCAGGATATCGAGAGATTGGCGGAGATCGTGGCGGCGATCAGCGGATGCGACGCCTGGCGCGCGCGGTGCGAGACCGTGACCCGGCGCGCCTGTCCGCGCTTCCACCAGGACGCCGTGCCGGTGCGCCTGATCGTCGCCTATGAGGGGCCGGGGCCGGAATGGGCCTTCGCCGGCGAGATCGGCGAGGATCTGGACGGGCGCAACATCAGCACGCGCCGCCGGGTCCGCACCCTTCACCCCGGCGATGTCGCCGTCATGAAGGGCACGGCGCCGGGCTGGGAGGCCTGGCCGGAGTTTCCGGTGGTTCTGCACCGCTCGCCGCCGGCCGGGAGACGATCCCCCCGGCGTGTCTTGACGATCGACGCCGCGCCGGCGTGAGCCTCAGCCCATCAACCGCGTCATCAGGCCCGCCGTCGAGGGGTCCAGATCGGCGGACGGGCCGCCGGCGTGGACATCCTTCAGGATCGCCTTGGCCAGGACCTTGCCCAGTTCGACGCCCCATTGGTCGAAGCTGTTGATGTCCCAGATCACGCCCTCGACGAAGGTCTTGTGCTCATAGAGGGCCAGCAGGGCACCGAGGGTCTCGGGCGTCAGACGGTCCATAACGATGGCGGTCGAGGGGCGGTTGCCGGTGAAGGTGCGATGGGTCGCCAGACGGGCGGCCTCTTCCTCCGACAGACCCTGGGCCAGGCCTTCCGCCTTCGCGGCTTCGGTCGTCTTGCCCAGCATCAGGGCCTGCCCCTGGGCCAGGGCGTTGGACCAGAGCGGCGATTCCGGCGCGTCGGCATGGGTTTTGGCGACGATCACGAACTCGGCCGGGACGATCTGCGGGCCCTGGTGGATCTGCTGGAAGAAGGCGTGCTGGCCGTTGGTGCCCGGCTCGCCGAACACCACCGGGCAGGTCTGGCGCGTGACGGGGGTTCCGTCGCGATGCACCCGCTTGCCGTTCGACTCCATCTCCAGCTGCTGCAGGAAGGACGGCAGGCGGCGCAGGGCGTGGGCGTAGGGGGCCACGGTGCGGGCGGGCCGGTTCAGACCGTCGACGTTAAACACCTGGGCCAGGGCCAGCAGGATCGGGGCGTTCTGCTCCAGCGGAGCCGAGACGAAATGGTCGTCCATGGCCGCCGCCCCGGCCAGCATGGCCTCGAAGGCGTCCCAGCCCAGGGCGATGCCACAGGACAGGCTGACGGCCGACCACAGCGAATAGCGGCCGCCGACCCAGTCGCGGAAGGCGAAGGTGCGGCCGCAGCCGAATTGGGCCGCCTTTTCAGGCGCGGCGGTGACCCCGATAAAGTGTTCGGTCATGCCCTCGGCCGGCAGGGCGGCGGCCAGCCAGGCCTTGGCGGCCTCGGCGTTGGCCAGGGTTTCCTGGGTGGTGAAGGTCTTGGACACGACCACGACCAGGGTGGTTTCGGGGTCGAGGCCGGTCAGGGCCTCGGCCATGTCGCGCGGGTCGATATTGGCGACGAAGCGCAGATCGATAGAGGGGTCCAGCGGGCGCAGGGCGTCCCAGACCACGCGCGGGCCCAGGTCCGACCCGCCGATGCCGACATGGACGATGGCCTCGAACCGCTTGCCCGTGGCCCCCGCCTCTGCGCCCGAGCGGACGGCGTCGGCATAGGTCTTCATGTCCGCTCGCACGGCGTCCACCTCAGCCGAGACCGGTTCGCCCAGGGCCTTGAAGTCGGCGCCGGCGGGGGCGCGCAGGGCGGGGTGCAGCACCGCCCGGCCCTCGGTCAGATTGACGGCCTCGCCCGCGAACAGGGCGGCGCGGCGGCCCTCGACGTCGCAGGCGCGGGCCAGATCCAGACAGGCTTCGAAGCCGGCCTTGGTCCAGCTCTGTTTCGACAGGTCCAGATAGAGCCCCGCCGCCTCGACCGACATCCGCGCCAGCCGGTCGGGATCGGCGGCGAACTGCTGGTCGATACGGGTCGCGCCGGCCTCGGCGGCCGTGCGGTCGAAGGTCGTCCAGGCGTCGTCACGGGTCATCGGTCGTCCTCTGGGAGAGAGAAGAAGGTAAACACTCGTTTACGGGTCGGGCGTATGTCGGTTCAACGTCCTAGCCGACGCTGAAACAGGAAGTCACCCTCATGTCCTGCGGCCTTGCTCTCACGATCGCCCTGGCCCTGTCCAATCCCGCCGTGGCCCTGGCGGCCGAACAGCCCCCTGCGGCGGTCGGGGCGCCGGTGTCGGTGGCGACCGAGCCCCTGTTCGCCGACATCGTCGCCCGGTCCGGCGCGCTGAAGGCTCTGGTCGACGGCTGGGCGGCGGCCAAGGCGGCGGATCAGGCGGACTTCTTCACCAGCCAGGCCTTCACCGGCTTCAAGGCCCAGGCCGAACAGCTGGCCGCGCTCGACATGCAGGGCCACCTGATCCTGAAGGAACGCGGCACGGACGGCGATCTGAAATGCATCCTGCGCGGCATTTCCGAGGACATGCCGAAAAAGGTCCAGGCGGTTCAGGCGGCGGCCACGCCCGCCGACCGCGCCGTCGCCCTGTCGGACCTGTCCTATCTGCTGAACGACAATGTCGAGGTCATCACCGCCCCGCCGCAGCCGGAGGTCTAGGCTTCCTCGTCACCCGGCGAAGGCCGTCACGTCCCCTTCAGAGCCTCGATGACCACGCCTTCGGTCAACAGTTGCGGCAGAATGCGCGGTTCGCCGCCGTTCGCCGGATAGAGCAGATACAGGGGCACGCCCGACCGGCCGTGACGCTCCAGTTCGCGGGTGATGGCGTCGTCACGGCGGGTCCAGTCGCCGACCAGATAGACGGCGTTCGTCGCCTTCAGGGCCTCGGCGACGCGGGGCGAAGACAGGGCGGCGCGCTCGTTGATCTTGCAGGTCACGCACCAGTCAGCCGTGAAATTGACCAGGACCGGACGGCCTTCGGCCTGGGCGGCGCGGACGGATTCGGCGGACCAGGGCGCGGAGGCCAGGGGACCGGACTCGGCGACCGAGGCCGCCCCCAGAACCGGCGCGCGACCGGCGATCACGGCCAGGATCAGGGCGGCCCCGAGCGCGATCAGGCTGGATGCGCCGGACAGGCGGGCGGATCGGCCCAGGGCGCGCTGGGCCTGGGTCAGGCCGAACAGCCACAGGGCGAAGGCGGTGGTCAGGGCGGCCGCCATCAGCAGGGCCAGTCCCTCCGCGCCGGTCTGACGCGAGAAGACCCAGACCAGCCACAGGGCCGCGCCGTACATGGGGAAGGCCAGCAGGCCCTTCAGCCGATCCATCCACGGGCCGGG
The DNA here is from genome assembly GCF_059415785.1 of Brevundimonas sp. GW821-FHT10A07. Classification (NCBI taxonomy): domain Bacteria; kingdom Pseudomonadati; phylum Pseudomonadota; class Alphaproteobacteria; order Caulobacterales; family Caulobacteraceae; genus Brevundimonas; species Brevundimonas sp. GW821-FHT10A07. The sequence goes on from NZ_JBWKNX010000002.1 coordinate 7,656, forward strand.
CCGGGGCAGGCGCCGCAGCAGGCCGGGCGACAGGCTGACGGCCAGATAGGGCAGGCCCAGGCCCAGGCCCAGCATCAGGAAGATCAGCAACGCCGCCGGCCAGGGCATGAGCAGGGCCGCGCCCAGGGCGGCGGCCATGAAGGGGGCGGTGCAGGGGGCGGCGACGACCACGGCCAGAACCCCGGTGAAGAAGGCGCCCGCGCCGCCCGGCAGGCGCGACAGAGGACCGGCGCCCGCGCCCTGAAGTCCGGCGCCGACATGGAAGACACCCGACAGGTTCAGCCCCACCGCCAGCATCAGCAGGGCCAGGCCCGCGATCACCGCCGGCGACTGAAGCTGGAAGCCCCAGCCGACGGCCTCGCCCCCGGCGCGCAGGGCCAGCAGGACGCCGGCCAGGACCAGGAAGGTCGCCAGAACCCCGGCCAGGAACAACAGGCCGTCGCGCCGCGCCTCGCGCGGCTTATGGGCCGAGGCGGCCAGGGCGGCGGCCTTCATGGCCAGAATGGGAAAGACGCAGGGCATCAGGTTCAGGATCAGGCCGCCGACCAGGGCGAACAGGGCCGATTGCAGGATCAGGCCCAGGTTGAGCCGGGTTCCGGCGCTGGGGGTCTCGACCTCGCCGGACAGGGCCTTGCCGCCGGTGGTTCCGGCCAGGACCGCGCCGGGCTGGGCCGTGATCTCCCAGGCGCCGGCGTCGGTGGCCAGGACGCCCGAGATCGGACCGTTCAGACCCTTGGCCGTCAGGTCGCCGCCGGGGGTCAGGGTCAGGCTCAGCCCGTTCGGGCCGCTCTGGCCCGACTGGGGGGCGGCGTGGTCGATGATCCCGCCCTCGAACGGATAGAAATAGGCCCGGCTCAGGCCCGCGCCGGCCGTCAGGTCCGCCAGGGGGCCGCCCGTCGCCGACAGGGTCAGGACGCCGTTCTGCAGGGTGGCGCGGGCGTCCAGACCCGCCGGTCGCGGCGCGGCCTCCAGCACGGCCTGGATGGCGGCGCCGTGGTCGGGATCCAGCGGCGGGGCCCCTTCGCGGATCGGCAGGTCCAGACGCAGGCTCATCTGCACCGGCACGCACATCTGGTCGCTGCACACCAGGAACAGGGCGTCGACGGTCAGGGGCAGGGTGGTTCCCGGCCGGGCCGAGGCCGGAACCTCGATCGGGACGGGCAGATAGACCTCGCCGGAATAGCCGTAGTTGACCAGGCTCATCAGCCGCTGGCGCGTGGGCAGGGGCCAGACGATCTCGCCGGCCTTGACCCCGGCCGGCAGACGCCAGTCCAGGGTGGTCGGCCCTCCGGAATCGCCGGGATTGCGCCAATAGGTGTGCCAGCCGGGCGCGATGGTCTGATGCACCGCCACCACGACGGTCGACCCCGGCGCGGCCCAGCGCGACAGGGGAACCAGTTCCGCCTCGATATTGTCGGCCCGTCGCGGACCGGGCGGCACGGCCGCCGCCGCCTCGGCCGGACGGCTGACCGGCTGGGCTTCGGCGACGGACGGAACGCCCGGCAGGATGGACAGGCTGAGGCAAAACAGCAGGGCGTACAGGAAGGCGGTCGGGCGCATGACCTGCTTCTAGGCCCTGCGACCCGCTCTGTCAGCGTGTCCGATCAGCCGAGTTTTCAGCGGCGCGGGTGGGCGTCCACGACCACTTCGGTGCGCCGGCGCAGGGGCTCGGCCGCCCCGCCCGCCGTGGTCGCGCCCGCGTCCCCTGCGGCGCCCACATCGAACACCGGCGACGGTAGGCCCGCCGCGTTCAGGGCCTGGGCCACGGTCCGCGCGCGGCGCTGCGACAGGCTCAGATTGGCCTCGCTCGCTCCGGTCGCGTCCGCCAGACCCACCACCTGGATGCTGCGCACGTCGCAGGTGCGCAGCACGCCCGCCGCCGCATCGATGGCCTGATCGGCCGCGTCGGTCAGCCGCGCCTCGTTCTCGCGGAAATAGATGTCGAACCGCACCGGCATGCACAGGGAACCGCTGGTCACGATCTGATCCCGCCGCATCGGCGTCGCACAGGCCCCCACCGCCAGCAGCCCGCCAGCCAGAGCCAGAATTGTTATCGTTTTCATGACTATCCCCTGTGTCACACCATCGTCCTGCGCACGAAAAAGGCGGCCCGTCCACGACGAACCGCCCTTCCCGAAACTCAAACCGGTCTCGAACCGGACCAGGGCCCGGTTCGAAGTCACGGCTCAATAACGGCGTTGGCCGTTATCCCAGTAGCACTCGTCCTGGCGGTTGTCGTAGCAGTAGTAGGTGCGGCCTTGGCTGTCGCGGTAACGCTGCTGGTTGTTGCGGTCCTGGCTCGAACCGCGGATCGCGCCCGCTGCGCCGCCCAGGGCGCCGCCGATCAGGGCGCCGGTGGCTGCGTTGCCGCCGCCGACATTGTTGCCGATGACGGCGCCGGCGACAGCGCCGAGGCCGGCGCCGATGGCGCCCTGGCGCACGGTCTGGTTCGAGTTGCCGTAAGGGTCGCTCGCGCAGGCCGAAGCCAAAAGACCGGCGCCGGCGATCGCGATGATGGCCTTGTTCATGATGAAATCCTCTATCCTGGGTTCGCCCCGAAGGCGATAACGCTGGAGTACGGCTCCGGTTCCCCTGTCTATCGTCGTTCTACCGAAACGACTATGCTTAACCGGCGTGGGTCAGCCTGCGCAGTCCTTGGGGGGAAATGATGCGGTTTTCTGATGTGACGCGCGCCACGGCCGGCGCTGAAGGCCCGATCTGGGCGCGCAGCAAGAAGCGCAAGGCCTCGGCCGCGCCGCTGGTCAATCTGCTGGTGACCCTGCTGGCCCTGATCGGCGCCCTGACCCTGGTCTTGTCCATCAAGGAAGGATCGGTCCAGGCGGCGGGCCGGATGATGGACGGCTGGATCATGACCGGCTGGACCGGGGCGCAGAGACTGGCGGGACGCGCCCCGGAAGCGGCGGGGGTCGCGGCCGACAAGGCGGGGCAGGCGACCGAAAGGACCGGCGACGCCCTGAAGGCCGGCGCCTCGACCGCCCGCGACGAACTGAAGCAATAGTCACGCTTGTCGGGAACGGGCGGGCCGCCTGAACGTTCGGCGGCCATGACCGACACCCTGAGTTCAGAACCCGACGCCGACGCCGGCGAGCCGCGCGACGAGGCCCCGCGTCGTCTCACGCCCCATGCGTCGCTGGGCCGGGCGGTGATGCTGGTCAATCCCTTGTCCGGCAGCGTCGGCCCGCGCGCCGAGGCCGAGGCCGAGGCGATCCTGGCGGACTATGACCTGCAAACCCAGGTCGTGGTGCTGGAAGCCGGCAATTTCGACCAGGCCATCGCCGACGCCTTCGCCGCCGCGCCGGACGTGATCTTCGTCCTGGCCGGCGACGGCACGGCGCGGTCGGTGGCGGCGAAGGCCAAGCCGAATGGTCCGATGATCGCCCCCCTGCCGGGCGGCACGATGAACATGCTGCCCAGGGCCCTGTACGGCACGGCCGACTGGAAGCTGGCCCTGCGCCGCGCCCTGGAGGAGGGCGAGCCCCAATCGGTGTCCGGCGGCGAGGTGTCGGGGGAATATTTCTACTGCGCCGCCATCCTGGGCTCGCCGGCCCTGTGGGCGCCGGCGCGCGAGGCGATGCGGACCGGCAAGGTGAGACTGGCCTGGGCCTATGCGCGGCGGGCGTTGAAGCGGGCCTTCACCGGTCGGTTGAGGTTCAGTCTGGACGGCGGCCCCCGGCGTCGGGCCGAGGCCCTGGTGCTGATCAGCCCGATGATCTCCAAGGCCATGGAAGAGCCGGACGGGCTGGAAGCCGCGGCGATGGACCCGTCCGACGCCAGCCAGGCCTTCCGCCTGGCCGCCAACGCCCTGTTCAGCGACTGGCGCCATGATCCCGCCGTCTCGACTCGCCCGGCCAAGCGGATCGACGTCCGGGCGCGCTCCAAGATTCCCGCCGTGATAGACGGAGAGCCCGTCCTGTTGAAATCCGAGGCCACCGTGCGATTCATTCCCAAGGCGTTCCGCGCCCTTGCGCCCCGGCCCCCCGCGGCCGAGGACAGTCTCTGATGGGGCGTGTTCTCCAGTTTTCGGACGTTCATTTCGGATGCGAGCACAAGGGTGCGGTGGCGGCGGCGCTGGAATACGCCCACGCCACGCCCAATGATCTGGTTCTGATCACCGGCGACATCACCCAGAAGGGCTATCCGGTCGAGTTCCGGGCGGCGGGGGAATGGATGCGGGCAATGCCGGAGCCGCGCTTCGTCATCGTCGGCAATCACGACGTCCCCTACTGGAGCCCGGTCGCCCGCCTGTTCCATCCATGGCGCGCCTTCGAGACGGCGACGGGTTTTCCGGCTCACGACGGTCAGTTCTGCAACGACACGGTGATGGTGCGGGGCGTCGTCACGGCGCGCGGCTGGCAGGCGCGGCCCAACTGGTCCAAGGGGGTCATCGACCTGGACCAGACCCGGCGCGCGGCCGAGGCCCTGCGTCAGGCGCCCATTGGGGCGTTGCGCATCCTGGCCTGTCATCATCCCCTGGTCGAGATGATCGGCACGCCGATGACCGGCGACGTCAAGCGCGGCGACGAGGCGGCCCTGATCTTCGCCGAGGCCGGGGTGGATCTGATCATGACGGGCCATGTCCATGTGCCCTTCGCCTTGCCCATCGATCTGGCGGACCGCTGCTCCTACGCTGTCGGCTGTGGAACCCTGTCGCACCGCGAGCGGGGCTCGCCGCCGGGCTTCAATCAGGTGGACTGGGACGCCAGGACCATCACGGTCACGGCCCTGGCCTGGGACGGGCGGGACTACAGCCCGCATCAGGTCTGGCGGCTGCCGCGTCGTCAGGACACCCGCAAGGCCGCGACCGCGCCCAGCCCGAACAGGCCGGGCGAACTGGAGAAGGCGGCGGTCTGAGCCGTCGCGTCTCTATTCCCGGGCGACGCCGCCAATAGAAAAAGGGCCGGAACTCGCGTTCCGGCCCTTCTGCATTTCGCCGGAGCGGCAGCCCTATAATCGAGGGGCGCCGCGTCCGCGGAGTCCGCCGGCCACGAGGGCGATGACGAACAGGATGATGGCGATCACGGCGATGAATTTGGCGATCTCGAACGAGAAGTTCGCGATGCCGCCGAAGCCGAGAACGGCTGCGATCAAGGCCACGACCAGGAAGATAATTGCCCAGCGAATCATGGGTTTAGCTCTCCTGCGTTGATGTTTCCGACGGCGGCCTTGCAGCCGTTCGTCCCGTCGGAAGATCAACGGTCACGGACGCAGGGTGTTCCGTGGCCTTCGCAGAATCCTCAGCGCCGACGGCGCCTTTTGGCGTAGCCGCCCTGATCCATCTTCCGCTCGGCCACCATGCTGGCGACAATCGCGGCCAGGGCCGGATTGCGCAGCAACAGGAAGGCCGCGCCCAGTCCGCCGACCGCGCCGATGATCGGGCGTTCGCGAACGATATGGATCAGCTTGCCGATCAGACCGTCCGGCGCATCCTCCTCGTCCTCCTCGTCGTGACTTTTGCCCTTCAGGAAGACGAGTGCGACGACCAGGGCGACCAGGGCGAACAGGGCGAAGGTGATGGCCGAGGCGCCCAGGGGCGTCGTGACCAGGCTGATGGCGTGGAAGATGGCGACGCCGAGAAACACCACGGCCAGAAAGACGCTCGCGGCGGCCACGCTGGTCGCCACGATGCGTTTGACGATGCCCTTGAACATCAGCGGCGACGGCCGGCCAGAAGCAGGCCCAGAACCACGCCGACGCCGAGGGCGATGGCGGTCGACTGGACCGGACGTTCCTGCACCCGCTCGACGATATAGCGCTGGGCCTCGTCCAGGCGTTCGGCGGCGTCGTCGTAATATTCGCGGCCGCGCACCCGGGCGGTGTCGTAATAGCCGCGCGCCTGGTCGCGCACTTCCTCGCTCTTGGCCCGCAGCTTGGCCTCGGCCTCCTCGGCCTTTTCGCGCAGACGCTGGGTTTCTTCGCGGGCGCCGATCTTCAGATCCTCCTTGAGGGTCTTCAGGTCGGCCTTGATGTCTTCTCTAGCCTTGGTGGTGGCCATGGTGCGCGCTCCGGTTTCAAGCTTGGCAATAGAATAGGGGACCCCGTTTCGGAACGCTACACCCGGCGCGAGGTTCCCTTCGCCCACCCGTGATCCCCGGCCTCGTCAGGCGCGTTTCGCCGTTCTAGATTGGGGAAATGACCGACCTGCTGTTCGCCCCCCGCCCCGCCCCCACCCTGCCGATCACCGGCGACGCCCGGCGCTTCCCGGTTCGCCGCATCCTGTGCGTCGGCCAGAACTACGCCGCCCATGCGCGCGAAATGGGGTCGGACCCGGACAAGCAGTCCCCCTTCTTCTTCTCCAAGCCCGGCGACGCCCTGGTGTCGGACGGGGCCGACCCGGCCTATCCGTCGGCGACGGACAATCTGCATTTCGAGGCCGAACTGGTGGCGGCCATCGGCGAGGGCGGGCGGATCGTGGGCTGGGCGGTCGGCTGCGACCTGACCCGTCGCGATCTTCAGGCCGAGGCGAAGGCGGCCGGGCGGCCGTGGGATGCAGCCAAGGGGTTCGACCAGTCGGCCCCCTGCGGCGCCCTGACCCTGGGACCGCTTCCGGCCCCGGCGGGGGTGATCGCCCTGAGCGTAAACGGCGAGACGAAACAGTCCAGCACCCTGGACGACATGATCCTGAACCCCGATCAGATCGTCGAGGCGGCCGGGAAACTGTGGTCGCTCCAGGCGGGCGACCTGATCTTCACCGGCACCCCGTCGGGCGTCGGACCCCTGGCGCGCGGCGACGCGGTGGTCGTGACCATCGACGGCCTGGCGCCCCTGAGCTTCAAGATCGTCTGATGATCCTCCACGGCTATTGGCGCTCGGGCGCCAGCTACCGGGTCCGCATCGCCCTGGGCCTCAAGGGCCTGGCCTATGAGACGGCGACGCATGACCTGCGCAAGGGCGAGCAAAAGGCGGCCGATTATCTGGCCCTGAACCCCCAGGGCATGGTGCCGGCCCTGCAGGACGGGGATCAGGTCGTCACCCAGAGCCCGGCCATTCTGGAATGGCTGGAAGAGGTTCATCCCGAGCCGGCCCTGTTGCCGAAGGGATCGGCCGACCGGGCCCGTGTCCGGGCCATGGCCGCCCTGATCGGCTGCGACATTCATCCGCTGAACAATCTGCGCGTTCTCAGGTCGTTGCGCGAGGATTTCGGGGCGGACCAGGCCGCCGTGGACGCCTGGGCCGCGCGCTGGATCGCGCCGGGTTTCGACGCCCTGGAGATCCTGGTGGGCCGCCACGGCCAGGGGTGGAGTTTCGGCGACCGGCCGGGCCTAGTCGACTGCTATCTGATGCCGCAGCTCTATTCCGCGCGGCGGTTCAACATGGCGCTGGAAGCCTGGCCGGGGCTTCTGGCGGTGGAGGCGCGGGCGCTGGACCACCCCGCCTTCGGGGCGGCGCACCCGGATCGGCAGCCCGACGCCGACGCCTGATCCGCCATACCGACGATCTCCAGGTAAGACTCGCGTAACGTCTCGCTCAACCTCCTTTAAGCTTTGGAGGTGCAAGATGGGAATGTGACGCATTCCCCCGCCACCCCTTCGGCGCCTTCGCCCATAGATCGCCTGGCTCTCGCCGTGGTGACAGAGCCGGGACGCGCCCTGAATCCGTTCATGGCCGCGCCGTCGGGCGCGCGCGAGGACGCCATGCGCTTCCTGTTGCAGACGGGCGCGGACGCCGGCGTGAAAATGATCGCGACCAAACCGGGCGGCGACGGCGAACGGCTGCTGGGCCAGGCCTGGCCCTTCCCCTCGCCCTTCCGCGTGACGGTTCAAACCGTGGCCCTGAGCGAAGGCCTGGATCGGGTCGAGGCGCGGGCGCGCCGGTCGCTGGAACGCATGGGCCTGCCGCGCGGCGAGGCCCTGCTGGTCAATAACGCCGCCGACCTGGCCGGGGCCGAGGGCCGCGCCCTGTGGGACCGGCTGCAATCCCTGAAGACCCGCGGCCTGTTCCGCAGCATCGGCTTCTGCGCCACGGTCGAGGACGGCCCGGCCCTGCTGGCGCGCCGGCTGGAGGCCGACGTGGTTCAGATTTCCTGCAATCTGCTGGACCAGCGGGCCGCCGCCGAAGGCGTGCTGGACGAGATCAAGGCCGGCGGCGCCGAGGTGCACCTGGCCTCGGTCTTCGCCGGCGGGCTTCTGTTCGCGATCGGCGATGAATTGCCGACCCATCTGGCCAACTACGCCCAGGCCCTGTCGCGGACGCGCCGGCGTCTGGCCGAACGGCGCTGCGATCCGATGCAGGCGGCCCTGGCCTATGCGTTTTCGCTGAAGGCGGTGGACCGGGTGGTCGCCAGCGTGGCCTCGGCGGCCGAACTGCGCGCCATCCTGGCCGCCGCCCACGCGCCCGGCCCCGATCTGAGCTGGCCGGAACTGGCGCTCGAGGCGCCGGCGGCCTTCACCGCCGACGCCCGCGCGCGGATCAGTAGCGCAGCCTGACCCCGACATAGCCGGACCGCCCCGGCTCTCCGTAACCGAACACCTGCTGATAATGTTCGTCGGCCAGGTTCTCGATCCGGGCCGTCAGCGTGACCTTGTCCGTCAATTCGTAGGCGGCGTTCAGATTGGCCGTGACGAAGCCCTCGCGGGCCACGGTCGAGAAGCCGCCGGAATCGTCCTGGTCGCCTTCCGCCCGCACCGTCAGCGCGCCCGAGACCCGGTCGCCCGTCCAGCCCAGGGTCGCCGAACCGGCGTGCTCGGGCACGCGCAACAGGCGGGCGCCCGTCGTGCGGTCCTTGGCGTCGGTCCAGGCATAGGCCAGCGTCAGGTCGAAGCCGGCGCCCAACAGCGCACGGCCTTCCAGCTCGAACCCGTCCGAACGGGTCTTGGCCACATTGATGTAGCGACCGGCCGTATAGGTGATCTGGTCCTCGACGTTCAGGCGATACAGGGTCGCGCGACCGTCGAACCGACCATCGGCCGAGGTCCAGCCCAGGGCGATCTCGACGCTGTCGGCCGTTTCCGGCTTCAGTTCCGGCCAGGGCTGCGGCGCAAAGCAGAAGTCGCAGACCGCCTGGCTGACCGTCGGCGACTTGAAGCCCGTGCCATAGGCGCCCGACAGGATGAAGCCGCCGGCCAGATCATAGGCCGCCGAAACCCGACCCGTCGTCTTGGATCCGAAATCGTCGGTGTCGTCGTAACGCAGCCCCCCGGTCAGGTTCAGTGCGCCGACGTCATACTGGGCCACGCCGAACACCGAGGTGATCGACAGGTCGCGCGACAGGCCCGACGACAGGGCCGCCGACGCCTCGTTGCGTTCGACGCCGAACGCATAGTCGATATCCTGTGTCGCGCCATTGGCCTGCCAACGATAGGCTTGGCGGTCGCCGGTGAAGGTCGAGCCGAAGCCGTCGCTGACCGAGCTGCGATCCAGATCCGACGCCGAGACGCTGAACTGATGGTTCAGGCCGAACGCCTTGGCGGCCACCCGGCCAAACCCCGACCATTGCTCGCTTTCCTGCGTATCGTCGGTGTCGGCCAGCGCGTAGTTCGGCGCCGGGAAACCGTCCAGGTCGGCCTTTGACTTGTTCCAGCGCACCGAGCCGTCGACCTTGACCAGGTCCGAGAAGGCGTAGCGGCCCTTGGCGCCCAGGGTCGTGCTGCGGAAACCGTCGGCTTCGGGATTGCCGTCGGCCTCGTCTGCGGCGGAGATCCCGTCGGTGTCGAAGCGCGAAACATAGGCGCTGACGGCATAGGTCTCGTTGGCGACGCCGGCGGCCAGGCGGCCGCGCACGGTGTCGAAACTGCCGGCCTCGGCCTCGGCGCGCAGGCCCTCGATCTCCTTGGTGGTGAAGGCGATCACGCCGCCGATGGCGTCCGATCCCCACAGCGACGACTGCGGGCCGCTGAGCACTTCGATGCGCTCGATGTCGGCCAGCTCGAAGCTGGAGAAGTCATAGGCGCCGTTGGGCTCGGCCGCGTCGTTGACGGGCGCGCCGTCGACCAGGACCAGGGTCTTGCCGGGCGTCGCGCCACGCATGCGGACCTGAGCCACGCCGCCGAAGGCGCCGGAACGGGTCACCGACAGGCCGGGGACGTCCGACAGGATGTCGGCGGCGAAGATCGCGCCGCGCTGTTCGATGGTCTTGCCGTCGATGACGCGGGCGCCGGGCGTATCGGCGACGATGGCCGGGATGCGGGTGGCGGTGATGACGACGTCGTCCAGCTGGGTCGCCTCGTCAAAGGCGAAGGCGGGCGCGGCGAAGGCGGCGGACAGGGCCGCCGTGGAGAGAAGAATGGAGCGCTTCATTGAGCGAGAATCCCCGATGTCGGCTCCGCGAGTGCGCGCGAGGAACCGGTATGAGCGAGCCGATCCGCCGGGCCTGAAAGGTCCGGACGGCGCAAGATCGGGTCGCTGCGACGAGAATAGTCCCCGCGCCTCTGTCTGGTCCCGGACAGCGGACGAGCGACGTCAGGCGGCCAGATCTCCTGGCTTGCGGGTCATAAACCGCCGTCCTCGCCTTCCCAGTCACCCAGTGGCGCCGGGGTCGAGACCCCGGACGGACGACGCTCTCGCCGCCTACAGTTGCGGGCACAGCCACGGTGTCTCACCGTGTTCCCTTAACCGCCTGACACGGCCTATCGCAGGGGTGACAAGCCTGTGCAAGAGCCGTTAACGGGCTTGAGCGGTCGGCTGCGATCCGTCACCCTGACGGCACATGAACGCGCCCGCTTTTCCCTCCCCCGAACATTCGCCTGAAGTCGCCGCCTCGCTGGAAGGGGCGACGCCCTTCATGGCGCAGTATCTGACGGCCAAGGCCGGACAGCCGGACGCCATACTCTTCTTCCGCATGGGGGATTTCTACGAGCTGTTCTTCAAGGACGCCGAGGTGGCGGCCGCCGCCCTGGGCATCACCCTGACCAAGCGGGGCAAGCACCAGGGCGAGGACATCCCCATGGCCGGGGTGCCGGTCCATGCGATGGAAGGCTATCTGGCCCGGCTGATCCGCCTGGGCCACAAGGTCGCCATCTGCGAACAGCTGGAAGATCCCGCCGAGGCCAAGAAGCGCGGCGGCAAGGCCGTGGTCCATCGCGGCGTGGTGCGGGTGGTGACGCCGGGCACCCTGACCGAGGACAGTCTGCTGGATGCGCGGGGCGCCAATCGTCTGGCGGCCGTGGCGGTGCGCAAGGGGCGGGCGGCGGTGGCGGTGGTGGAGCTGTCGTCCGGCGCCGTGGACAGCGTCGCCTGTGCGCTGGAGGACCTGGGCGCGGCCCTGGCCGCCTTCCGGCCGTCCGAGGTTCTGGTCACGGACCGGATCTATTCGGACCCGGCGACGCGGGACGCCCTGGACGGGTCCGGCGGCGTGGTCCAGGCCCTGGCCAGCGCCATCGCCGAGCCCCAGGCGGCCCAGGCGCGGGTCGAGCGGCTGTACGGGGTGGCGGCCCTGGACGGGTTCGGCGCCTTCGAGGAGGCCGAGATATCGGCTCTGGGGCTGATCGCCGCCTATCTGGAGACGACCCAGGCGGGCAAGGTCCCGGCCCTGGCGCCGCCGCGTCGGCTGGGCGAGAGCGGCTTCCTGGCCATCGATCCGGCGACGCGGACCAGTCTGGAGATCGACCGGACCCAGAGGGGCGAGCGCGAAGGCTCGCTGCTGGCCTGTATCGACCGCACGGTCACCTCGGGCGGGGCCCGGGCCCTGGCGGAACGGATCGCCCGGCCGCTGCGCGATCCGCTGGCGATCAACGAACAGCTCGACGCGGTCGAATGGCTGCTGGAGCGGCGCGATCTGCGCCGCAACCTGCGCGAGGGGCTGAAGGCCTCCTCGGACATCGCCCGCGCGGTCGGGCGGCTGGCCTTGGGACGCGGCGGTCCGCGCGATCTGGCGGCGGTGCGTGTCGGCCTGACCATAGCGGAGGGGGTGGCCGGCCTGTTCATCGGCCAGGTGGATCCGATCACCGGTCAGCCGCGCCGCATCGCCCTGGCCCTGGATCGTCTCAGCCTGTCGCCCGAGGTGTCGCGGCTGAAGGCCGATCTGATCGACGGCCTGGTGGACGAGCCGTCCCACCTGGCGCGCGACGGCGGTTTCGTGCGCCCCGACTATCGCCCCGAACTGGACGCGGCCCGCACCCTGCGCGACGACAGCCGCCGGGTGGTGGCCGATCTGGAGGCGCGGGCCGTGGCGGAGTCGGGGGTGGCCTTCAAGGTCAAGCACAACGCCGTCCTGGGCTATTTCCTCGAGACCTCGGCCAAGGCGGCGGAAGGCCTGCTGCGGGCCGGGCCGGACAGCCCCTTCATCCATCGCCAGACCCTGGCCAGCCAGGTGCGGTTCACCACGGTCGAACTGTCGGAGCTGGACGCCAAGATCAGCCAGGCCGGCCACCGCGCCCTGGCCATCGAGGCCGAGACCTTCGAGACCTGGCGGCGCGAGGTCGCCGGTCTGGCCCAACCGCTGCAGGCGGTCGCCGAGGCCCTGGCCGAACTGGACGCCCACGCGGCCCTGGCGGAATGGGCGCAGGAGGTCGGGGCGACCCGGCCGGTAGTGGACGACAGCCTGGCCTTCTCCGTCGAGGCCGGGCGGCATCCGGTGGTCGAGGCGGCGGTCAAGGCGGCCGGCGATCCCTATACGCCCAACAATGCGCGGCTGGACGGCTCCGGGGCGGATTGCGCCCGCCTGGCCATCGTCACCGGGCCGAACATGGCCGGTAAATCCACCTTCCTGCGCCAGAACGCGCTGCTGGTGATCCTGGCCCAGGCCGGGGCCTTCGTGCCCGCCCGGTCGATGCGCCTGGGCGTGGTGGACCGGCTGTTCAGCCGCGTCGGGGCCGGCGACGACCTGGCGCGGGGGCGGTCCACCTTCATGATGGAGATGGTCGAGACCGCCGCCATCCTGACCCAGGCCACGCCGCGCAGTTTCGTCGTGCTGGACGAGATCGGGCGCGGCACGGCGACCTATGACGGCCTGGCCATCGCCTGGGCCACGGCCGAGGCCCTGCACGAGACCAATAGGGCGCGCACCCTGTTCGCCACCCACTATCACGAGCTGGCCCAGCTGGAGACGCGGCTGGACCATGTCTGCAACCTGTCCATGGTGGCCAAGGAGTGGAACGGCGATCTCGTCTTCCTGCACGAGGCGGCGCCGGGGGCGGCGGACCGGTCCTATGGGGTGCAGGTGGCCAAACTGGCGGGCGTGCCGGGCGCCGTGGTCGCCCGCGCGAGATCCGTGCTCGAACGGCTGGAAGGGGAGAAGGCGGCGACCGCCCGTCTGGACGACCTGCCGCTGTTCGCCCTGGCGGAACCGGCGCCGGTCCTTGCGCCCTCGCCGGTCGAGACGGCGCTCGGGGCCGTGGACCCCGACGCCCTGACCCCGCGCGAGGCGCTGGAGGCCCTCTACAGGCTCAAGGGAATGCTCACATCGAGATGAGATAGAGTATGCCGTCGGGGAAGGTTCTTAACCTTGCTCATGTCAGGGATGCTTGACTGAAGACCCGAAGCCTCCACTGGATACGGCGATGAAACCCAGCGCGCTTTCCCTTTCGGCCAAGATCGCCCTCATGGTGATCGGCGCCCTGGCCGCCCTGACCGCGATCCTGCTGGCGGTGGCCGTGGTGCTGCTGACCCGGGATGCAGAGGCCAGCGCCGCCGAACGCCAGGAGGCCAATATGCGCGTCGCCTGGGACGTGCTGGCCGACTACGGCGACGGGTTTTCGGCGCGGGACGGCCGACTGTATGTCGGCTCCACGCCGATGAACGACTTCGTCGAACCGGTCGATCGGATCAAGGCCCTGGTGGGGGGCACGGCGACGGTCTTCATGGACGACCTGCGGGTCACGACCAATGTGGTCAAGGACGACGGTTCGCGCGCTGTCGGCACCAAACTCAAGCCCGGCCCCGTCTATGACGCGGTGCTGAAGTCCGGCAAACCCTATCGTGGTCAGGCCGACATCCTGGGCAAGCCCTATTTCGTCGCCTACGACCCGATCAAGAACGCCACCGGCCAGACCATCGGCGTGCTGTATGTCGGCATTCCCAAGGCCGACTTCATGGCCTCGGTGAACCATATGATGGCCGGCCTGCTGATCTGCGGCGTCGTCGTCACCTTGCTGGTGGTGGGCGGCTGTCTGGTCGCCTCGCGCCGCATGTTCTCGCCGCTGCAGGCCCTGTGCGAGCGGATGGAGGCCCTGCGTCAGGGCCGCACCGACTTCGACGCCCCCTGGGTCTCGCGCGGTGACGACATCGGTCAGATCGCGCGCGCCGTCATCGCCTTCCGCGACGCCGCCGTGCGCCAGAAGGCGACCGAGACCGAGGCCGAGGCGATGCGCGAAACCGCCCGCGCCACCCACGCCGCCAGCGAGGCCGAGCGCGAACGCCTGGCCGAGGAAGACGCCGTCGTGGTCGGGGCCCTGGGCCAGGGTCTGGCGGCCCTGGCGCGCGGTGACCTGAACCACCGCATCACCGCCAGCTTCGCCGAGCGCAGCCGCAAGCTGAAGGACGACTACAACACCGCCGCCGACACCCTGGCCGCCACCATGGCCGATATCGTCGATCTGGTCGGGGCGATGCGCGCCGGAACCGCCGAGGTGTCGACGGCCACCGACGACCTGTCGCGCCGCACCGAACGCCAGGCCGCCGCCCTGGAACAGACCGCCGCCGCCCTGGATCAGATCACCGTCACTGTCCGCAAGACGGCCGAGGGCGCCCGGTCCGCCGCCGAGATCACCGCCCAGGCGCGCGGCGGGGCCGGAACGCGCGAGCGGATCATCGCCGACACCACCGCCGCCATGGGCGAGATCGAGGCGACCTCGGGCCGGATCGGCGAGATCATCGGCGTCATCGACGAGATCGCCTTCCAGACCAATCTTCTGGCCCTGAATGCGGGCGTCGAGGCGGCGCGGGCCGGCGAGGCCGGCCGCGGCTTTGCGGTCGTGGCGTCGGAAGTGCGCGCCCTGGCCCAGCGTTCCGCCGACGCCGCGCGCGAGATCAAGGGCCTGATCGCCGCCTCGGGCGCCAGTGTGGGCGAAGGCGCCCGGCTGGTGTCCCAGACCGGCGGCGCACTGACCGCCCTGATCAACCAGGTGGCCGAGATCAACCAGCTGGCGGGCGAAATCGCCGCCTCGGCCCAGGAACAGGCCGTGGGTCTGGCCGAGATCAATGTCGCCGTGAACCAGATGGACCAGACGACCCAGCAGAACGCCGCCATGGTCGAACAGACCACCGCCGCCAACCAGGCGCTGAGCCAGGAGGCGGAAAAACTGGCCGAGCTGGTGTCGCGCTTCCGCATCAGCGAGCCGGGTGTGGACAGCCAGTCTCAGGACGCCCGGACCGTCTGGGCCGCCTGAGCCCAAGCCGGACAAGATCAAAAAAGGCCCGCCCGGCGACTGCCGAGCGGGCCTTTTTCATGTCAGACGTCCGTCGGGGCGCGGCGGATCAGGCCTGCATCATCCAGCCTTCGACGTCCATGGCCGCCTGGCGGACGGCTTCCGAACGGGTCGGGTGGGCGTGGCAGGTGCGGGCGATGTCTTCCGAGGCGCCGCCGAAGCTCATGGTGATGGCGGCCTCGTGGATCATCTCGCCGGCCTGCGGACCCATGATGTGGACGCCCAGAACCTTGTCGGTGGCGGCGTCGGCCAGAACCTTCACGAAGCCGTCGGTCTCGTGGTTGATCTTGGCGCGGCTGTTGGCGGTGAAGGGGAATTTGCCCTTCTTGTAGGCGACGCCGGCGGCCTTCAGCTGGTCCTCGGTCTGGCCGACCCAGGCCACTTCGGGGAAGGTGTAGACCACGCTGGGCACCAGGGCGTAGTCGACGTGGCCGTATTTGCCGGCGATGGTGTCGATCACGGCGACCGCGTCTTCTTCCGCCTTGTGCGCCAGCATCGGGCCGTGGGTCACGTCGCCGATCACCCAGACGCCATCCGCCACCTTGAAGTGGTCATGGTCGATGAAGCCGCGCTTGTCCGGGGTGACGCCGACGCTCTCCAGACCCAGGCCCTCGGTGTAGGGGCGGCGGCCGATGGCGACCAGGACGACGTCGCCCTTGAGGGTTTCGGCCGCGCCGCCGGCCGACGGTTCGACCGTCAGTTCGACCCCGTCCTTGACCGGCTTGGCGCCCGTGACCTTGGCGCCCAGTTTGAAGACCATGCCCTGTTTGGTCAGGGTGCGCTGGAAGGCGGTGGCGACCTCGGTGTCCATGCCGGGGGTGATCCGGTCCAGGAATTCGACCACCGTCACCTCGGCGCCCAGGCGGCGCCAGACCGAACCCAGCTCCAGGCCGATGATGCCGGCGCCGATGACGATCAGCTTCTTCGGCACGGCCGGCAGCGACAGGGCGCCGGTGGAATCGATCACCTTGCCGTCTTCGAAGGCGACGCCCGGCAGGGGGGTGGGCTCCGAGCCGGTGGCGATGACGATGTTCCTGGCCTCAAGCGTCTGGACCGAACCGTCGGCGGCGGTCACCTCGACCTTGCCTTTGGCGACGATCTTGCCGCGGCCCTTGATCCAGTCGGCCTTGTTCTTCTTGAACAGGAACTCGATCCCCTTGGTCAGGGCGGTGACGCTGTCGTCCTTGGCCTTGTGCATCTGGCCCAGGTTCAGCTTGGGCTGGACCTCGATGCCGATCTTGGCGAATTCGCTGTTGGCGGCGTCGAACATTTCCGAGGCGTGGAGCAGGGCCTTGGACGGCATGCAGCCGACGTTCAGGCAGGTGCCCCCCAGGGTGGCGCGCATCTCGACACAGGCGACCTTCAGGCCCAACTGGCCGGCGCGGATCGCGGCGTTATAGCCGCCGGGCCCTCCGCCGATGATGACGACGTCGTAGGGAACGGGGGCTTCGGCCATGATATCCTCTGGTCTTCTGGCGCGTGGGGGCAGGCGGGCGGACACTAGCGCCGACCCCGCAGGGGTCAACCGCCGGGCGACATATGGGACGCCGGAATCGACCTTTGCAGGGGGAGGAAGCCGTCAGGAGGCGATTTCAGGCGCCGGTTCGTCCGTCTGGCCCGTATTTTCGCTCGCGTCCGCGTCCTGCTGCTCCGCGCGGGGCAGGGTGACGGAGACCTCCGCCCCTTCGCCCGGCGTGCTGTCGATCGCCAGGGCGCCCGAGGACTGGCGCGCAAAGGCGAAGGCCTGCGACAGGCCCAGGCCGGCCGCGTCCGGCCGGGTGGTGAAGAAGGGCTCGGCCGCGCGGCGCAGGGTGTCGGCGTCCATGCCGGGGCCGGAATCGCGCACGCTCAGTCTCAGGCTGTCGTCGGCCATCACCGCCAGCCGCACCGCGACCGACCCGACGCCGTTCGACGCCTCGACCGCGTTTCGCGTCAGGGCCAGCACCGCCGCCTCGAAGGCCGCCGGATCGATCCGGGCGAAGGCCGGTTGGGCCGGGGTTTCGATCATCAGGTCGATCGACGGCCCCGACAGCAGACGCAGCTTGGTCTCCAGGCCCGCCAGGAAGATCCCGACGTCCAGCCGCTGAAGATTGGTGCGGTCCTCGTCCTGCGAGAAGGCGCTGAGGCGGCGGGTCAGGCGTTCGCCGCGCTGACCGGCGGCCAGGGCCGCCTGGCCCAGGCGGCGGATGCGCTCGGGCTCGTCGGCATGGCGCAGCATCATGTCCAGGGCCGAGGTCATGACCCCCAGAAGGGCGTTGAAATCATGGGTCACGCCGCCGGCCAGACGGCCGACATTGGCCATGCGCCGTTCGGCCTCCAGCTCGGCGCGAACCGCCTGTTCGGCGCGCGCGGCCTCGGCGACCGTGTCCAGCAGGGCCTGATTATGGGCGGCCAGGATTTCGCTCTCGCGGCGCGCGAAGTCCGCCTGCGCCGTTTGAAGGGCCTCGGCGACGGGATCGCGCGGATCGTCCTGGCCGGCGTCGTCTTCCGGCGCATCGGAAAGAGGGGCCGGTTCTGCGGTTTCAGAGCCGGTCTCCGTCGGGGCGATGTCGGCCAAGGGGACACCGGCCAGCAGGACGGCGTCCGGACGATCCGTCTCGTCGGCCAGGGGCGTCAGGGTCCAGCGGATCCCCGCGCCGTCCGCGTCCACCGTCTCGATCGGCGCAGCCTCGCCGTCATCGGCGTTCAGGGCGGCGCGCAAGGCCTGGCGGCCCTCGGTGCGACGGTCCAGCGGCAGGAACAGGTCGGCGAAGTCGGAACCCGTCACCCCCTCGCCGCGCCCCAGCATGATCAGGGCGGTGCGGTTGGCCTGGCGGATGCGGCCGTCGGCGTCGACCACCACCAGGGCGCCGGAGGCGGCGTCGAACACCCGGTCGGCCAGGCTGGGCCGGGCGGCGGGCGGCGGCGGGGGCGGCGCCGGTTCGATGGCGGGGGTGGTCAGGACGTCGGTCTCGACGATGGCGGCGATGGAGCCGGTGATCTGGCCCCGTTCGTTCTCGATCGGCATGGCCGTGACCGAAACCAGCATCTTCTTGCGGGTCGCGGCGTTCATCATCAGATGCTGGAAGCCCCGCACCGTCTGGCCGCGCAGGGCCCGGGCGCTGGGCAGCAGGTCGGCGGGGATCGGCTTGCCGTCCGGGAAGGTAATGCCCCAGGTCGCGGAATGGAAACGCAGGCCCAGCAGTTCGGCGTCGCGACGGCCCAGCAGCTGATGGGCGGCGCGGTTGGCGAAGACGAACTTGCCCGTGCTGTCGGTCTCGACCATGGCCACGGGCACGGCGTTCATCGTCTCGAACAGGCGTCTGTCGGAGGATTCGGCCACCTTCTGGACGATGTCGAGCTGGTCGCTTGCGCTGGCGTGGCGGGCGCCGTGGGTCACGGCGAACCAGAGGGCGACGGCCGCGAGGGCGTAGCCGACGACGGCCGTGATGCCGAAGATCAGCGTCCAGTTGACCTCGCCTTCGAGAAACATTCGGTCGATCCGTTTCAATCTGGGGCGTCCGCCGCCCAGGTTCGCCAGGATCTGCAAGGGGCGAACCAGCGGAGCGGGGGTGGTCTCCGATACCCAGACCTCATGACGAGGCCCGTCGTCAAGCCGCCCGGAAGCGCGGCGCGCTTCGCCCATGAAAAAGGGCCGGACGTCGCCGTCCGGCCCTTTCTGCGTCAAGGTTTCGGGGGTCCTAGAGCTTGAAGCGGACGCCGACGAAGATGTTGTAGCCGAACTTCTCGTACTCGTAGGTGCGCTCGCGCGAGCCATAGTAGCGAACACCGGCCGAGTCGGTCAGGTTCTTGGCCTCGCCGAACAGTTCGACCCCGTTGCCGAAGTCATAGCTGGTGGTGAAGTCCAGCTGTTCGCGGCCCTCGACATAGAGGTCCAGATCGGCGTCATCCGCATTGATCTCGTCCAGATAATCGCCGCGCTTGGTGTAGGACAGCCGGGCGCTGAAGCCGGCCATTTCGTAGAAGAGGGCCGCATTGTAGTTGCTGTCCGACTGACCCGGCAGGGCGAAGGTGTCCCGGCCGCCGTAGGTCTGGGCCGTTTTGATCTCGGCGTCCGTGACCGTGTAGTTGGCGAAGACGCCGAAGCCCGACAGCAGACCCGGCAGGAAGCCGAACTTCTGCTGCCAGTTCAGCTCCAGACCGGCGATATGGCCGTCGGGAGCATTGATCGGTGTCTCGAATTTGGCCTTGCCGCCGCCCGCCAGATCCTCGGAGTACTTGAGGATGTATCGGTAGTCGGTCAGGTCCTTGTAGAAGGCGTTGGCGGATACCACGCCGAGAGAGGCGAAGTAGTATTCCAGGCCGAAGTCGATGTTGTTCGACAGGGTGGGATTCAGGTCAGGATTGCCGACTTCATAAGACGCGTTGCCGCTGGAGCTATCGGTTTCGTCGATCTGGCGCGGTACGATCTGGTTGAACTCGGGGCGCGAGATCGAGCGCGTCAGAGCAAACCGGCCGATCAGATTATCTGAGAAGTTATGGCGGACCGTTAGGCTGGGGAAGAAGTCGGTGTAGTCGCGGCTGACATTAGCGGCCGTGTAAATCTCTTTCTCCGTGGGCTTGTCTTCATCGATCAGGGCGTACTGAACCGCCGAACCGTCGAACTTGGTGTTCTCGACACGAAGACCGATGATGACGTTGGTCGCGCCCATGTCGAAGCGAGCCTGGGCGTAGCCGGCGAGGATGTCTTCCTGCGCCGTGTAGTCCGCAGTGGTGGATTCAGGCCCGCGGATCGGGGACGCGGCGCGCGCGCTGGCGAAATAGGCGTCGGCCAGGTCAGCGTCGAACTTGAAGCCGAGGTCATAGTCGTAGTTGCGCGATTCACGGTCGCTCAGCACCGACGCCAGCGTGCCCGGGCTCGCCGAAGAGGCGCGGTTACGGTAGCGCTGCTCGTCCGCATTGATCTCGCGGCTGTTGAACTTGGCGCCGAGCTTCCACGTCACGTCGCGTCCGGCGAACTGGCTGGGCAGCTCGAAGTTGGTCTTGAAGGCGACGTCTTCCTGCTGGGTCGTGTTCTCGCGGAAGGTGTTCTCGCGGAATTTGAACTTGGTGGGGTCCCGATAGAGGCCGGTCGGATCGCTGAACACCGAATAGGTCGGCATATAGTGATCGGCCGTGTTGTAACTCAATTCGGGGGCGTCGGCGCGATACAGCAGCTCGTTCCGGTTGGGATAGGACTGTTCGCTATCGGCCCAGGACAGGCTGGCGTCCCAGACGGCGCCGTTGTCGAAGGTCTTTTCGCCGCCGGCCACCAGGGTGGTGATGTCGTTCTTCTGGGTGCGGTGACGCAGCTGACGGGTGATGCGCGCGCCGGTATAGGTGGCGCTCGTGTCGGTAGCGCCGGCTTTCAGCTTGCCGTCCGAGTAGATCAGGCCCAGGGTGTTGCGGTATTCGTCGTCTTCGAACTGGGCGAACGATCCGCGCAGATAGGCGCGGAAGTCGTCGGTCGGGCGCCATTCGAGGGCGCCGGTCACGGCCTGGCGGGTGCGCTTGGTCTCGTAGTCCTTGAACAGGCTTTCTTCGAGCACGAAGATCTCGGCGTCGTTCTGCTCTTTCTTGACCCAGGCGTTCTCGACATTGTCAGGGCGGCGGTTGGTCTCGGAATAGCTGACCGACAGCAGGGCGCCGAAGGTCTCATTGGCGAAGACGTTGGACGCCGTGGCGGCGGCGCGGGTGTCGGAACCGCCGTAGTCGTTATAGCTGCCGCCGGCGTAGCCGCTGACGGCCAGGCGGCGCTTGTCGAAGGGCGAACGGGTCTTGATGTTGACGGCGCCGGCGATGGAATCGGCTTCCTGGCTGGGCAGGAGCGTCTTTGAGACCTCGACATTGGCGACGATGTCGCTGGGCAGGGTGTCCAGATCGACGGCGCGGGTGCCCGGATCGACGGCGGGAACCTGGACCCCGTCCACCGAGACGGCGGTGAAGGCCGAGGGCGCGCCGCGGACGTTGATGTAGCGGCCTTCGCCCTGGTCGCGCTGGATGGCGATGCCTTGCACGCGCTGCAGGGATTCGGCGACGTTGGGGTCGGGATAGCGGCCGATGGCGTCGGCGGACAGGACATTGACCGTGCCGTCGGCGTTCTTCTGCTGGTTCAGCGACCGCGCCACACCGTCGGTGATGACGCCGGTGACGATGACGTCGCTGACGGTCGCGGCCTCGCCTGCGCCCAGCATGATCGACACTTCGGTTCCGCCCTGGACCACGCTGACGGTCTGGGTCGCCGAGGGCTGGCCGATGTAGCGGACGTCCAGCACGGCCGTGCCGGTCGGCAGGACGAGATCGAACTCGCCCAGGGTGTTGGTCACGGCGCGTTGCCCGGTGGCTCGCACGATCACCTCGGCGCCCGGAAGCGCGTCCCCGGCGGCGTTGGTGACCCGGCCGTGAACGACTTCGCCGGCGACGGCGACCGAGGCGGCCAGGGCGGAGGCTTCATAGGCGTGGGCCGGCAGGGCGGCGGTCACAGCGGCGAGCGACGCGAGCGAGGCGCCCGCGAGGAGATGGAATTTCATGACGAGGTCCCCAATGTCGGGTTTGCTCCCGACGAATACAGCCGCGCTTACCCCCAGGCGGCGAAAGGATCGCGACGTTTTGGCGACGCTTGCCGCTCGTTTCCTTGTCAGTGAGATTGCGAATGATCCGACAACGGCTGAAATCATGCGATTTCGTCGTGCAAACGTCACAATATGTCCATTGACGCGCTGCGGAGCCTTGCCGATCAGGACGCAGCAGATTCTGTCGGGGGCCAGTCATGACGTTCAAGCCAGCCAAGATTCTAGCGGGCGTCTCGCTCGCGGCCCTGATGCTGACCGCCTGCGCGACCCGCGAGGTCGATTTCCAGGGCGAGGGCGAAGGCTTCGTCGGGCCGGGCGCGCCGGTCCAGGCCGTGCTGGAAACCCCCTCGGTCGGCACGGCCGGCCAGGACGCGGCGGACGATCCCGCCGTCTGGGCCTCGGCTGCGCCGGTCATGGTGATGGGCCAGGCCACTCAGGGCTTTGTGGCCGGGACGGACAAGAAGTCGGGCCTCTACATCTACGGTTTCGACGGCCGGATCCTTCAGTTCCTGCCGGAAGGCCTGCTGAACAATGTCGACCTGATCGAGGGGTTGAACATCGACGGCCGGCCGCAGCTGGTGCTGGGCGCCAGCGACCGAACGCCGGGCAAGACGGGAATCTCGCTGTATCTGTTCGATCCGGCCGGGACCGGCCAGAACGCCGTCCGCCCCTGGGGCGCGGTCGCCACCGACGTGATCGAACCCTATGGTTTCTGTTTCGCGCGGCGCGGGGCCGAGGTTCACGCCGTCCTGGTGGGGCATGAGGGCGAACTGCGACAGTTCGTGCTGAGCGTCGATGCGGCCGGTCAGCCGGTCTCGCGCGAGGTGCGTCGCGCCGAGATCGGAACCATTTCCGAAGGCTGCGCCGCCGACGAGGCCACGAACGCCCTCTATATCAACGAGGAGAATGTCGGCCTGTGGCGCTATGGCCTCGACCCGGCGTCGGGCGCGGCGCGGACCCTGGTCCAGCCCATCGCCAGGGACGTCCTGGTCGCCGACGCCGAGGGGCTGATCACGCTGACGGACGGCGACAAACGCTATCTGATCGCGTCCAGCCAGGGCGATTCGACCTTCCCGGTCTGGCGCATCGACGGCGCCGCCCCGCAGTACAAGGGCCGGTTCAAGATCGTGGACGGCGTCGTGGACGGGGTCACCGGCACGGACGGCCTGGCGGCCGCCAGCGGCGCGGTCGGCCCCTTCCCCGAGGGCCTGGTGGTGATCCAGGACGACGTGAACGACGTCGGAACCCAGAACTTCAAATATGTGGACTGGCGCGACATCCGCCGCGCTTTGGGGCTGTAAATCGACTGAAGTGAAGGCCCGTCATCGCGCATGACGGGCCTTCACCTTTGGTCAACAGGGGTAGTTCATCGTCTGAATTCGATAAGGGGTCTGAATCCCTTCCTTGTAGACTGTGCCAGCGCAAGTCTGGCCCCACATGCCGACATATTCTGAATATGTAGCGTCGGAATAATATTCCCATTCACGCCAATGACTGGGCAGGGCGAGTGCGGGTCCCGCCGCGGCTGCAGCCATGAGAGAGACCGCAGCAACCAACAACCTTTTGCGAGCTTTCATTTCGGTGTCCTCCGGGAGACTTCCTCCCGCGAGGAGGTTACTCCTGCATGCGTAAAACACAACCTAGACTGTGCGCGTGCGGAAGACGCCTACTGATCCTCGTCGAATTTGCGGGCGACGAGGTCCGTCAGGGCCTCGATCGCTTCCTCGGCGTCGGCGCCCTCGGCCGCCACGTCAATGCTGCAGCCGATGCCGGCGCCCAGCATCAGCAGGCCCATGATCGAACGGGCGTCCACCGAGACGCCGTCGCGGGTGACATGGATCTCGCTGTCGAAACTGGAGGCCAGTTTGACGAACTTGGCCGAGGCGCGGGCGTGCAGGCCGCGCGTATTGCAGATGTCGAGAGTCGTCTTCACGCTCATTTTTCGCCCGCGAGCACCCAGGACGCCACCGAGATGTATTTGCGCCCGGCGTCCTGGGCGTGGGCCACGCAGGCCTCCAGGGTTTCGCGCCCGCGCACGCTGGCCAGCTTGATCAGCATGGGCAGGTTCAGGCCGGCGATGACCTCGGCGTGGGTCTGTTCCATCACCGATATCGCCAGGTTGGACGGGGTGCCGCCGAACATGTCGGTCAACAGGATCACCCCGTCGCCGTCGTTCACGGCGGCGGCGGCGTCGACGATGTCGCGACGGCGCCGCTCCATGTCGTCATCCGGCCCGATGCATATGGCCGCGACGCCGCGCTGCGGCCCGACCACATGCTCCATCGCCGAAAGAAACTCCGAGGCCAGTCCCCCATGGGTGACGATAACCAGGCCAATCATGAGAACTTCACTCGCATCCCGCCCTGAACCGTCCCCGGACCTCCCCGCGCCCGCCAGGGAGGCCGGACGCATCCGTTTTGGACCGCAAGGGGCGTGTCATAGACCCGTTATGCGCGGGTTCAAAGCGTCTGAAGCGCGACTGCGACCATCTCGACGGCCGAGGCGGGGCGGGGGTCCAGCGCCAGCAGGGGCAGGTCGATCCCGCAGAAGCGCCGTGTCTGCGGCTCCGGAAGCCGTTCGACCGCCTCGGGAACACAGGCGACGGCCAGGACGACTCTGGCGACCAGCCGTGTCCTGACGGACACGATTCCGACCCCGCGCGCCTCGATCCGACCGGCGATGGCGGCCGGGGCGGTCGCATGAAGCGCGCCGCCGGACGCCCAGACCCGGGTATAGTCGTCGCTGACCAGTCGCCAGCCCCGCCCGATCAGCCGCAGGGCCAGATCGCTCTTGCCGGCGCCCGACGGACCCAGGATCATCACCGCCGTCCAGGCCCCGTCCCGGCGGATGGCGACCGTGGTGGCGTGAACGGGCGACGGGTCGGTCATGAGCGACGACCGGGCGACGCGGCGGACGGCAGGCCGATCTCGAACCGGGCGCCGATCACCTGGCCGTCTGCGCCGATCCGGTTGTCGGCCGTGACGCGGCCGCCATGCGCCTCGACGATCTGGCGGACGATGGACAGGCCCAGGCCCGAGTTGGAGCCGAAGGCCGCCCCCTTGGGCCGCGAGGTGTAGAAGCGCTCGAACACGGTCTCCAGGTTCTCGGGCGGAATCCCGGGCCCCTGGTCCTCGACGCGGATGCGGATGGGCAGGTCGCCCTCGACCTCTTCCAGCACGACCCGAACCTCGCCGCCGGCGGGGCTGAAGGAGCGGGCGTTGTCGATCAGGTTGCGGAACACCTGTCCCAGGGGACCGTCGCGGCCGGCGACCCGGAGGCCCTGGGGCGGAGGCTCGAACCGGACGGGAATATCGTCCGGCCGGGCGGTGGTCTCATAGACGCCGACGATATCGGCCAGCAAACGGTTCAGTTCGATGGCGCGGGGCCGGTCGCGCGACAGTTCGGCGTCCAGACGCGAGGCGTTGGAGATGTCGGTGATCAGCCGGTCCAGGCGGCGCACGTCCTGTTGCAGCAGACTGGTCAGCTTCTCCCTCTGGGCGTCGGTCTTGACCAGGGGCAGGGTCTCCAGCGCCGAACGGATCGAGGTCAGGGGGTTCTTGATCTCGTGCGACACGTCGGCGGCGAACCGTTCGATGGCGTCCATCCGTGTGGACAGGGTGTCGGTCATCGACTCCAGCGACCGGGCCAGGTCGCCGATCTCGTCCTTGCGCTCCTCCAGGTCGGGCAGGGAGATGGCGCGGGCGCGCTGAAGCCGGACCTGGTCCGCCGCCGCCGCCAGCCTCAAGACCGGCCGCGCCACGAACAGATGCAGCAAGAGGGAGGCCAGCAGGTTCACGGCCAGGGCCACCAGGGCGAAAGGCACCAGGGCGCGTCTCTGATCGTCCAGGATCTCATCGACATTGCCGGCTTCCAGGGTCAGGACGCCCAGCACCTGGCGGACATGCCGGATGGGGATGGAGACCGAGACGACGCGGTCGCCGGATTCGTTGCGCCGGACGGTCGTCTGCGGCTCTCCGGCCAGGGCGCGCTCGACCTCGGCGGCGACCTCGGCCTCGACGGCCTTCTTGTGTTCGGCGTCGCGAAGGGTCTTCTGGGCGATCTCCCCGGAGGGGGGCGTGCCGGCGGGACGCGCAGGCGGCAGGACCTGGCCGGGGATGTTCTCGGTCACCTCGTAGCTGTCGATGACCGGCAGGCCGTTGATGTCGTACAGGCGAACCCGCTGGCCGTTCGGGACGAAATTGTCGCGCAGCCATTTCGCCGCCTCGCCCACGTCCAGCTCCGGGGCCGGCACGCCCCGGCTGATGCCCAGTTCGCCCAGGACATTGCCCAGCAGTTCGGCCTGGACGGTCAGCGATTCCTGACGCGCCTGGATCAGCCCCTGACGCCATTCGTTCAGAACGAGGGCTCCGCCGAACAGGATCAGCAGGCTCAGAAGGTTGAGCGCCAGGATGAAGCCGCCCAGCCGCGAGCCGCCGAAGCGGAACCTCGGCCGGCGGACAGGCTCCTCGTCGGGCTCGCGCCCGACGGGAAGATCAGCTTTCGCGGTAGCGGTAGCCGACGCCATACAGGGTCTCGATCGCGTCGAACTCATTGTCCACGGCGCGGAATTTCTTGCGCATCCGCTTCACGTGGCTGTCGATGGTGCGGTCGTCGACATAGACCTGGTCGTCGTAGGCGGCGTCCATCAGGTTGTCGCGGCTCTTCACGAAGCCGGGGCGCTGGGCCAGGGCCTGGAGCAGCAGGAATTCGGTGACGGTCAGCTTCACCGGCTTGCCGTCCCAGGTCGATTCGTGACGGGCCGGGTCCATGCTCAGCTTGCCGCGCTTGATCGCCTTGCCGGAAACTTCGGCCGAGGGTTCGGGATCGACGCCGTCGGCGCCGGTGCGGCGCAGCAGGGCCTTGACCCGCTCGATCAGCAGCCGCTGGCTGAAGGGTTTGTGGATATAGTCGTCGGCGCCGAGGTTGAAGCCGAGGATTTCGTCGATCTCCTCGTCCTTGGAGGTCAGCATGATGACGGGAATCTGCGAGGTCTGACGCAGGCGGCGCAGCACCTCCATCCCGTCCATGCGCGGCATCTTCACGTCGAGGATGACGAGGTCGGGCGGCGCGCTTTCCAGCGCGGCGAGACCCGAGGCTCCGTCGTGGTAGGCCGTGATCTTGTGGCCATGGCTTTCCAGCGCCAGCGAGACGGAGGCCACGATGTTCTCGTCGTCATCGACCAGGGTGATGTTGGCCAAGGTTGTCTTCTCCTGAACTTCCCGTTCCCGCGAACGAGAACGCACGGCAAGCGTAACCGTTCGATCACGGTCACATTAGGGCTAAGGCAGATGGGCCGCCAACCCGGATGTTTCAACGATAGCCGGGTTCGTTTCCAACGGCGCGATGAAAATTCGTCGTGAAAACCCCCCTTTAAAGCCTTGGGCCTCAATGATCCCGGATGGCCGGTCCGATCCACTACGAAGTCTATGTCCGAAAGACCGCTCCGGCGGGCTGGACCCTGTTGATCGCCACCGAGGACCGCAAACACGCCCTGGAAACGGCCGAGGACCAGCTGCGCGACCGGCTGGCCGCCGCCGCCCGCGTCACCAAGGAGACGCTGGATCCGGACACGATGGAGTTCAACAGCCTCAACATCCTGACGATCGGCGCGCCCGAGGAGAAGAAGAAGCCCAGGACTGTCGAGGCCGTTCGCCCGGCGTGCAGCGCCCCGGCCGAACTCTATACGCCCCACGCCCGCGCCCTGATCGGCCGTGTTCTGGAGGACTGGCTGAAGCGCCAGGGGGCGACAGCGTTCGAACTCCTGCACCGGCCAGACCTGGCCGAGCGACTCGACGCCTCCGGCGTGGAGCTTCAGCACGCCGTCCAGAAGGTCGCCGTGCCGGAGAGCCAGGCCAGCGGCCAGGACCTGCACAGCGTCGTGCGCCACTACCAGCGGCTGTCGGAGGATGCGGTCGCACGGTTGCTGAAGGCGGGCCGCTCGGGCCTGTTTCCGTCGCTGGAAAAACGGTCGATCGCCGAGCTGGCGCAGGGGTTGAGCGGATCGGCGGACCGCGCCTTCGTCATGGGCGGCGTCGTCGCCCAGGCCCTGGCCGACCGCAAGGGCGCGCGGGACCGGTTGGACGGCCTGATGGACATGATCGACGCCGCGCCGCCGGCCGGGCCGGCGCGCGGGCTCGTCGTGGGCGCCGTCGAACAGATCGCGGCCGAAATGCTGGCGGTGCGCGCGAACCTGGCGGAAATCCTGGGCCCGTCTCTGGACCACGGCGCCAGCCTGGCCGCGGTGGTGCGCATGGTGGCCCCCCGAGAGGTCGAACGGCTGATCGGTCTGGATTCCCGTATGGCCCTGATGACGCCGGCGGTCGAAGGTCCCGCCGCGCGACTGGGCGCGCGTCTGGCGGGGGGCGAGCTCCCGCAGCTGTCGGCGTCCCTGGCGCGGATGGTGACGCGCGAACTGGCCAGCCCGCGGCGGCTGCGGCCCAACGACCCGGTGGGGGAGATCGACATCCTGCGCACCCTCGCCATGGCCCTGACGGCGGCGGCGGGCCGGCTTCTGACCCTGGAAGAGGTGCAGAACGCCTTCGTCGACCGATCCAAGAGTCTGGTCACGCCCGATTTCGTCGGCGCCTATGTCCGCCAATGCCCGACCGCCCTGTCCGAGGCCGAACTGCTGACGCGGCTGTGCGAGAACGTCACCGGAGGGGCCAACAAGCGGGCGGCGGCGCGCTGGCTCAGCGCCTGCGTGGCCTCCGTCCGGCTGGAAAGCGAGATGCGCCAGTCGGCGCCGGGCGGCCCCAGCGTGTCGCAGAAGCTGCTGGTCCTGGCGCGACTGCAGCGGTCGGTGCGGGCCGTACAACTGGGCGAACTGGATGAAAGACAGATTTCGACGGCCATCGGCGCCCTGGGCGGAACCCTGGAGGCGGACGCCGGGCTGCTGGCCCAGATCGGCCGGGCCCAGGCCACGCCGGTTCAGAAGCTGACGGCCCTGATGAAGATGACCAATGGCGAGACCGCGCCCCTGGGGCCGGCCGCGGATCGCGCCCGCGCCGAAGCGGTCAAGATGCTGCGGATCCCCGAAGTCCGCCAGGCGGCGGACGCCGATACCGAAGCGTCTGCGGCGCTGCAGAGCCTGATGCAGGCGGCCCGGCTGAAGGTCTGAGCCTCAGTCGAAGATGTCGAAGATGCTGTCGCGTTTCTTCTTCTTGTAGCGATAGTCGTCGTCCCGATGGCGATCATCGCCGCGCCGGTCGTCCCTGTAGCCCCGGTCGTCGGCATAGGGACGCCCTCCGCCCCAGGGTTGGGACTGGGGCTGGGACTGAGACGGGGGCGCGGCGGGCGTCGCAGAGGCGCGACCGTCCTCGGCCGCCGAAGCCATCAGCTTCTCCAGTTCGCCGCGGTCCAGCCAGACGCCCCGGCAGGCGGGGCACATGTCGAACTGCACGCCGTCCCGATCCAGCGTCTGCATGGCGGAATTGTCGTTCGGGCACATCAGAAGAGGCATCGGGGCTCCAGATCAGTCAGGAATCGGGTCGGTTCGGGCGTCGGCGAGACCGGCCGGGAGGGGGACAGACCTGTCGCGCCGACGCATCCGTGCGGTCCGACATCGCGTCGATACGATGCGGCGAAGGGATACGCCGGATCGCGAAGACGCCAGAGGGGCCCGTTCCGCAGGATCCAAGCTAGGCGCCCGGCCGGCTCGCCGCCATGCGTCGTGGCGCCACAGGCCGTTCCCCGCTCAGCAGACCTGACCGGCGGCCCAGCCGGAGGACCAGGCCCACTGGAAATTATAGCCGCCCAGCCAGCCGGTGACATCGACCGCCTCGCCGATGAAATAGAGGCCGGGAACCGTTTTGGCGACCAGGGTCTGCTGGTCCAGGGCGGCGGTGTCGATCCCGCCCAGGGTCACCTCGGCGGTGCGATAGCCTTCGGACCCGACCGGCTTGACGCTCCAGGCGTTGACCGCGTGGTCCAGCCGCCGCAGCGCCGCGTCGGACAGATCGGCCAGATTGCCCGCCGCGCCTTCCCGCTCGCACAGGCTTTCCGCCAGCCGCCGCGGCACGATATGGCCCAGGGCCGTGTGCACGGCCTGGCGGCCGTTGGCCGCCCTGGCGGCCTTGAGCTCATCGAAGACATTACGGCCCGGCGCCATGGCCGCGACGATGGCCTCGCCTTCGCGCCAGTAGGAGCTGATCTGCAGAATGGCCGGTCCGCTGAGGCCGCGATGGGTGAACAGCATGGCCTCGCTGAAACTGGCCTTGCGCGCCTTGGCCCCTTCGGGCGCCGAGGCCACAGTGGCGTCCACCGCCACGCCCGCCAGCGGGATCAGGGTTTCGAGCAGGCCGGCCTCGAACGTCAGGGGGACCAGGGCCGGTCGGGTTTCGGTGACGCGAATGTCGAACTGGCGCGCGACCTCGTAGGCCCAGCCGGTGGCGCCCATCTTGGGGATGGATTTACCGCCCGTCGCCACGACCAGGGCGGTCGCCGTGACCAGGGTTCCGTCGGACAGGACGACGCGCCAGCCGTCGCCGGACCGGTCCAGGCGGTCCACGCCCGTCTTCATCTTCAGGGTCACGCCCGCCGCCGCCATGTCGTCGGTGAGCATGCGGACGATCTGTTTGGCGCTGTCGTCGCAGAACAGCTGGCCAAGCGTCTTCTCGTGCCAGGCGATGCCGGCCCGGTCCACGCGCTTGACGAAGTCGTGCTGGGTGTAGCGACGCAGGGCCGAGGTGGCGAACCGGGGGTTCTCACCCAGGAAATTCGCCGGGCCGCAGCCCAGATTGGTGAAGTTGCACCGACCGCCGCCGGAGATGCGGATCTTCTCGCCGGGGTTGGCGGCGTGATCGACCACCAGAACCCGACGTCCGCGACGCCCGGCCTCGATCGCGGCCGTCATCCCGGCCGCGCCGGCCCCGACGACGAGGACGTCATAAGACGCCCTCGTCACTTGGAACCTCGCGGTTCCGGCCTCGGGGAGAGCTTAGTAACGGTAGTGGTCCGCCTTGAACGGGCCTTCGACAGGCACGTTGATATAATCGGCCTGGTCCTGGGTCAGGACGGTCAGCTTGGCGCCCAGCTTGGCCAGGTGCAGCAGGGCGACCTTTTCATCCAGGTGCTTGGGCAGGGTGTAGACCTGGTTCTGATAGGACTTGGCGTTGGTCCACAGCTCGATCTGGGCCAGGGTCTGGTTGGTGAAGGACGCCGACATCACGAAGGACGGGTGGCCCGTGGCGTTGCCCAGGTTCACCAGACGGCCTTCCGACAGCAGGATGATCTTCTTGCCGTCCGGGAATTCGATGTGGTGGACCTGAGGCTTGATCTCGTCCCACTTGAAGTTCTTCAGGCCGGCGACCTGAATCTCCGAGTCGAAGTGGCCGATGTTGCAGACGATGGCGTTGTTCTTCATCTGCCGCATGTGTTCGACCGTGATGACGTCCTTGTTGCCGGTCGTCGTCACATAGATGTCGGCGCGGCCGGCGCTGTCGTCCAGGGTCTGGACCTCATAGCCTTCCATCGCGGCCTGAAGCGCGCAGATCGGGTCGATCTCGGTCACGATCACGCGGGCGCCGCCCTGGCGCAGCGAGGCGGCCGAGCCCTTGCCCACGTCGCCGTAGCCGCAGACCACGGCGACCTTGCCCGACAGCATGACGTCGGTGCCGCGACGGATGGCGTCGACCAGGGACTCACGGCAGCCGTAAAGGTTGTCGAACTTGGACTTGGTGACGCTGTCGTTGACGTTGATGGCGGGGAAGGGCAGCTCGCCCTTTTCGGCCATCTGATACAGGCGGTGAACGCCCGTGGTCGTCTCTTCCGACACGCCGCCGATGGCGTCGCGGATGGCCGAGTAGAAGCCGGGCTTTTCGGCGATGTAGCGTTTCATCACCTTGAAGAGGGCTTCTTCCTCTTCGTTCTGGGGATTGGCCAGGACCGAGATGTCCTTCTCGGCCTTGGGACCGAGCACGCAGAGCAGGGTCGCGTCGCCGCCGTCGTCGAGGATCAGGTTCGGATAGCCGCCGTCAGCCCATTCGAAGATCTTGTGCGCGTAGTCCCAGTATTCCTCCAGGGTCTCGCCCTTGGTGGCGAACACCGGCGTGCCCGAGGCGGCGATGGCGGCGGCGGCGTGGTCCTGGGTCGAGAAGATGTTGCACGAGGCCCAGCGGACTTCGGCGCCCAGGGCTTCCAGCGTCTGGATCAGAACGGCCGTCTGGATGGTCATGTGCAGGCTGCCGGCGATCCGGGCGCCCTTCAGCGGCTGGCTGGCGCCGAACTCTTCGCGCAGGGCCATCAGGCCCGGCATTTCCGTTTCGGCGATCGCGATTTCCTTCTTGCCCCAATCGGCCAGAGAAATGTCGCGGATGATGTAGTCGGTCATGGGGGCTCCTGGCCGCAGGGGATTTTCCAGCCCTCATAGCCTGTGGAGCATGAAGGAGCAATAAACACATAAGGATATCCTTATATGCACTATGACCGATGTCGGGCTCAGCAGTTTCTTAAGCCATCCCCGTTAGGCAGGGCGGAATGGAACGCCGCGCCCTTCTCGGTCTCGCCCTCGTCGCGACGGCCGCCGCCTCGACCCCCACCCGCGCCTCATCGAGCGGCGGCGCCGCTCCGTCGGCCGACACCTATTTCCGCCTGCCGGTGGTCACGGGCTCGATCCCGCGTCCCGGCGGCCGGCGCGGCGTCCTGTCGGTCGAAGTCGGCGTGGATGTGCCCGACGCGGCCCTGCGCACCCGGGCCCAGCAGTCGGCGCCGCGTCTGCGCGCCGCCTACAACACCGCCGTCCAGCGGTTCGCCACCGGCCTGCGTCCGGGCGCCGCGCCGAACATCGACCAGCTGGCCGCAGATCTGCAGGCCGCCACCAACGCCACCCTGGGCCGGGCCGGGGCCCGGGTCCTGCTCGGCACGGTGATGGCGCTCTAGGCCGCGGCTGACCGGCCTCAGCCGACGCGCGGCGACTTCAGGCGGCGCTTGTTCGAATGGGTCGGCGGCGCCGCGCCCAGATCCTCGGGCACCTCGCCCTTGAAATAGTAGCGCTGCCAGGCCTCCTTGGCCGCGTCGGGGTCGCCGCCGGCCAGACGCTGGTTGAAGTCGGTGCGGGCGCGGTTCCAGGCCTCGAACTGGCCCTTCATGACCGGGTTGGACTCCAGCGTCCGGATAACCGGCTGGAACTGTTCCACCTTCTTGTGCTCGATCAGATTGATGAAGCAGAAGGGCTCGCCCTTCTCGAACTTCACCCGGCCCGGCCGCGTGAAGATCCAGTTCATGGTGAAGGGGAAGGGCAGCCAGTCGGTCTCGATCAGGCCGACCAGGGGCTGGATCCCGTCCTTCAGGTGATTGGGCGACCCCGAGCACATCATCCCCCAGCCCGGCGGCGTGCGGAACAGATACTGCGGGTGCATGGTCAGGACCCCGCGCGAGAAGTGCGAGGTGACGAAATGGTCCAGGTCGTGCTGGGGCCGGTCGGGGGTGATGACGATGTCCTCCTGGCGCGGCCCGCCGTTCCATTCGGCCGTGAAACCGAACGGGCACAGGATCTCCCACCCCGTGGTGTTGGCCATGTTCAGCGGCAGGCAGCGATAGGGGTGGCGGCTGATGAAGGCGTCCATCCAATTGCGCGACTGGCGGCCGGGCACCAGGTCCGGCGGCCGGGCCGTCATCGGAT
Source organism: Brevundimonas sp. GW821-FHT10A07 (assembly GCF_059415785.1). NCBI lineage: Bacteria > Pseudomonadati > Pseudomonadota > Alphaproteobacteria > Caulobacterales > Caulobacteraceae > Brevundimonas > Brevundimonas sp. GW821-FHT10A07. The sequence continues at coordinate 41,144 of NZ_JBWKNX010000002.1, forward strand.
AGCATTCCAGTTCCAGCGGGCGCGTCTGCACGGTATCGACCATGGAACCGTTCCTAACGCCGCAAACGCGACTGCTCAACCATGACCCCAGACCTTGCGCCTGAACCCGCTTTCGACCGCGAGACCCTGACCGCCTGGCTGGCCGAACACGGCGTGGCCCACACGACCCACGACCACCCGGCCGTCTTCCGCGTCGAGGAAGGCCTGGACCTCAAGGCCGACCTGCCCGGCGCTCACACCAAGAACCTGTTTCTCAAGGATCACAAAGGCCGGCTCTGGCTGATCTCGGCCCGCCAGGACACGGTCATCGACCTGAAGCGCGCTGCGGCCGCGATGGGGGCGGGCCGGCTGTCGTTCGACAATGAGGCCCTGATGTGGGAGACGCTGGGCGTCCGCCCGGGTTCGGTCACGGCCCTGGGTCTGATCAACGACGTCGAGCGCCGCGTGACCTTCGTCCTGGACCGGCGGCTGTGGGACGCCGACATCGTCAACTTCCACCCCCTGACCAATACGGCGACCACGTCTCTGGAACAGGCGGCCTTCCGCCGGGTGCTGGCGGTCTGGGAGCGAGAGCCGATCGTGGTGGATTTCGGCGCCCTGGCGGGTTGAAGCCCGGTTCCGGGGCGGAGCGTGCGTCGAAAGGCGGGAACCGACGTTCGATGACCCGTCTCTCTTCCTGACCGGCTCGAAGTCCGCTACCGGCACAGAGGATCGCACGGCGATACTGTGCGTCCTGAGGCATGCGTATGTTTGGACCCAAGCCCGTTTCTCAACCGGACCGACGCGGCGAACCCCGTCGGGCGGTCAATGCGCGGGGCGTCGTCTGTGCGCCGGGTGTGGAGACGGCCTGCGTGATCGTCGATCTGTCGGACGGCGGCCTGAAGCTCAGGCTCGACCGGGGCGCGGCCTTGCCGCCCGAGGTGGTGGTGGTGGATATTGCGGAGGCGGTGGCCTATCCGGCGACGGTGGTCTGGCAGAAGGGGCAGGAGGCGGGGCTGAGGCAGACCGGCGCCAAGTCCCTGCGCGGCCTGGCTCCCGCGCGGCTGATCGGGGCCCGCGACGCCTGGATCAGGGCCGGCGGGCGCTGAGGATCGCTACAGACCCGCCGGCATGGAGCCGGCGTTGATGGCGATGCGGCCGACCAGGCCCTTGACGATCAGGTCCAGGGCCGAACCCTCGCTATAATCGGCGGCGGCGACGAAATTGACCCGGTCCTCGGAAATCAGGGAATAGACCTTCTTCTGGTCCTTCTCGTTCGAGCGGGGGTCATAGACGGCGATTGAGAAGCCGCCCTTGGTGTGCATCATCTTCATGGTCGGCACGTCGGTGTCGCCGTCGCCGATGAAGATCATCCGCTCGAACGGCACCGGCCGCTGGTCGTCGGGGATGAAGTGGTTGATCCGCTCGTGCTCCCAGTGGTTCTTCACCCCCTTGTTGATGCGGAACAGATACTGGGTCTTGGTGGTGTAGTTGACGCCGACCGCGGGCCAGGCCGCCTCGCCCTTGTCGTCGTAGACATAGTGGGAGGCGAAGACATGGGTCAGGGCGGGGCGGATCGGCGTGCCGTCGATCATCTCCTCCAGGCCGGCCGAGACGATATAGTGTTCGATCTCAAGCCCGTAGCGCGCGCCGAAGGCGTTCATCCGGTCGAACCAGCTGAGGTCCTTCAGACCTTCGAACAGGGCCACCGCCTCGCCGTGCCGGCGCAGGGTCTCGCGCGTCACCGGCGAACCGTTCTGGCGCGCGTGATGCAGCATCAGCTGCATGTACATCAGGATGCCGTCGGCGTCGGCCTCCTTGGTCAGGCGTTCGGCCTCTTCCCAGAAGGCTTCTTTCTCCATCTTGAGCGACGGAATGAAGCTGACCTCCTGCATATTGCCGCGCGCCAGGGTGCCGTCGAAATCATAGATCAGGGCGGTCTTCAGCAAGGGCTTGTCGCCGGAAGGGGCGTCGGACATCGGGCGGGCTCCAGAGCGTCGGTCGGACCCCGCCCTCTATATCAGCCCGCCGTCGGCGTCGATTGTCGCCTCTGGCCGAAGCGGGGCGCCGCCGTCTTCTGCTCGGCCCAGTAGTCGGCGCCCGTGGTCGGCTTGAACATGGTGCGGGGCGTGCCGTCGCGCGCCACCACGGCGAAGGTGTTGGTCGAGGCCTGATAGATCAGGGTGTCGCCGTTCGGCCGTTTCACCGTCTCGGCGTCGCGCGGGGGCTTGGCCGTAAAGGCGGTGACCTTGTCCAGATAGTCTTCGGCCGACCCCGCGCCGAAGTCGGCGCCGTTGCGCTGGTACAGGCGGGCGATCTTGTCATCCACCGTCTCGCGACGGCTGGCTGTCAGCACCGGCTTGGGCTGGGCGGCGGCGGGGGCGTCGTCGCCGCCCGTCCCGGTCGCCGCCAGGGCCAGCGGCGTCGCCTCGGCCGTTCGGTCGCGCGTCTGCACCGCCGAGGCGTTGTCGCACCCCGCCAGCGCCGTCACCGCCAAACCGACCATCATCAGCCCCAGTCCTGTGGCCGCACCCTGTCGCTTGTCAGACGTCATCCTCGCCTCCCCCTTCGGACACCCGCTCGCCGCGAGATAAGCACAACCTTCATGTTCCCGCAATGTTCTTTTCGGCCGTCTCGACGGCGTCGCCTTGGGCGGCTAGACGAAGGCCATGGACAGCCGCCCTCTCGCAAATCGCAAAATCCTGCTGATCGTCGGCGGCGGCATAGCGGCCTACAAGGCGCTGGAGCTGGTGCGGCTGATCGCCAAGGCGGGGGGCCAGACGCGGGTGATCCTGACCGAATCCGGGGCCGAGTTCGTGACGCCCCTGTCGCTGGCGGCGCTGAGCGACCATCCGGTGCGGTCGGGCCTGTTCCATCCGGACGACGAGACCAGCATGGGCCATATCGAGCTGTCGCGCTGGGCCGATCTGGTGGTCGTGGCGCCGGCGACGGCGGGGCTGATCGCCAAGGCGGCCAACGGTTTAGCCGACGACCTGGCCTCGACCACCTTGATCGCCACGGACAAACGGGTGCTGCTGGCGCCGGCGATGAATGTGCGGATGTGGGAGCATCCGGCGGTCCAGGCCAATATGGAGCGGCTGAAGGCCTTCCCCGGCTTCCACGGCGTGGCCGTGGTGGGGCCGGACGACGGCGAGATGGCCTGCGGCGAATACGGACCCGGCCGGATGGCCGAGCCGGCGGCGATCCTGGACGCGATCCTGGGTCTGCTGGCGGGCGCGGCCGGGCGGCCCCTTGCGGGTCGCAAGGCGGTGGTTACGGCCGGGCCGACCTTCGAGCCGATCGATCCGGTGCGGGGTCTGACCAACCGCTCCAGCGGCAAACAGGGCTACGCCATCGCCGCCGCCCTGGTCGAACTGGGGGCGGAGGTGACCCTGGTGTCGGGGCCGACCGCCCTGGGCGCGCCTGTCGGGGTGACGCGGATCGACGTGGAGAGCGCGCTGGAGATGCAGGCGGCGACGCAAGCCGCCCTGCCCGCAGACATCGCCGTGCTGTCGGCGGCCGTGGCCGACTGGCGCGTGGACACCATCGCCGGCGGCAAGATCAAGAAGGGGCCGGGCGGGCCGCCGACCCTGGCCCTGATCGAGAACCCCGACATCCTGGCCGGGATCGCCGCGCCGGGCCCGAACCGGCCGACCCTGGTCATCGGCTTCGCCGCCGAGACCACGGACCTGGAGGCCAATGCGCGCGCCAAGCTGTCGCGCAAGGGCTGCGACTGGATCATCGGCAACGACGTGTCCGACGACGTCTTCGGCTCGGACGGCAACGCCGTGCTGCTGGTCACCGCCGACAAGACCGAAACCTGGCCCCGCCAATCTAAGACCGCGATCGCCCAGGCTGTCGCGGCCCGTATCGCCGACCATTTCAAGGCCCCCGAATGACCGAGACCGCCATCCAGATTTTGCGCCTGCCCCATGCCGAGGGCCTGCCCCTGCCGGCCTATGAGACGGCGGGATCGGCCGGGATGGACCTGCGCGCGGCCGTGCCGGAGGATCAGCCGATGACCCTGGCGCCGGGCGCCCGCGCCCTGGTGCCCACGGGCCTGAAGATCGCCCTGCCGCTGGGGTTCGAGGCCCAGGTGCGGGCGCGCTCGGGTCTGGCGCTGAAGCACGGGATCATCTGCCCCAATGCGCCGGGCACGATCGATAGCGACTATCGCGGCGAGTGCGGCGTGATCCTGGCCAATATCGGCGCCGAGCCCTTCGTCATCCGGCGGGGGGAGCGGATCGCCCAGCTGGTGATCGCCAAGCACGAACGTGCGGACTGGGTCGAGGTCGAGACGCTGGACGAGACCGCACGCGGGGCCGGCGGGTTCGGGTCGACGGGGCGGTAAGAGGGGCGTTTCGCCAGAGGGTGGCGGAGCAGCTGTCGGTCGCCTAGGCTCGCCCCATCGAGAGAGGGTGGCGATGGACGAGGCGCTGCGGTCCCTGAGTGAGCGGGAGAAGGAGGCCCTGCGGCTTCTGGCCCGAGGCCATGACGCCAAGTCCGTCGCCCGCCACCTGGATCTGTCCGTCCATACGGTGAACGAACGGCTGCGTTCGGCGCGGAACAAGCTGGGGCTGTCGAGCAGCCGGGCCGCAGCGAGGCGTCTTGTGGAGGCCGAGGCGGGCGGCGCGTCGGAGGCCTACATGGAGCGACCCGAATTTCTTGGAGACAAGGAATTTGGGGGAGACCCGACAGCCGAGGGTGTCAGAGTCGCCGCTTCATCGCAAAGCCGTCGGGTCACCTCATCGACCCGATGGATCATCGGAGGACTCGCCGTCATGTTGTCGCTCGCCGTCGCCGCCCTGATCTTCACCTATGCCGCCGGCCCCGCTGCCGCGCCGACGAATTCGCCGCCTAGTCCCGTAGCGTCTGTCGAAGCGGCTGCGCCCGGCGAGGGGGCCGAGGCGGCCCTGGCCTGGATCGCCCTGCTGGACCGGGAACAGTGGGTCGACAGCTGGGATGCGGCCGGGAGCCTTTTCCAGGCCCAGGTGACGCAGGCGGACTGGGCCTCGACCGTGGCTTCGGTACGCGCGACGGTGGGGGCCGTCGTCGCCCGGGCCCAGATCAGCGTGGCTCCGTCCACCACTCTTCCGGGACTGCCCGCCGGGGAATATCAGGTCATTCAGTACCGGACGGCCTTCCGCGACAAGGCGGAGTCCGTAGAGACCGCAGTCCTGATGCGCGAGCGTGGGACCTGGAAGGTGATCGGCTACTTCATTCGCTGATGACCACGAACCACCTTCACACCGGCGGCGCGGTCGTCTGGATCAGGGCGGCCTTGCGGCGGACGTGTTCGCGCCAGGCGGTGTAGAGGCCGCTGGCGGCGATCAGGGCGCCGCCGGCCAGGGTGTTGGCGGTGGGCGTGGCGTGCATCAGCCACCAGCCGAAGATTACAGCGCCGACGATCTGGAGATAGTCGAAGGGCGCGACCACGGCGACCGGGGCCTTTTGCAGCGAGGCGGTCATGAACAATTGGGCCAGGCCGCCGGCGACGCCTGAGCTGATCAGCAGGGCGAAGGTCAGGGGCGAATGCCAATGGCCGACGAAGGGCAGCAGGATCGCCCCCACCCCGGATGAACCGACGAAGAACCAGAAGACGATGGCGGCGACATGCTCGGTGTCGCGCAACTGGCGAAGGGTGATGGTGACGCTGGCCGTCAGCAGGGCCGCCATCAGGCCGAAACCTATGCCCTCGAGCGGCATGGCGTGACCGCCCCCCGAGACGAACGAAAGGGGACGCATGACGATGACGACGCCGATGAAGCCCACCCCCACGGCGGCCCAGCGGCGCGGCCCCACCGCCTCCTTCAGGATGAAGAAGGACAGGATGGTGGCGAAGATGGGTGCGGTGAAGCTGAGGGTGGTGGCGTCGGCCAGGGGCAGCAGGGTCAGGGTCTGGAAGAGGCACAGGATGGAGACGACGCCCAGGGCGCTGCGTCCCGCATGGGCCCAGGGCCGGCGCGTGGTCAGACCGGCGAGGCCGCCCGGCTGGGTCAGCACCCAGGCCAGGACCACGGGCAGGCCGAAGAAGGCGCGGTAGAACAGCATCTCGGGGGCGACCACGCCGTCCAGAGAGGCCAGTTTCAGCACCGCCGACATGACGGAAAAGGCGCCTGCCGCCGCGATCCTGAGCGCGATGCCGCGGGCGATGTCCTCGCCGCCGATCCGTCCCGTCATGACGTCCTTTCGATGTTGCGGCGCACTCATAGGCCCGCGTCGCCTTCACGCCCACCCCCGAGGGAGCCTTTCCGCGCGAGCGGCGTTAACCGTGTCGAACCGGCCAAGCTTGACCGGCGCCTTATTGTTTTTGACCTTTCAGGAGAGACGACGTGGAAAATCTGATCGATCAGATCGGCGATTTCCTGAGTGGAATCGCGGGTCTGGCCAGCGCCGGCTTCGACGGCGTCAACCAGGTGATGGGGCTGATCATCGCCATCATCGCCGCCCTGCTGATGGTGGACTGGCGGTCGCTGGCCTCGACCGCCCTGGGCGCGACCCTGGTGCATCTGATCGTGCTGGCGGTCTTGCCGGTGCTGAACGGCGGCGAATTCGTCCTGCCGGCGCTTCTGACCGTCGGCTTCTGGATGACGGCCCTGGCCCTGTTCCTGGGCTACGCCATCGTCATCGCCATCTTCTTCTTCATCAAGACCCTGCTGACCGGGACCGCGTTCCGTGGGCGGCGCAGGGTCGTGCACTGATTTTTGCGGGCCTGCCACCCCCAGGTTTCGTCACCCTCTGACTGGGTAATGGCTTCCGCGCTCAAGCCGTGAGCGACCGCGTCGCGAGCGTAGCGTGGCGCGAAGCGCCCTAGACGTCAGGCTTGGCGAAAGCCAAGCACGTCCTGCATGTCGTACAGGCCGGGCCCGCGCGTACGGACCCAGGCGGCGGCGGCGACGGCGCCCTTGGCGAACAGGGACCGGTCGATGGCCGAGTGGCTGAGGGTCAGGACCTCGTCTTCCGAGGCGAACAGGACCGTATGTTCGCCGATGATGCCGCCGGCGCGGATCGAGGAGAAGCCGATCTTGCCGCTCTCGCGCTCGCCTTGGACGCCGTCATAGGGGGCGGAGCGGATGTCGGCCAGGTCGGTGAACCGGCCCTCCGCCGCCGCTTCGCCCAGCATCAGGGCGGTGCCGGAGGGGGAGTCCACCTTGCGGCGGTGGTGGGCCTCGGTGATCTCGATGTCCCAGTCCTGGGCGTCCAGCCGCTGGGCCGCGTGCTGGACCAGGCCGATCAGGATGTTCACGCCCAGAGAGAAGTTGCCGCTCTTGACGATGGCGATCTTCTCGGCGGCCTTCATCAGCTCGGCCTCCTGCTCCGGCGTGAAGCCGGTGGAGCCGATGACCAGGCTGGGGCCGCCGCGCTCGGCCGCGCCCTGCGCCAGGGCGACCGAGGCGTCCGGAGTCGAAAAATCGATGATCACGTCGCACAGGGAGATGTCGGCGGTTTCGCCCCAGTCGAACCGGGCGGCGACGACCACGTCCTCGCGCGCATCGAGAACCTGGGACACGGCGCGACCCATCCGGCCGCGATAGCCGGAAATGCCGGCGTGGAAGATTGCGCTCAAACCACGTTTTCTTTCGACCCGTCCGCATCCTGATTGCCCAGGATGTCAGCCCAGAAGCGCTTCGCCTTGCCCGCGAAGCTGGAGTTGCGGGGGTTCTGCCCCTCTCCGAACGACAGGGCAAGCTCTTGCAGCAGTTCCTTCTGGCGGGCGGTCAGGTCTGTGGGGGTCTCGACGAACAGCTCGACCACCAGGTCGCCGCGCGCGCGGCCGTTCAGATGGGGCATGCCCTTGCCCTTGATCCGGACGGTCTTGCCGGTCTGGGCCCCCGCCGGCACGGCGACGGCGGCCTTGCACTTGCCGTCGCAGGCGTCGGACACCAGGCAGGGGGCGTCGATCTCGCCGCCCAGGGCCGCGACGGTCATGGGAACCGGCACCGTGACCAGCAGGTCCAGGTTGTCGCGCTCGAACAGGTCGTGCGGCGTCACCGACAGGAAGACGTACAGGTCGCCGCGCGGGCCGCCACGCTGACCGGCGTCGCCCTCGCCCGACAGGCGGATGCGCGAGCCGTCGTCGACGCCGGCGGGGATCTTCAGGTTCAGGGTGCGGGTCTTGCGCACCTGGCCGTGGCCGTGACAGGTCGTGCAGGGGTCGGCGATCATCTGGCCCGCGCCGTGGCAGCGGGGGCAGGTCCGCTCGACCTGGAAGAAGCCGTTGGCCTGGCGCACGCGGCCGGCGCCGTTGCAGGTGGTGCAGGTGACGGGCTTGGTGCCGGGCTTGGCCCCCGAACCTTCGCAGGTCTCGCAGGTCATGGTGGCGGGGATGTCGATCTCGACCTCGGCGCCCTTGTAGGCCTGTTCCAGGCTGATCTCGAGATCATAGCGCAGGTCCGAGCCGCGACGCGGTCCGCCCTGCTGGCCCCGGCCGGCCTGGCGACCGCCGAAGGCGTCCCCGAAGGCGTCGCCGAAGACCTGGGAGAAGATGTCGTTGATGTCGGAGAAGCCCTGCTGGCCCTGGCCGAAGCCGCCGCTCCCGCCGCCGTTCACGCCGGCGTGGCCGAACCGGTCGTAGGCCGCACGCTTCTGATCGTCCGACAGGACCGTATAGGCCTCGGAAATTTCCTTGAACTGCGCCATCGACTCTTCCGAGCCGCCGTTGCGATCCGGGTGATGGATCATGGCCAGCTTGCGATAGGCCGATTTCAGACCGGGCGCGTCGATTGTCCGTTCGACGCCCAAAACCTCATAATAGTCACGCGCCATAGGGCGTTGGTCCTCATACTTCCCCTGCGGCTCCGTCACGCCTCTGCGGGCGTCAGCGAAGCTGTGGTGTCCCGGCTGACATGGGGGCCGGAACGACTGATGCAAGTTTCATGAAAAGGCCCCGCCTATCGCAAGACAAGCGGGGCCCTATCATTTCGCCGACCTGTTGCCGATCAGGCGCTCTTCTTCTCGTCCGTGTCCGAGACGTCCTCGAACTCGGCGTCGACCACGCCGTCGTCGGCCGGGGCCGCATCGCCTTCGCCGGCGCCCTGCTGCTGGGCGTACATGGCCTCGCCCAGCTTCATCGAGGCCTGGACCAGGCTGTTGGTCTTGGTGCGGATGTCCTCGGCGTCCGTGCCTTCACGGGCGGTCTTCAGCTCGGTCAGACCGGTCTCGATCGCCGTCTTGACGTCGGCCTCGACCTTGTCGCCGTGTTCGGCCAGGGCCTTCTCGGTCGAGTTGATCAGGCTGTCGGCGGCGTTCTGGGCCTCGACCAGATCCTTGCGGACCTTGTCGGCGGCGGCGTTGGCCTCGGCTTCCTTGACCATCTTGTCGATGTCGGCGTCCGACAGGCCGCCGTTGGCCTGGATGCGGATCGACTGTTCCTTGTTGGTCGCCTTGTCCTTGGCCGAGACGTTGACGATGCCGTTGGCGTCGATGTCGAAGGCGACCTCGATCTGCGGCATGCCGCGCGGCGCCGGCGGGATGCCCATCAGGTCGAACTGACCCAGCATCTTGTTGTCCGACGCCATCGGACGCTCGCCCTGGAAGACCCGGATCGTCACGGCCGACTGGTTGTCGTCGGCGGTCGAGAAGGTCTGGCTCTTCTTGGTCGGGATGGTCGTGTTGCGCTCGATCAGGGGCGTGAAGACGCCGCCCAGGGTCTCGATGCCCAGGGTCAGGGGCGTCACGTCCAGCAGCAGCACGTCCTTGACGTCGCCTTGCAGAACCCCGGCCTGAACCGCGGCGCCCAGGGCCACGACTTCGTCAGGGTTGACGCCCTTGTGCGGCTCCTTGCCGAAGAAGGCCTTCACGGCCTCCTGCACCTTGGGCATGCGGGTCATGCCGCCGACCAGGACGACTTCGTCGATGTCCGAGGCCTTCAGGCCGGCGTCGGCCAGGGCCTTCTTGCACGGCTCGATCGTGCGGGCGACCAGGTCGTCGACCAGGGCTTCCAGCTTGGCGCGCGACAGTTTGATGTTCAGGTGCAGCGGGCCTGAGGCGTTCATGGTGATGAACGGCAGGTTGACCTCGTACTGGGTCGTGGAGCTGAGTTCCTTCTTGGCCTTTTCGGCTTCTTCGCGCAGGCGCTGCAGGGCCAGCTTGTCCTGACGCAGGTCGACGCCCTGTTCCTTCTTGAACTCGTCGGCCAGATAGTCGGCCAGGCGCACGTCGAAGTCCTCGCCGCCCAGGAAGGTGTCGCCGTTGGTCGACTTCACCTCGAAGACGCCGTCGCCGATCTCCAGGATCGAGACGTCGAAGGTGCCGCCGCCCAGGTCATAGACGGCGATCTTCTGGCCATCGTTCTTTTCCAGGCCATAGGCGAGCGCGGCCGCGGTCGGCTCATTGATGATGCGCAGGACTTCCAGCCCGGCGATCTTGCCGGCGTCCTTGGTGGCCTGGCGCTGGCTGTCGTTGAAATAGGCCGGGACGGTGATGACGGCCTGCGTCACCTTCTCGCCCAGATAGGCCTCTGCGGCCTCCTTCATCTTGATGAGGGTGAAGGCCGAGATTTGTTGGGGCGAATAATCCTTGCCGTGGGCGCGGACCCAGGCGTCGCCGTTCGGGCCCTTGACGATCTCATAGGGCACCATGCCCTTGTCCTTCGCCACGACGGGATCGTCGAAGTTGCGGCCGATCAGGCGCTTGATGGCGAAGAAGGTGTTGGCGGGGTTGGTGACGGCCTGACGCTTGGCGGGCTGACCCACCAGGGTCTCGCCGCCGTCCTGAAGGGCGACCACCGACGGGGTGGTGCGGGCGCCTTCGGCGTTTTCGATGACCTTGGGGTTCTTGCCGTCCATGACGGCCACGCACGAGTTGGTGGTGCCGAGGTCGATGCCGATGATCTTGGCCATGGGCGTTCTATTTCTCTCCGTATCGGCGGGCGATGCGGCGGCCTTCGACGAAGCGCCGCGCGTGACCGCCCCCTGTGGGTTGGCGTGGTTGGTGTCGGATAGCCCCAAACTTCGCGGGGTTTCTCCGAAGCTGGCCCCGATATGGGAAAGTCCCATACGGCTGCAAGGGCGTTCTGCGATTCAGCGATGCGGCGGAACCGGTTTTCGCGCAGGATGAGGCCATGTCCGCGATTTTAGAGGTCAAAACCGCCGTTGAAGGCTTTCGCCTGTGGCCGGGGGCCCTGGACGCATCGGCCCAGGCCGATCTGGTCGATGCGGTGTTCACGCGGCTGGAAGCAGCGCCCCTGTACCGGCCGCAGACGCCGGGCGGACGGCCGTTCTCGGTGCGGATGAGCAATTTCGGGCCGCTGGGCTGGGTCTCGGACCGGGGCGGCTATCGCTATCAGGCGACCCACCCGGAGACGGGGCGGGCCTGGCCGGATATTCCGCCGGTGCTGCTGGACCTGTGGGAGGCGACGGTCGGCGGGCCCCGGCGGCCGGACGCCTGTCTGGTCAACCTGTATCGCGAGGGGGCCAAAATGGGCCTGCACCAGGATAAGGACGAGGCCGACCTGGGCGCGCCCGTCCTGTCGGTGTCGCTGGGCGATGCGGCCATGTTCCGTATCGGCGCCGCCGAGGGCGGGCGCACCACGACGCTGCGGCTGGACAGCGGCGACGTCTGCGCCCTGACGGGCCCGGCGCGACTGGCCCGGCACGGGATCGACCGCGTGCTGGAGGGGTCGTCGCGCCTGATCCCCGGCGGCGGGCGGCTGAACCTGACGCTGCGCGCCGCGGGGGTCAGCCTTCGATGACCTCGTGGGCGCCCGGGTCGCCGAGGCGCCAGTAGCCGGCGGCTTTCATCGCCTTGGGCGAGAAGCCAAGTCCTAGCGCCTTTGTCCGCAGGGCCTTGGCCACGGCGGATTCGGCGGCGATCCAGACATAGGCGTCTTTCGGGCTGACCCCGGTCAGGGCCGTGTCGAGCGCCGCCAGCAGGGTCTCGGTCCCGCCGCGCGGGGCGCCGTCGCGGACGGCCCAGGTGACGGCGACATCGGCGGCGCTGTCGAAGGTCCATGTCGAATCCAGGTCCGCGACCTCGACCACCACATGGGCGCGGACGCGGGCGGGCAGTTCCTCCAGACGACGGGCGATGGCCGGCAGGGCGGTCTCGTCGCCGATCAGCACATGGTCAGCGAAGGCCGTGGGGACGATGAACGACCCGCGCGGACCCCCGACGCCCAGGACCGACCCCACCTTGGCCGCCATGGCCCATTCGGTCGCCGGACCGCCGTGGCCGGTGATGAAATCCAGCGTCAGCCGACGCGCAGCGGCGTCATAGGCGCGGGGCGTGTAGTCGCGCGCCACGGGGCGGGGTTCAGGGAAGACCGGACCCTCCGGCCCCAGCGTCGGCATGACCGGCGCCTGGCCCTCGGCGACCGGGAAGATCTTCACATGGTCGTCGAAGCCCAGGGAGACGAAGCCCTCCAGGTCCGCGCCTTCCAGAACGATGCGGCGATAGGCCGGCGTCAGGTCCTGGACCGAGGCCACGGTCAGGGTGCGGAACTTCAGCTCGTGCCGCACGCGCCGGGGAATGCGCAGGAGCCCGGTCATGCCTGTTCCACCTTGTCGGCGGCCTCGGCCAGGATGGCGGCGATGGCCTGGACCTGGGCCTCGGTCAGGGCGGTCTCGCCCGTCAGACGGTCGTGGATCGTGTGGCGCAGGCGGCCGATGGCGTCCTGGATGGCGGTCGGCCGCAGGGCGCGGGCGGCGAACTTGTCCATCGTCGCCTCGGCGGCGCGCAGGATCGCCTCGTTCTCGGCCAGCAGGGCGCGGCCGGCCTCTGTGATCGAATACAGTTTCTTGCCGCCTTCGGTCTGGGACTCCAGCGCGCCCATCTCCTCAAGCAGGGTCAGGCTGGGGTAGATGACGCCGGGGCTGGGCGAATAGGCGCCGCCCAGCCGGGTCTCGACCGCCTTGATCAGCTCGTAGCCGTGGCTGGGTTTCTCCGCGATCAGCGACAGCAGGACCCAGCGCAAGGTGCCGTGGTCGAACAGGCGGCCGCCGCCGCGCCGGCCATGGCCGTGACCACGTCCGCGCGCCTCGCCGCCGTCCCAGCCAGGACCGAAGTCCGCGCCGCGTCCGCCGCGCATCCCGCGCCCGAAGGCGTGACCGAACCCATGCCCGAAGCCAAAGCCGCCGGGACGACCGTGTTTTTCGCCGCATCCGTTGCTGCGGCCTTGGAAAATCCCCTTGGACCTCATGATCGATTCCTTTTAGATATATCTATTCACGAGCGGTTAGATATATCTGAATGACGAAATGCGCAAGAGGGGCTGGCGTTGGGGCGAAAGCTGCGGCGTAGATCGCGGATGGACGATCTGAAGCGCCGCTGGGCCCGCCTCGAACCCCATCTGACTGTTGTCGGGCCCGACGACGACCGGCCCCGGCCGGCGGTGCTGCTGTTCCACGGCTGCGGCGGTCTGCGCGACCACCTGCCTCGCTATGCCGAGGCGGCCAAGGCGGCGGGCTGGCGGGCCTTCATCGTCGACTCCTACGGCCCGCGCGGCTGGGGGCGGGCCTTCACCCTGACGGCGGTCTGCACCGGCCTGGCCTTTCGGGGCTATGAACGGGCCGGCGACGTGCTGGCGGCGATCCAGGGGATTTCGGCCCGACCGGACGTGGACGCGACCCGGCTGGCCCTGGCCGGATGGAGCCACGGCGGCTGGTCGATCATGGAGATGATGAGCGCCGATCCCGCGCCGAACACGATGGGCGTGGCCGATCCCGGCGCGGCCGACCTGTCGGGGGTGCGGGCCGTCTGGCTGGCCTATCCCTATATCGGCCCGTTCGCCTTCAATCGGATGAAGCCCTGGCGGCACTGCCCCAAGGTGCTGGCCGTGACCTGCAAACGCGACCACCTGACCACGGTCCGCAACGCCGAAATGATCAACGCCATGATCCGCGACTGCGGCGCCGAGGTCGAAAGCTGGGTCGCCGCCGGCACCCACGCCTTCGACGAACCGACCAACAACGGCCCGATGCGCCACGACCCGGACCTGACCGAGGACTCCCTGCGGCGGTTCAGGGCCTTCCTGACGGACGTCGCGCCCCACGTCTGAAAAGAATCCCAGCCCCCGTCTTGACGCCGGGCCCATCACGTAACAATTGAAGTTACATGAAAAGGGACTCCCGCCTCTCGAACATCCTTCACGCCCTGCTGCACATGGCAGAGCATGAGGCGCGAACCGGCGCGCCCATGACCTCGGATCAGCTGGCCGTCTGTCTGTCGACCAATCCGGTCGTGGTGCGCCGGACCATGGCCGGCCTGCGCGAGCAGAAGCTGGTGGCGTCGGAAAAGGGGCATGGCGGCGGCTGGCGGCTGGCCCGGCCGCTGGACCAGGTGACCCTGGGCCAGGTCAACACGGCCCTGGGCGAGCCCGGCCTGTTTCCCGAAACCCCGCCTGTCGAGGCCGACGGCTGTCTGGTCGAGGCGGCGGTCAACGACGCCCTGGCCGGAACCTATGCCGCCGCCCGCGCCCTGCTGGTCGCGCGGCTGAACGAGATCACCCTGGCCGATCTGGCGGCGGACTTCGCGCGCCGGATGGCCGAACACCCCAAAAGGGATTTGCTGAATGCCCGTCTCAACGCCCATCGCCCCGAGTGAGCCCATGCCGCACGACGCCCTGATCATCGGCGGCTCCTACGCCGGTCTGTCCGCCGCCCAGCAGCTGGTTCGCGCCCGGCGCAGGGTGCTGGTCATCGACGACGGACGCCCCCGAAACCGGTTCGCCGCCCGCGCCCACGGCTTTCTGACCAACGACGGCCGACCGGGGGCCGAGATCACGGCGACGGCCCGGTCTCAGGTTGCAGCCTATCCCACCGCCGCCTTCCGCATGGCCGAGGCGATCACGATCGAGCGGATCGACGGCGGCTTCTCGGTCGCCTTCGCCGACGGCACGCGGACGCGGGGGCGCCGCCTTCTGCTGTCGCACGGGGTCGAGGATGTGCTGCCCGATATTCCGGGCGTCAAGGAACGCTGGGGCCGCACGGCCCTGCACTGTCCCTGGTGCCACGGCTATGAGATCGGCGGCGGTCCGATCGGGGTGCTGGGGCGGGGCGACCATGCGGTCCAGTACGCCGCCACGGTGGCGGAGTGGGGCCAGGTCACCCTGTTCATGGGGTTGGACGTCGGCCTGTCGCCGGAGGACGCCCATCTGCTGTACCGGCGCGGTGTTACCATCGAGACGACGCCCATCGCCCGGCTGGAGGGCGAGGCGCCGACCTTGACGGGGGCGCGGCTGACCGACGGGCGCTTCGTGGACCTGAAGGCCATCTTCGTCGGCGCCAGCGTCCGCGTCGCCAGCCCCTTCGCCGAGCGGCTGGGCTGCGAGATGACCGACACCCCGATGGGCCGGGTGATCAAGGTGGACGCCATGCAGGCGACGACCCAGCCGGGCGTGTTCGCCGCCGGCGACCTGGCGCGGGCGGCGTCCAACATCACCCTGGCCACCTCGGACGGCATGATCGCCGCCCACGGCCTGTTCCGCTCGCTGATCGAGGAGGAGACGGCCCCCGCCTAGCCGATGGTCGCCTCGATGGTGATTTCGGCGCGGACCGAATGGGCCATTTCGCAATGTTCGTGGGCGGAATGGTGCAGGGCGTCCAGCTCGGCCTGGTCCGGCTGGCGGCCGGAGAAGGCGGTCACGGGGCGAAGGGCGACACGGGCGAGATACCGGGCGCCCGCCGCGTTCTTGTCCAGTTCGCCGGAGGCCGCGTCGCGATAGGAATCGACCACCAGACCGGCGTTGGCGGCGAAGGCCAGGAACCACAGCATGTGGCAGCTGGACAGGGAGGCGACCATCGCCTCCTCCGGATCGACCGCCGAGGCGTCCGACAGGGGCACGGGCACGCCGGCGGGCGACGACGACCCGGGGACCACCGCCCCGCCGTCGAAGGTCCAGCTGTGGGCGCGGCTGTAGCGCTTGTCGGTGAAGGGCTGATCGCCCCGCATCCACTCGATGGTCGCCCCGTGCGCGCTCATGGCCCGTCTCCCTGTCAGTCGGCCAGGATCGTATAGACCATCGGCGCCCGAACCTCGAAGCCCAGGGACCGGTAAAAGGCGATGGTCGCCTCATGATCGGCGAAGGCGTGCAGGAAGGCGGCCTCGCCCGAGGCGTGAATTTCGCCGACCACCGCCCGCGAAAGGGCGGCGGCATAGCCCTTCCCCTGGTGGTCGGGGTGGGTGCAGACCCCGCTCAGCTCGGTGAAACCGTCCACCCGCAGCCGCCGCCCGGCCATGGCGACCAGTTCGCCGTCCTGCTTGATCCCGATGAAGGGGCCGAGTTCGCGGGTTCTCGAGCGGAAGGGGCCGGGCCGGGTCAGGGTCGCCAGGGCCAGCATGGCGGGGGCGTCGGCCTCGGTCAGGGTCTCGAAGGCGATGTCGGGCGCCCTGGCCGAGGTCCTGGCCGGGGTCAGGGCGCTGGCGGTCATCTGCACCAGGGCGATGCGGCGATCCACGGCGACCCCGTCCGGCAGGACGTCGGCCATGGGTCCGTCGGAATGCTCGACCATTCCCGCGCCGGGGTGTCGCCGGGCCAGTTCGGTCAGCCGGGCGCGGCTCTGGGGCGAGGCGTCGGCGGCCGACAGGAAGACCCCGATCTCGGGGTCGATGCGCACGGCGTGGGCGTCGGACTCCGGCGTCGTGAAGGATGACAGACGGGTGGTCAGGGCGTTCCAGACGGCGCGGTCGAGGGGATGTTTCATGGCCGCGCTTCTAGCCCCGACGGCGCGGCGGCGGAACCGGTCGCCGCGACGCCGCGTCCGAAAACCGCCAGCGGCCTACCCCCGCCAGAAGCCGACGATCGTCTTGACCTCGTCCACCACCGGATCGGCGACCTCGGCGGCGCGGTCGGCGCCGTCCTTCAGCACGCGGTCGATCTCGGCCGGATCGTCCATCAGGCGGCGCATTTCGGCCGTGACGGGGGCCAGGGAGGCCACCGCCAGGTCCGCCAGGGCCGGCTTGAAGGCGCCGAAGCCCTGGCCGCCGAACTGTGCGATCACCTGTTCACGCGTCAGGCCGGCCAGGGCGGCGTAGATGGCCACCAGGTTCTTGGCCTCGGGCCGGTCGTTCAGCCCGTCCAGGGTTTCCGGCAGGGGCTCGGGATCGGTCTTGGCCTTGCGGATCTTGGACGCGATCGTGTCGGCGTCGTCGGTCAGGTTGATGCGGCTGTTGTCGGACGGATCCGACTTGGACATCTTGGCCGCCCCGTCGCGCAGGGACATGACGCGCGTCGCCGGCCCCTGGATGATCGGCTCGGGCACCGGGAAATAGCCGGGAACGCCGAAGTCGTTGTTGAACTTGGCGGCGATGTCGCGGGTCAGCTCCAGATGCTGTTTCTGGTCCTCGCCGACCGGCACCTCGGTCGCCTTGTACAGCAGGATGTCGGCGGCCTGGAGCACGGGGTAGGTGTAGAGGCCGACCGAGGCCCGCTCCTTGTGCTTGCCCGACTTCTCCTTGAATTGGGTCATCCGGTCCAGCCAGCCCAGGCGGGCGACGCAGTTGAAGATCCAGGCCAGTTCGGCATGGGCGCGCACGGCGGACTGCGGGAAGATGATCGACTTGGCCGGATCCAGGCCCGAGGCCAGATAGGCGGC
The DNA here is from genome assembly GCF_059415785.1 of Brevundimonas sp. GW821-FHT10A07. Taxonomy (NCBI): domain Bacteria; kingdom Pseudomonadati; phylum Pseudomonadota; class Alphaproteobacteria; order Caulobacterales; family Caulobacteraceae; genus Brevundimonas; species Brevundimonas sp. GW821-FHT10A07. The sequence goes on from NZ_JBWKNX010000002.1 coordinate 58,654, forward strand.
GGCGATCTCGCGCGTCTGGGCGGCCAGCTTGTCCGGCTCCTGCCAGACGGTGATGGCGTGCATGTCGGCGACGAAGACGAAGACGGGCGCGCCCTGGTCCTGCAGTTCGACGAACCGCTTCAGGGCGCCGAGATAGTTGCCCAGGTGAAGCGCGCCCGACGCCTGGATGCCGGACAGGATGCGGCGCGGGCCGGTGTAGAGGGCCGAGGGAGTTTGGTCGGTCATGGATTCGGGTCTCGAAAAGGCAGGGTCAGGCGTGGCGAAGGGTGCGGCGGTTCAGCCGCGCCATCGCCAGGTGGAGATCAGGCCCGAAAGGATCATGGCCCCGCGCTTATCGCCTCGCGGTCCAGCCGTCCAGACCTCAATCCAGGCCGGATACGGGTCCCGCGCCCGGCTCGCGCCGCAACGTCCCCTTGAGCTCCGACAGGGTGACGGCGCGGAACAGCAGAAGACAGACGCCGTAGGCCGCCGCGCCGGCCGCGCAGACGATCAGCACCGCCGCCTCCTTGGCCAGGAACAGGCGGCTGAGAACCGGATAGCCGAGGCTGGCGGCGAACAGCAGGCCCGCCATGATCAGGCTGGCGGCGAAGATGCGCGACAGGCGCGACAGGAAGGCCGCAGACGGCCGCCAGCTGTCCTCGCGGATCAGCGTCCCGGCCAGAAGCGCGACGTTCACCCAGGCGGAAATGCTGGTGGCGATGGCCAGGCCCAGCACCCCGTCCCAGCCCTGCGATCCGAACCAGAAGAACAGGGCCGATCCCAGCACCACGGTCAGGATCACCGAGGTCACGGCGAAGATCATCGGCCTTCGCGTATCCTGACGCGCAAAGAACGGCGGGGTCAGGACCTTGACCAGGACGAAGGCCGGCACGCCCCAGGCGAACTGGCGCAGCACGTCGGCGGTCCGCGCCGCATCGGCCGAGGTGAAGGCGGCGCGCGTCACCGTGGCGTCGATGATGAAGAAGGGAATGACGAACAGAGCCACGCCCGCCGGCAGGGCGAAGGCCAGGGCGAGGCCCAGTCCGTCGTCCATCGTCCGCCGTCCGCCCTCGTGGTCGCCCGAGACGAAGGCGCGCGTCAGGCGGGGCACCAGAGCGAGGCCCAGCGCCACCCCGACCAGGCCCAGCGGCAGCTGGTACAGCCGGTCGGCGTTGTACAGCACCGACCGCGCCCCTTCGTTCGATCCGGCCAGAAACTGGCTGACCAGGGAGTTGATCTGGAAGGCGCCCCCGGCCAGCACGCCGGGAATGGCCAGGGCCAGCGTCTTTCTGACCCCGGTCGTCAGGCGCGGCCACGACAGGCTGATCCCCACCCCGAGACGTCGCACGCCCCACCACAGCAGCGCCGCCTGGATAACCCCGGACACGGTCACCGCCGCGCTGACGGCGATCAGGATCTGGGGCTGGGCCATCGGCACGACGCTGGGCGCCATCAGCGGGACCAGGGTGCACAGGTTCAGGAACACCGGCACGCCCGCCGACAGGGCGAACCGGCCCCCGGTGTTCAGCACGCCCGACAGCAGCGACGCTATGGTCATGCAGGCCAGATACGGCATGGTCAGCTGCGCCGCCGTCACTGCGGCGCGCATCACCGCGTCGTCGTCGCGCCAGGCCGACAGCAGCCAAGGCATGATCCACGGCATGGCGACCTGCAACAGGATGCAGAAGGCCGCCACCACGGCGAAGATGAAGCTCAGCGCCTCTGACGCCGTGACGGCCGCCGCCGCCTCCCCTTCGCGCGCCCGCACGCCGCCGTAGATCGGCACGAAGGCCTGGGCGAAGGCGCCCTCGGCGAACAGGCGGCGGAACATGTTGGGCAGCATCAGCGCGGTGGTGAAGGCGTCCATCATCGGGCCCTGACCGAACCGCGCCGACAGGAACAGGTCGCGGGCGAAACCCAGTATGCGGCTTCCCAGGGTCAAGGTGGCTTGCACCAGGGTGTTGCGGGCGAGACTCATGCGGACATTCGGCGAGGAGCGACGGATGGTCTTCGCTTAGCGCGCTTCCGACGGCGGCGATACGGGCTTGGCGCGGGTCCGGCGGCCCAGGTCCGAGACGTCGCGCGCGCTGGCGCGGGCCGAGGCGACCTTGCGGCCCTCGGGGGCCGGGGCGCGGCTGTCCAGCACGGCCTCCAGGGCGGTGCGCAGCTCGGCGATCCGCTGTTCGGACGTGATCTTGCGCCCCTTGCCATCGACCACATAGAAGCTGTCCACCGCCCGTTCGCCATAGCTGGCGACATGGGCCGAGCGGATGTTCAGCCCCTCGTCGCTGAAGACCCGCGAAAGCGCCGCCAGCAGGCCCGGACGGTCGGCCCCCGAAACCTCGACCACCGTGGCCGTCTCGCTGGCGTGGTGATCGACCATGACCACGGGCCGGACCTCGAAGGCGGCCTTTCTGGCGTTGCCGGCGGGGGCAGGCGCCTTGCTGATGCGGCCCTCGCCGCGCGCCGCCTTCTCCAGGGCGTCCACCAGGGCCTTGAGCCGGCGCGGTTCGGCCTGGCCGTAAGGCAGGCCCGCCCCGTCCTGAACCCGGAAGACGTCCAGGACCACGCCCTCGCTGGTGGTCGCCACCCGGGCGTCGGTGACGTCGGCGCCCAGGGCGGCCATGGTCTGGGCCAGGTCGGCGAACAGGCCGGGCCGGTCGGCGGCGGCGATGGAGATCTCCGTGGCCTGGACCGGCAGGCCCTCGACCGGGGTCAGGGGCGCGGCCTGGGCGGCGGCCCCGGTCTGACGCGCCCGCTCCACCAGGGCCGGATGCGCCGCCAGCGGATCCTCGCGCGCCACGTCCTCGCCCCGGAACATGGCGGCGACCTGATCATAGAGGGTGCGCATCAACTGCCCCTTCCAGCCGTTCCAGACGCCCGGCCCCACGGCGCGGATGTCGGCCACGGTCAGGACCAGCAGCATCCGCAGCCGTTCGGGGTCGCCGACCAGTTCGGCGAAGGCGCGGATGGTGGCCGGATCGGACAGGTCGCGCTTCTGGGCGTAGTCCGACAGGGCCAGGTGGCTGCGCACCAGCCAGACCACCAGTTCGATGCGGCGCGGATCGACGCCCAGGCGTTCGCAGGCCCGGCGCGCGGCGATGGCCCCGTCCTCCAGCTGGCCCCGCTCGCCGCCCTTGCCGACGTCGTGCAGCAGCATGCCCAACATCAGGGCTTCCATGTCCGAGATCAGATGCACGATCTCGGTCGCCATCGGATGGTCGGCCTTCAGCTTGCCCCGGGCGATATCGTTGATGATGCCGATGGCCTGCAGCGTGTGCTCGTCCACCGTATAGGCGTGGTACATGTTGAACTGGGTCTGGCCGACGATCCGCCCCCATTCGGGCAGGAACCGGCCCAAGAGGCCCGTCTCGTTCATGATGGTCAGGGTGCGATAGGGCCGCTGTCCGTGCGTCAGGACGTTCAGGAAGGCGCGCGTCGCCTCCGGATCACGACGCAGCCTGGGCGTCACCAGCGACAGGCTCCGGCTGACGGCCGAGAAGGCGTCGGGGTGCAGGTCCAGGTCGTGGCGATCGGCGCAGACGAACAGGGTCAGAAGCTTGACCGGATCGGCGGTGAAGACCTCGGGCCCCTCGACCGACAGACGCCCCTGATCGACCCAGAAGCCCTCGACCTCCAGCTTGCGGCGGTTGGGCCGGAACGGGGTCATCAGGCGCGACAGGCCCTGGGTGGGCTTCTGGTGGCGGGCCTCCAGCTTGGCTGACATGGCGCGGGTCAGGGCGCCGACGTCGCGGGCGACCAGGAAATAGCGGCGCATGAACCGTTCCACCGCCGGCTCGTCGCCACGCCCGCGCCACCCCATCCGCCGGGCCACCTCGGGCTGCATGTCGAAGGTCAGCTTCTCCTCGGCCCGCCCCGCGACCAGATGCAGATGGATCCGCACCCGCCACAGAAAATCGAAGGCCTCGTCCGAGGTGCGGCGTTCGCGCGGGGTGAACATCTCGTCCATCACCGTCGCGCCCAGCCGGCTTTCCGGCGCCAGGGAGCGGGCGATCCAGTACAGGGTGTTCAGGTCGCGCAGCCCCCCCTTGCCGTCCTTGACGTTGGGCTCGACCTTGTAGCGGGTCACGCCCGCCTTCTGGTGACGGAGGGCGCGCTCCTCCAGTTTTGCGGCGATGAAGGGGCGGGGGTCGGACTTGGCCACCATGTCGCGGAAGCGGCCGATCATCAGGTCCGAAAGTCGGGCGTCCCCCGCCAGCGGCCGGGCCTCCAGCAAGGCGGTGCGCACCGTCATGTCGGTGCGCGACAGGGCCAGACAGTCTTCGACCGACCGCACTGAAGGCCCCACCTTCGCCCCAAGATCCCACAGGACATAGAGGATGAACTCGATCACCCGCTCGCCGCGCGGCGTCGGCTTGCCGGGCCGCAGGAACAGCAGGTCCAGATCGGAATAGGGCGCCAGGACGCCGCGGCCGTAACCGCCCACCGCCACCAGCGACAGGCGTTCGCATTCCACGGGCGATACGGGATGAAGGGTCTGGGTCGCCACCCGCCACAGGGCCGCCAGCATGTCGTCGGCGGCCGTGGCGTACAGGCGGGCGACCTCGCGCCCGTTCAGCCCCCCGTCCAGCTTGCGTTCGGCGCGGGCGCGGGCGGCGTCGTAGCTGTCCCTCAGAACGGACGCGACCGCCGCGCGCGGATCTCCCGCGCGGGCGGCCTCGTCAAGGCGGTCATCCAGACTGGGCGAAGCGGTCATGTCGGCCACCTATAGGCCGCATCCCCCCTCGCGTCAGTGGAGGATATTACTCGGGGCGAACGCGCTTCTTGCGGAACGACGGGTTCAGCGTCTGCTTGCGCAGGCGGATGGACTTGGGCGTCACCTCGACCAGTTCGTCGTCGTCGATATAGGCGATGGCCTGTTCCAGCGACATCTGGCGCGGCGGGGTCAGGCGAACGGCCTCGTCCTTGCCGGAGGCGCGGACGTTGGTCAATTGCTTGCCCTTGATCGGGTTGACGTCCAGGTCATCCCAGCGCGCGTTCTCGCCGATGATCATGCCCTGATAGGTCTTTTCGCCGGCGCCGACGAACATGACGCCGCGATCTTCCAGGTTCCACAGGGCGAAGGCCGCCGTGTCGCCGTCCGAGTTCGAGATCAGAACGCCCTTCAGACGACCGGCGATCGCGCCCTTGTATTCTTCGTAGTGGCTGAAGACCCGGTTCAGCACGCCCGAACCGCGCGTGTCGGTCAGGAACTCGCCCTGATAGCCGATCAGCGAGCGCGACGGGCATTTCAGGCTGATGCGGGTCTTGCCGGCGCCCGACGGACCCATGTCGGTCATTTCGGCCTTACGGGCCGACAGCTTCTCGATGACGATGCCCGAGAACTCGTCGTCCACGTCGATCATGACGTCTTCGATGGGCTCCATCTTCTCGCCGTTGGGGCCTTCCTGGAAGACCACGCGCGGACGCGAGATCGAGACCTCGAAGCCTTCGCGACGCATGTTCTCGATCAGAACGCCCAGCTGCAGTTCGCCGCGGCCGGCGACCTCATAGGCGTCGCCGCCTTCGGTGGTGGTGACGCGGATGGCGACGTTGGCCTCGGCTTCCTTCAGCAGACGGTCGCGGATGACGCGCGACTGAACCTTGTCGCCTTCGCGGCCGGCCAGCGGGCTGTCGTTGACCGAGACGGTCATGGAGATGGTCGGCGGATCGATGGGTTGAGCGGGAAGCGCGTCGACGACTTCCATGGCGCACAGGGTGTCGGCCACGGTCGCCTTGGACATGCCGGCGATGGCGACGATGTCGCCCGCTTCCGAACCCTCGTCCAGAGCCGTACGCTTCAGGCCGCGGAAGGCCAGCACCTTGGTGATGCGGCCGCGCTCGATTTCCTTGCCTTCGCGGTCCAGGGCGTGGATCGCCATGCCGGGGATCGCCTTGCCGCTCTCGATGCGGCCGGTCAGGATCCGGCCCAGGAACGGGTCGCTTTCGATCAGCACGTTCAGCATCTGGAACGGCTTGTCCTTGTTCTCCTGAACCTTCGGCGGCGGGACGTGATCGACGATCAGGTCGAACAGCGGGGCCAGGTTGTCGTTGGGCTGGTTCAGATCCATCGTCGCCCAGCCGTTGCGGCCCGAGGCGTAGATGTGGGGGAAGTCCAGCTGCTCGTCCGTCGCGCCGATGGCGGCGAACAGGTCGAAGGTCTCGTTGTGGACGCGGTCCGGATCGGCGTGGGCGCGGTCGACCTTGTTGATGCACAGGATCGGACGCAGGCCCATCTTCAGGGCCTTGGTCAGGACGAACTTGGTCTGGGGCATGACGCCCTCTTCGGCGTCAACCAGGATGACGCAGCCGTCCACCATGCCGAGGATGCGCTCGACCTCGCCGCCGAAGTCGGCGTGGCCGGGGGTGTCGATGATGTTGATGCGGGTTTCGCCGGCCTTGCCGTTCCAGAGCACCGAGGTGCACTTGGCCAGGATGGTGATGCCGCGTTCCTTTTCCTGGTCGTTCGAGTCCATGGCGCGCTCTGTCGTCGCCTCATTGGCTCGGAAGACGCCGGACTGGGCCAGCAGTTGGTCCACCAGGGTCGTCTTCCCGTGGTCGACGTGGGCGATGATGGCGACGTTGCGCAGGTTCATTTGATAATCGCGAAAAGGCGCGGCCGGGATGCAGGCGGCCGCTGGTCATGAAAAGGCATGCAGGGAGCGCGCGCCTCTTACAGGCATGTGGACGGAAAGACCAGAGCAGGCGTTCAGACGCCCGCCGCCGCCTTACCGATATTTCATTCACGACGCCGCATCCGCGAGGGATGACGGCCCCCTCTACTCCCGTGACGGCATGACCGTTCAGGAATGGAGAAGACGATGTCGGCCTTGGTGGGAATGATGATCGCGGGTTTGCTGGCGACAGGGACTGCGCCGGACATGCGGGTGGACGCCCGAGATCTGGCTATGGACCGCCCCGGCCACGCCCTGGCTCTGGCGGAGCGTATTCAGCAGGCGAGCCGAAGCTGGTGCGCCCGCTATCGCGGCGTTCTGACGCCGAACGACGTGGGCGCGCCCAGCGTCTACGAGCGCGAGATGAAGCGTCGCGCCTTCTACCAGATGCCCCGGGACCAGCGTCGTCTCTTCGTACAGGCAGGGGGACGGCGAACCCTGAACCGGCCCTAGAGGCGGCGGATCATGTAGCGGGCGTCGGCGCCATAGCTGGCCAGCTTGGCCGCCATGCCCGGCGCCGCCTGCGCCTCAAACCCGTGGCGACGCCAGAAATTCACGGCGTCGTTGACGGCGACCAGGGCTATGGCGGGCCAGCCGTCCCCGGCCGCCTGTTCCGCCAGCCGCTCGACGACGGCCCCCGTAACCCCGCCGCCGCGCGCCTGGGGGTGCAGGGCCAGGTCGTGCAGATAGATCAGGGCCGGTTCCGCCGGCAGGCCCTCGATCACCGTATTCAGCGGCGGCGCGTTGTCGGCCCGCCACGGATAGGCGATCAGATAGCCTTGGCCCGGCGCCTCGCCGTCCGCCAGCACGAAACAGCCGCGCGGATAAAGCGCCAGCCTGTTCTGGAAACAGGCCCGGTCCTCGAAATGGTCCGGGAAGGACAGGCGGGCGACCTCGACCACGGCGTCGATGTCGGTCGGCCGCATGGGCCGCCATTGCAGGGTCATCAGTTCACCTTGGACGGATCCGGCGGGGCGTCAGGCAGGGCCGAGACGGGTACGCCGTCCTCCTTCAGCTTCTTGACCTCGGCGGGGGTGGCCTCGCCGTAGATTTCGCGCTTCTCGGACCGGCCTTCATGGATGTCGCGGGCTTCGCGGGCGAAGGCGTCGCCGACATAGTCGAAGTTGGCCTCGACGTGGGCGCGGACTTCACGGGCGGCGGCCATCATGACGGTCTGCATCCTGACGGCCATGTCCGAGGCCGGATCGGCCTGGCGTGCGCCGCCGACGGCGGGGGCCATCACGGCCTTCTCCACCCTGTTGGAGCCGCAGAACGGGCACTCCACCAGGCCGCGCGCGGCCTGGTCGTCATAGTCGGACGAGGAGCCGAACCAGGCCTCGAACCCGTGGGTCTGGTCGCATTTCAGGGCGTATCGGATCATTGGGCGGGCTGGAAGTCGCGGTCATGGGTCAGGGCGGGCACCGCCGCGCGGGCCTTCGCCACCGCCTCCATGTCCAGTTTCGCCGTCAGTATGCAAGGGTCGTCGTGATCCGCCCGGGCCAGGATCTCGCCCCAGGGTCCGACCACGGTCGACCGCCCCCAGGTGAGACGCCCGTCCTCATGCAGGCCGCCCTGGGCCGGGGCCAGGACGAAGGCGCCGGTCTCGATGGCGCGGGCGCGCAACAGGGTCTCCCAGTGCGCCTGGCCCGTCGGCGCCGTGAAGGCGGCCGGGACTGCGATCATCGCCGCTCCGGCCTTGGCCAGGTGACGATACAGGTAAGGAAAGCGGATATCATAGCAGATGCTCAGGCCCAGCCGACCCCAGGGGGTGTCGGCGACCGCCGCCGCATCGCCGGGCCGCACCGTCGCGCTTTCGCGGTAGCGCTCGCCGTTCGGCAGATCGACGTCGAAGACATGCAGCTTGTCATAGCGGGCGACGATCCCGCCGGCCGCGTCGATCAGCAGCGACCGGTTGGCGGCGCGGCTGTCGCCGACATGGCCGGAGCGGACGATGGCCGAGCCGATCAGCAGCCAGACGCCCAGCTCCGCCGCCAGACGACGCAGGCCCAAGACGACGAGGTCGGCGTCCTCGTCCGTGACGACGGCGTCGCGGCGGTTGCGGCGCTGCTCAAGGACATTGGTCCCTTCGGGCGTCAGGATGAATTTCGCCCCGCCGGCCGCCGCCTCGCGGACCAGGGGCTCGACATGGGCCAGGGCCGCCGGCGCCGTCGCCGGCGTGCGGGTCTGGATCAGGGCGATGTCGAGCCCGCCGCTCATGGGATCAGGCCGCCAGAAGCGGGTCGAGCTTGCCCTCGCGGTCCAGGGCGTGGATGTCGTCGGATCCGCCGACGTGGTTCCCGGCGATGAAGATCTGCGGGAAGGTCATGCGGCCGCCGGACTTCTCGACCATCTCGGCCTTCTTGGCCGGGTCGTTGGAAGCGACGATCTCGGTATAGTCGGCGCCCTTCTTCTTCAGCAGCGCCATCGCGCTGTAGCAATAGGGGCAACCGGGTTTGGTGTAGATGACGACGTCGGCCAATTCGGATCTCCAGAATGATGCGCCAAGGGGCGTCGGGCGGCCGCGCCGCCCGTATTTGATGTCTACATAGTCAGTTCACGGGCGTTTCGCACCCGGGCGATGACGGCGAGATCCACCGCCCTGGCCCCGGCGTCGATCAGGGCGCGGGCGCAGGCCTCTCCGGTCGCGCCCGTGGTCAACACGTCGTCGATCAGAAGGATGCGCCGGCCCTTGATCCGCCGCCGACCGATCTCGCTGACGACGAACGCCTTTTTGACGTTCAGCCGCCGTCCGCGCCGGCTCTTGCCGCCCTGGCTGGTCGTGTGGGTCCTGCGCGTCAGGGCGTCGGGCAGATAGTCGAGCCGGGCGTGGCCGGCCAGAGGCCTGGCGATCTCCGCCGCCTGGTTGAACCGCCGCGACAACAGGCGAAACGGGTGCAGCGGGACGGGGACCACGGCGTCGGCGTCCTGGATCAGATCCGTGGCGGCCCGGCCGATCCAGCGCGCGAACAACGGGGCGAACTGCTGCTGGTCGCCGTGTTTGTAGCGCAGGATCAGACTTCGCGAGTGGTCGTCATAGACACAGGCCGCCCTGGCCCGCGCAAAGACATAGGGTTGGGCGATGCAGGCGGCGCAGCGGGTTTCGGCGAAGGCGCCGCCGTCGAATTCGAAGGCCGCGCCGCAGCCGTCGCAGACCGGCGCGTCGAGAAATTTGATCCGGTTCCAGGCGTCGGGCGTCAGACCGGCCGCCGCCGTCGCCTCGCGGCTGTCGTGAGCCAGGGGCGGCAGGACGAGATCCGCCAAACCACGCCCCACGTCGCGCAACTGACGCCCCGCCCCTTCCCAGGCGCGGCGCCAGCCCCCATCCTGCATCATCATGACCGCCTCCCCCGAAGCAACGTCCGCATCCTCCAGCGCCCCGCCCCGCATCTTCGACGCCCGGCGACGCGAGGCCCGTCTGGCCCGTGCGGCCCATCGACTGGGCCAGGCCGACTTCCTGCACGTCCGGGCGGCCGAGAATGCGGCGGGCAGCCTGGAGGCCATCCTGCGCGACTTTCCGGTCGCCGTCGATCTCTCGGCCCATTCCGGCCCGTTCGCCCAGGCCCTGGCCGCCAGCGACGCCGCCGGCCGGGTGGGCGTCGTCGCCAGCCCCACGTCGCGCGCCGAGCGGGCCGCGCCGGGCGCCGCCGCCCTGCCGCTGGACGAGGGATCGACCGATCTGATCGTCTCCCTGCTCAGCCTGCACTGGGCCAACGACCTGCCCGGCGTCCTGGCCCAGATCCGCAAGGCCCTGAAGCCGGACGGCCTGTTCATCGGCACCCTGTTCGGAGCCGGCACGCTGAAGGAGCTGCGGTCTGTCCTGACCGAGGCGGAGCTGGCCGAGCGCGGCGGGGCCCAGGCGCGGGTCTCGCCCTTCGCCGACGGCTATGACGGCGCCGCCCTGTTGCAGCGCGCCGGCTTCGCCCTGCCGGTCTCGGACGTGGATCGGTTCACCGTCCGCTATCCCGACCTGTTCGCCCTGGTCCGCGACCTGCGGGCCATGGGCGAGACCAATGTGCTGGACGGGCCGATCCGCTCGCTCAACCGCGCCGTGATCGCCCGCGCCGCGTCCCTGTACGCCGAACGCCACGGCGACGCCGACGGCCGCATCCCCGCCACCTTCGAGATCATCCATCTGGCCGGCTGGAAGCCCCACGAGAGCCAGCAGAAGCCGCTGGCGCGCGGCTCCGCCAAGGTCCGGCTGGCGGATGCGCTGGGCGTGAAGGAGATGACCGGCGACGAGATCGACTGACGAACGTCTCCGGGTTTGCTTCAGCGGTTCAGGGCGTCCGCGATCTTTTGCATGGTCTGATTATAGAGACCGCCGTTCGATGCGCCCAGCGCATTCAGCCCGCCGAGAATGGCGACGAAGATCAGGCCGCAGATGAGGCCGTATTCGATGGCGGTCGCGCCCCTGTCGTCATTCAGGAACCGGGCGGTGAAACGTCGCATGGCCGGCCTCCTGGTCGGCGGTGATCAGAGCAGGTCGCGCAACCAGGCGACCAGAGGTTCGTCTGCCGGCGGCATGGGATAGGCCGACAGCTTGTCCGGCTTCACCCAGGCCAGGGCGTCGTGTTCGCGCGCGGCGACCACGCCGTCCCAGCGGCGGCACAGATACAGTGGCATCAACAGGTGAAAGGAATCGTAAGCGTGGCTGGCGAAGACGAAGGGCGCCAGGCAGGATTCGCTGACCTCTATGCCCAGCTCCTCGCGCAGCTCGCGGATCAGGGCCGCCTCGGGCCGCTCGCCCGGCTCGACCTTGCCGCCGGGAAACTCCCACAGCCCCGCAAGGGACTTGCCCTGCGGCCGTTTGGCGATCAGCACCCGCCCATCGACATCGATCAGGGCGACGGCGACGACGAGGACGGTGGGAAGCGGCGTCTCGGTCACGAACGATAATCGCCGTTGATCTCGATATAGCCCTTGGTCAGGTCGCAGGTCCAAACCGTGGCCGAGGCCCGGCCCGCGCCCACGTCGACGGTGATGTCGATCTCGGGGTTCTTCATGTAGGCGGTCATTTTGGCCTCGTCGTAGGTCGGGGACGGGGCGCCGTCGACGGCGGCGACATTGGGGCCGAACCGGATGCCCAGCCGGTCGCGGTCCACCGGCTCCTCGGTCTTGCCCACGGCCATGACCACCCGGCCCCAGTTGGCGTCCTGACCGGCGATGGCGGTCTTGACCAGGGGGCTGTCGGCGATGGACTTGGCCAATTTTCTGGCTGACGCGGGGCTGGCGGCGCCGTCCACCGTCACCTTGACGAACTTGGTCGCCCCCTCGCCGTCGCGCACCAGCTGGTGCGCCAGGTCCAGCATCACCTTGTCCAGGGCGACCGAGAAGCTCTTCAGGCGACGATCCCCGACCCGGCCGATGCGCGGCGCGCCCGAGGTTCCGGTGGCGAACAGCAGGGCGGTGTCGTTGGTCGAGGTGTCGCCGTCCACCGTCACGCTGTTGAAGGTGGTGCGGACATGCAGGCCCAGCAGGGCCTGAAGCACGTTCGGATGGATGTCGGCGTCGGTGACGATGAAGGCCAGCATGGTCGCCATGTCCGGCGCGATCATGCCCGACCCCTTGGCGATCCCCGCGATCCGGACCTTGTAGCCCTCGATTTCGGCCTCGGCGTAGGAGCCCTTGGGGAAGGTGTCCGTGGTCATGACGCCCCGCCCGGCCCGGGCCCACTGCTCGGACGGATGGATGTCGGCGTCCAGGCGGCTTTCGATGTCGGGCAGTTTGGAGACGATCTTCTTTTCGTCCAGCACCACGCCGATGACCCCGGTCGAGGCCAGCATGACGTCGCGCTGGCGACAGCCGAACCGTTTGGCGACCTCTGAGGCGGTGCGGCGGGCGGCGTCGGCGCCGGCCTTGCCGGTGAAGGCGTTGGCGCAACCGGCGTTGACCACCAGGGCGCGCACGTCCTTGCCGCCGTCCGCCCCGCCCAGCGCCTTCTTGCACCAATCGACCGGGGCGGAGCCGATCTTGTGGCGGGTGAAGACGCCGGCGCAGCTGGTGCCCCGCGCGAACCGGAACACCACCAGGTCGTCGCGCTCGTGCTTGTAGAAGCCGGCTCGGGCGGTGGCGATCTCGACCCCGCCGATGGGCGGGATGGTGGGAAAGGGCACGGCCAGGGGCGACACGGCCAGACCCGGCTTTCCGGCGGCGGGCGCGGGGGCTGAGGCGGGCTCGGCCGGGCGGGTGGCGCGTTTCAGGGCCGTGGCGAACGGATCCAGGGCTTTTTCGAACGCCTGTTCGATCTTCTGGCCGGTGGTCGAGGGGGGCTTGTTCATGTCAGGCGGCCGGGGCGGGGGCGGAAGTCGGGGAGGGGGCGTCGGCGGGCGGAGGAGCGCTGGGAGCGGCGGGCGGCGGGGCGGAGGCCGGCTCCTCGTTTCGCCCGGCGGTTTCGCCCGCCAGCAGGACGTCGACCTTGGCCTTGCCGCGCAACTGCTCCAGCAACTGCCGCACGCCCTCATAGGTCAGGTAGCGGACGATCTGGGGCCGGGCCTGCTCCAGGGTCGGCGGGCTTTCCTTGCGCCGGTCCTCGACCCGCAGCACGGCCCAGCCGCCTTCGGTCTGGAACGGACCGACGGTGGACCCTGCCGGTTTGTCGCGCAGGGCGCCGGCATAGGCCTGGGGCATGACGTCCAGGGTCGAATAGCCCAGGTCGCCGCCTGAAAAGCGCGTCGCCTCGTCCACCGACCGCTCCATGGCCACGGCCTCGAAACTGGCGCCCTGGCCCAGGATGCCGATGACCGCCTCGGCCTCCGGCTTGGTGCGCGACAGGATCAGGCGGACGCGGATCTCCTCCGATGTCTTCGCCAGCCGCAATTGCTCATTGTACAGGGTCTGGACCGCCTGGTCGGAAATGGCGCCGTTGACCACGCTCTCCACCAGCATGTCGCCCAGGATTCGTTCGCGGGTCGCCTCGAGGCGGCGCTGGGCCAGGGGCGAGGCGTCCAGGCGACGGCGCTCGGCCTCCTTGGCGAGCAGTTTCTGATCGATCACCTCGTCCAGCACGCGCCGGAACAGGTCCGAGGTCACGTCCAGCGGCTCGCCCTCGCCCACCAGCCCTTGGGCCACCGCCTCGCGCTTGACGTCCGAGGCCCAGACGGTCTCGTCCTGGACCCGGGCCACCGGCCGGTCGCCCGGCTCCGGGGCCTTGTCGTCCCCGCCGCCGCGCGAACAGGCGGCGACCGTCAGGACCGCAGCCAGAAGCGCCATGGAAAACAGGCCGAAAGGTCGCCGAAATGGGGTCAAGAGGGCGCTCCGTAGAAGGCGGCCGAAAGCCCCTCGCGTTGACAGGGGTTAGGCCGGTGCTTAAGTCCCGCCTGCGCCCAAGTCGAGGGGTTTTGATCGTCTGCGCGGCCCTTCGCGCGCGCCAGTTCCGGCGCATCGGGGCCGCCACCGGTTCGGGCCCCTCTCGCGGCGTCCGTATCGCCGCCCCTCACGGGATTTCCAGAGCCGCTCAGCTCGCAGACGCTCGACCGCTTACCGGATCCAATATGCTCGGCTTCGCCAAGAAACTTTTCGGCTCTTCCAACGACCGCAAGGTCAAGGCTTTCCAGGACCACGCCCAGCGCATCAATGCGCTGGAGCCCAAGTTCGCCGCCCTGTCCGACGACGAGCTGCGGATGATGACCGACGCCTTCCGCGACCGGGTGGCCAATGGCGAGACCCTGGACAAGATCCTGCCCGAGGCCTTCGCCGTGGTGCGCGAGGCGTCCAAGCGGGTGCTGGGCCAGCGTCAGTATGACGTCCAGCTGGCCGGCGGCATGATCCTGCACGAAGGCGGGATTGCGGAAATGCGGACCGGCGAGGGCAAGACCCTGGTCGCCGTGGCCCCCGTCTATCTGAACGCCCTGCCCGGCAAGGGCGTCCACGTCATCACCGTCAACGACTACCTGGCCCGCCGCGACGCCGAGACCATGGGCAAGGTCTATCGCTTCCTGGGTCTTGAGGTCGGGGTCATCGTCAACGGCCTGAGCCAGGGCCAGCGCCAGGCGGCCTACGCCGCCGACGTCACCTACGGCACCAACAACGAGTTCGGCTTCGACTATCTGCGCGACAACCTGGTCTATGACCGACGCGAGATGGTGCAGCGCCCGCACAACTTCGCCATCGTCGATGAAGTCGATTCCATCCTGATCGACGAAGCGCGGACGCCTCTGATCATCTCGGGCCCGACCGAGGACCGTTCGGACCTGTACAAGATCCTCGACGGCCTGGTGAAGGAGCTGATCAAGGACAAGGACACCTTCGAGCTCGACGAGAAGCAGAAACAGGTCCTGCTGACCGAACTGGGCTCGGAGCGGATGGAAGAGGCGCTGGAAAGCGGCGGCCACTTCGCCGCCGACACCACCGGCCTGTACGACGCCGCCAACATCAGCCTGGTCCACCACACCAACCAGGCCCTGCGCGCCAACACCCTGTATCAGCGCGACAAGGACTATATCATCAAGGGCGGCGAGATCGTCCTGATCGACGAATTCACCGGCCGGATGATGACCGGCCGCCGCCTGTCGGAAGGCCTCCACCAGGCCATCGAGGCCAAGGAAGACGTCAAGATCCAGCCCGAGAACCAGACCCTGGCCTCGGTCACGATCCAGAACTATTTCCGCCTGTACCAGAAGCTGTCGGGCATGACCGGCACCGCCGCGACCGAGGCCCAGGAGTTCGGCGACATCTACAAGATGGACGTGCTGGAGGTGCCGACCAACCGGCCGATCCAGCGCAAGGACTATGACGACGAGGTCTATCGGACCCACGCCGAGAAGAACCAGGCCATCGCCAAACAGATCGCCGAATGCCACCTGGCGGGTCAGCCCATCCTGGTCGGCACCGTATCGATCGAGCGTTCGGAACAGCTGTCGGATCTGCTGAGCAAGTTCGAATACAAGGTCGAGGTCTCGCGCAAGCTGAAGCCCCAGTACGAGGGCAAGGCGAAAGAAGCCGAGAAGATCGGCGACGCCGCCTATGACATCCAATACGAGACGAAGCTGCGCGGCATCCCGCACTCCGTCCTGAACGCGCGCCAGCACGAGCAGGAGGCCTATATCGTCGCCGACGCCGGTCTGCCGGGCGTGGTGACCATCGCCACCAACATGGCCGGCCGCGGCACCGACATCCAGCTCGGGGGCAACCTCGAGATGAAGATGCAGAAGTGGCTGCTGGAACAGCGCAACATGGCCGTCGAGGTCACGCCCGAGATGGAGAAGGCCCAGGAGGCCCAGTACAAGGCCGACATCGCTGTTCAGAAGAAGATCGCCCTGGACGCCGGCGGTCTGTTCGTCCTGGGCACCGAACGCCACGAGAGCCGCCGGATCGACAACCAGCTGCGCGGCCGCACCGGCCGTCAGGGCGACCCCGGCACCTCGAAATTCTATCTGTCCTGCGAGGACGACCTGCTGCGCATCTTCGCCGGCGACCGTCTCGACTCGATCATGAAGACCTTTGGCGTGGCCGAGGGCGAGGCCATCACCCACCCCTGGCTGAACCGCGCCATCGAGACCGCCCAGAAGCGGGTCGAGACCCGCAACTACGACATCCGCAAGAATCTGCTGAAATACGACGACGTCGTGAACGACCAGCGCAAGGCCGTGTTTGAGCAGCGCCAGGAGTTCATGGACTCCGAGGACCTGTCGGAACTGGTCGGCGACTTCCGCCGCGACGTGGTGTCCGACCTGGTCGAACGCTACATGCCGCCCAAGGCCTATGCCGAACAGTGGGACATCGACGGCCTGGACGAAAAGGTCCGCACCACCCTGGGTCTCGAACTGCCGCTGCACGACTGGGCCGCCGAGGAGGGCGTGTCGAACGAGGAGATCGAGGAGCGGCTGCTGGCCGCCGCCGACGCCCGTGCGGCCGAACGGCTGGAACAGATCGGCGCGGCCCAGACGCGCGGTCTCGAAAAGCAGTTCATGCTTCAGATGATCGACATGCAATGGCGCGAGCACCTGGTCCACTTGGACCATCTGCGCGGCGTCATCGGCCTGCGCGGCTACGGCCAGCGCGATCCGCTGAACGAGTACAAGACCGAGGCCTTCTCGCTGTTCGAGAACCTGCTGTACGACCTGCGCCACAATGTCACCCGCTGGCTGATGACGGTCGAGTTCCGCTTCCAGCCGCCGCCGGAAATGCCCGAGTTCCAGGAAATCCACCTGAACCCCGGCACCGGCGAGAACGAGATGGCCAATCCGTCGGCCCAGAATCCCGAAGGAACCCTGATCGGCGACGACCGCTCCAAGCTTCCGGTCGAAGCCCTGCCGCCCGGCTGGGAAATGACCGGCCGCAACTCGCCCTGCCCCTGCGGCTCGGGTCGCAAGTTCAAACACTGCCACGGGGCGCTGGTCTAAGCGCATCCAACCGACGTGATCGCAAAGCGGGCCCGGATTTCGATCCGGGCCCGCTTTCTTATGTCAGCAACGCCTTCAACACCCCGTCCAGCACGGGCCGTCCGCGCGGCGTGGCCACCAGGCGATCGCCGCTGAGTTTCAAAAAGCCGTCGGCGATCAGATCCGCCGTCGGCGCCGCGTCCGCTGACCGCCCCAGGTCCGCCAGCAGCCCGACCGGCGCCCCCTCGACCGTACGCAGGCCCAGCAGCAGGCGCTCCTCGGCCGCCCCGGCGGCGTCCAACCGCTCCGTCTCCGTCCAGGGCGTCCCCGCCCCGACTCCGGCCACATAGTCGGCGATCCGGCGGTGGGCGACCGTCGCCGTTCGCACGCCGTCCAGGGTCAGCCGGCCATGGGCGCCCGGCCCCAGCCCCAGATAGTCGCCGCCGCGCCAGACGTGCAGATTATGCGCCGACCGCGCCGCCACGCCCCGGGCATGGTTCGACACTTCATAGGCGTCGAACCCGGCCGCCTCCAACACCGCCTGGGTCGTCTCATACAGGGCGGCGGCGGCGTCCTCGTCCGGCGGGATCAGGGTCCCGCGCGCCAGGGCCCGCCCGAACGCCGTCGTCGGCTCCAGGGTCAGCTGATAGGGCGAGACGTGCTCGAACCCCATGTCCAGGGCCGCGCCCAGCTCCGTCGCCCAGTCGGTCGGGGTCTGGTCCGGCCGGGCGTAGATCAGGTCGATGGACAGGCGCGAAAAGGCCCGCCCGGCCAGATCAACCGCGCGCCGCGCCTCGGCCGCCGAATGATCCCGCCCCAGGAACCGCAGCGCGGCGTCGTCCAACGCCTGCACCCCCATCGACAGCCGGTTGACCCCCGCCCCCGCCAGGGCGGCGAACCGGGCCGCCTCGGCGTCGGTCGGATTGGCCTCCAGCGAAATCTCGATCGCGCCCGCCGGGGGGAACAGATCGCACGCCTGGGCGATGATCCGGGCTGCGGCCTCGGGCGCCATCAGCGAGGGGGTGCCGCCGCCGAAGAAGATCGACGCCAGCCGGCGCGGTCCGGTCAACGCGCGCTGCGCCCGCATGTCGGCCAGGATCGCATCCACCAATCCTGCCTGTTCCTCGATCCGCCCCCGGTCGCGCACGACGTTGAAGTCGCAATAGGGGCAGATGCGCGAACAATAGGGCCAGTGGACATAGAGGCCGACGTCCGTTCCTGGGGCGAGGAAATCAGTCAATCAAAGCGGCCCGCAGCTTGGCGAAGGCGCGGGTGCGGTGGCTGATCGCCTCCTTGGCCGCCGGCTCCATCTCGCCGAAGGTCAGGTCGCCGCCCTCGGGAATGAAGATGGGATCATAGCCGAAGCCCCGGTCGCCGCGCGGCGGGAAGGTCAGACGGCCGTGCACCTCGCCCTCGACCACCACGCACGGCCCGTCCGGCCAGGCCACGGCCAGGGCCGAGGTGAACCAGGCGGCGCGGTCCATCGCCCCGATCTCCTCCAGCCGGTCTTCGACCTTCTTCATCGCCACGGCGAAATCCTTGCCCGGTCCGGCCCAGCGGGCGGAGAATATGCCCGGCGCCCCGTCCAGGGCCGCCACCGACATTCCCGAGTCGTCGGCCAGGGCGACCTCGCCTGACAAGGCGGCCGCATGACGAGCCTTCAACATGGCGTTGCCGGCGAAGGTGGTCTCGGTCTCGTCCGGCTCGGGCAGATTCAACTGGCCGGCGGTGAGGATCTCGTAATCTTCACCCAGCAGGGCGGCGATCTCCGGAACCTTGCCGGGGTTGTGGGTGGCGGCGACGATCCGCATCCCTTTGAAAAGCTTGAGAGTCATCGATTATCACGGCCCTGAAACAGTCTATTGCCAAAGTTTAATATCGTTAAACGATATGTAACGTGCTTTTTAGCAGCGCACGGCCTATCTATTGATCGTCAGGAACGGGGCCGCACCGTTCAGGACTTCCGGAAAATCCGGAACGATCATGCGGATAATAAACCAAGCGGGTGATTATCACCCAAACAGGAACAACGGAGAACCCTGATGCATACGATGAACATGTCGCTCTGGCTGGACAAGGTCTGCGCCGCTTTCGTCAACACGGTCCTGATCGCCGCCCTGCCGACCGCCCTGGTCGCCATTCTGGTTCAAGCCCTCTGATCGCGCCCAAGTCCAGCCCTGTATCGATCACGAGAGCTTTGACGACCTTGACGAAGACCGCGATGTATAGAGCTGCGCGCGGGTTCGCCGGACCCCGCGCAGCCGTCGCGCCCTTCCCTCCGGCCTGAGACCGACCATGCGCCTGCTCCCGCCGCGACATCCGCTGAAGCGAGGCGAGGCGCCGAGTCCCAAATGGCTGACCCCGAAATGGCCCGCTCCTCGCTGGCTGCGCGCCATGACCGCGCCGCTGAAGGCCCCGTTCCGCGCCCTGGGCCCGGGTTCGGTCTCCAGCGTGCTGAAGGTGGCGCTGGACGTCGCCTATATCCTGCTCTGGCTCATCACCGGCCTGCTGTTGTTGCTGCTGGTCGCCGCCGTCTTCATTCCCCTGGACAATGTGAACATCACCGTCAGCGGCGAGTCCGGCGGGCGACAGCTGCCGCTGACCCGTATGCTTCTGCTGTTCGGCCTGGGGGCGGCCACCGCCTATTTCGGCGGCTTCATGCTGATCCTGCGCAGCCTGCGTCGGATCTTCCGCACCTTGACCATGGGCGACCCCTTCCATCCCGACAATGTCCGCCGTCTGCGCCAGATCGGTCTGACCCTGGCGGTCGTGACCGGCGGCGTCTGGCTGGCCCAGGGCTTCGTCGCCGCCCGTCTGGCGCCCGGCGTCATGGACCCCCAGGGGCTGGGTGAACTGCTGACCCCGATCTTCTCCGTCCTGATCGTCTTCGTCCTGGCGGAGGTTTTCCGCGAGGGGGCGCGCCTGCGCCGCGAATCCGAACTGACGATCTGAGCCGTTTCCAGTAGGACTTCCCCATGGCCATCCGCGTCCAGCTTGATCGCGTCCTCGTCGAACGCCGCATGTCGCTGACCGAACTCGCCGACCGGGTCGGGGTGACGGTGGCGAATCTGTCGATCCTGAAGACGGGCAAGGCGCGCGCCGTGCGGTTCTCGACCCTCGACGCCCTGTGCCGCGAACTGGACTGTCAGCCCGGCGATCTGCTGGTTCACGAACCCGGTCCGGGCGACGCCTTCGACGACGACGCCGAGGCATGAAGCGCAAGGGCCCCGGCCGTGACGAGAACGGGCTGACGCCCGAGGACCGTCGCATCTGGAGCCGCATCACCGGCACGGTCGCCGCCCCGCGCAGCCGCAAGGCCGCCCGCGTCACCCCCGGCGCCGAGGCTCCGGCCCATGTCGTGGTCGCCCCGCCCGAGCATCCGCGCCGCCTGCCCAAGGTCTCGCCGCAACGCAACCTCCCGACCGCCCCGCCGGTCGACTCTCGCCCCCCGGCGTCCCGCACCGCCGCCTCGCGTGTCCGCTCCGCGCCCGAGGATCTGGAGCCGCGCCGCAAACACCGGCTGTCGCGCGAGCGGGACCCCATCGAGGCGCGCATCGACCTGCACGGCTTCGGCCGGTTCGAGGCCGAGGATCAGCTGCAGGCCTTTCTGACGTCGTGCCAGGCGCGGGGCATGCGGGCGGTCCTGGTCATCACCGGCCAGGGACGGCTGGGGGGCGGGGTGATCCGCGCCTCGTTCGGGGAATGGATGCAGTCGCCGGGCCTGCGCGGCGTCGTGTCCGGCTTCACCGTCGCCCACCAGAGGCACGGCGGCAACGGCGCCTTCTACGTCACCCTGAAGCGTAAGGCCTGAGCGCGGAACGCCGGGCATGAAAAAGGCCGGGACCGCGCGGCGGCCCCGACCTTTTCAGGCGCTTTGATTGGATTATTTGGCGGACAGCGCGCCAGCCAGGATCACGTCGATCTGCTTGCCCATATGGTCGGACAGGGCTTGAGCGTCCCATTCGTCATAGGCGGCGCGGCGGTAGTTCGACAGATAGGCGTCCCAGATCAGCTCGACCAGCAGGCGGATGTCGGCGTCCTTGTTCACCTCGCCCTTGGCGACGGCTTCCTGGAGGATGCCGCCGATCGCCAGCAGCAGGTTCTTGGTCGCGGCGCGGGCGCGCATCTCGGCGGCCAGGGGCTGGAACCACGACCGGGCGACGATGGCCTGGAACAAGGGCAACTGGTCCAGCGAGGAGTGATAGCCGGCGCTGAGGGCGCCCAGCAGTCGCTGGCGAACGGGTTCGCCCTGGGGCGCGCCCGCCTCGACCACCTCGGCCAGGCGGGTCATGTCCTCGGTCAGGACGGCTTCGAACAGTTCGGCCTTGTCCTGGAAGTTGGCGAAGACCGCCCCGGTGGACATGCCGGCGCCCTTGGCGATGTCGCGGATCGTGGCTGGCTCATAGCCGCGCTCGGCGAACAGGGAGCGGGCGGCGTCCAGAACCTTCTGGCGCGTCCGGACCTTGGCGGCCTGACGGCGGTTCAGGCGGGGAGCGGCTTCGGTCGAGAGAACGGTATCGGTCATGAAATCAGGCTTTTACTCTACGCATTTCGGAAGCCCTGACGGCCCGAAGTTGACTGGGTCAGTCGCTTAGACCGCGAGGCGAGACGTTATGTTGCTTCGCCCGCCAACCGCGCGATGCTGAAGCAGGGCTTGCATCACGGAACCATGACGAAAATGGGTCGCAAAAGCTAATGTCGCGGTTAACAGCCCGATTTCTAAGCTTAACTGTTATGGTTACCTGTCCCAATCTGAGGCATTCTCAACGCGCGGGTGGTTCTACTGCGTCCTCCGGCGGGTATGGCGGCCTGGAAGGTCCGGCGGAACTGATCCCGCTTCTCGTGGATCGAGGCCAGAACCAAGCCCATGGGCACGCCCAGATCGACCAGGGTGTTCTCCGCCAGCTGCAGGCTGGCCTCGGTCGTTTCGGGCACCGCGTCGGTGACGCCCAGCGCATAGAGGCGCGCCGCATGTTGGTCGTCGCGGGCGCGAGCGATGATGATCAGGTCGTCGCGCAAGGCGCGAGCCGTGGTCACCACCTCGTCCACCTTGGTCGGGGCGTCCATGGTGACGATCAGGGCGCGGGTCGACAGGACGCCGCAATGCGCCAGCATCTCGGCGCGACCCGCGTCGCCGTAGAAGACGTCGAATCCGTCGCGACGTCCCGCCGCCACGGCGGCGGCGTCGGTGTCCAGGGCGATGAAGGCCTGGTCGTGTTCCTTCAGCAGCTCCCCGATCAGTCGTCCAACCCGGCCGAAGCCGACGATGATGACGGCGCCGTCGGCCTGTTCCGGCGGGGCTGCGCCCTCGGGCGTGGTCGGCAGGGCCGGCGCCTTTTCGCGCGACAGCCTCTGGCCCAGCAGGGCCAGGAGGGGAATGGAGAAGATGCTCAGGGTCGCCGACAGGGCCACGGTGCTGGTCAGGGCCGGCGGGGCGATCCCCTCGACCATGCCGGTGGCGAAGACCACGAAGGCGAACTCGCCCGCCGGCGCCAGGACCAGGGCGGTCTCCAGCGCCGGGCGCGCGCCTAGGCCCCACAGGCGCGCCAGGCCGAAGATGACGCCGGTCTTGACCACGGTGATGGCCAGGGCCAGGCCGAACAGCAGGACCGGATTGGCCGCGACCGCGCCCAGGTCCAGGCCCAGGCCGACCCCGACGAAGAAGACCCCCAGCAAAAGACCCTTGAACGGTTCGATGGAGACCTCGACCTCGCGCCGGAACTCGGTCTCGGCCAGAAGCACCCCGGCGACCAGGGCGCCGATGCTCATCGACAGGCCGCTGGCCTGGGCCGCCAGTCCGGCGACCACCACGACCAGCAGGCTGGCGGCGACGAACAGCTCGCCGCCCTGCGCCGACTTGCGCGCCTGGGCCACCGAGCGGAACATCGGCCGCAGCACCACACGACCCATAAGAACCAGCAGGCCCAGGCCGATGGCGGCCGGCACCAGGGTGAACAGCGACCGTCCCAGAACCGCCGGATCCAGCGACCCGCCCGCCTGGGCGACTGCGGCCATCACGCTGACGGTGATCAGGATGGGCGCGACCGACAGATCCTGGGCCAGCAGAATGGCGAAGGTCGACCGACCGACCGTACCCTTCAGCCGCCCGCTTTCGGCCAGGACCGGCATGACGACCGCCGTCGAGGACAGGGCCAGGCCCATGCCCAGCACCGCCGCGCTGACCAGGCTCTGGCCCAGCAGCACGAACAGGCCCGCCAGCACCAGGGTGCAGACGACGACCTGCATCAGCCCCAGGCCGAAGACCAGCCGCCGCATGGCGCGCAGCCGCTCCCACGACAGCTCCAGCCCGATCATGAACAGCAGGAAGGCGACGCCCAGTTCCGACAACTGCGCCAGCTGAACCGGATCGCTGATGGTGAAATAGGAGAGCCAGGGAAGCGTGTCCGAAAACCGCGCCAGCCCGCTGGGCCCCAACACCACCCCGGCGGCCAGAAAGCCCAGAACCGGACTGATCTTCAGCCGATTGACCAGGGGCACGATCACCCCCGCCGCCGCCAGGAAGACCACCAGATCCTTGTAGTCTGCGCCGTGCCCCTGCATTCGCCCTCCGTATCCCCGGCATGTGACCCGGAACCGCCGTCCCTGGCGAGACGTCGCGACCGTTTCATGAACTTTTTTTAAGGCGACAGCCCCAACCTCGGGTCTAGGGTCCGCTCCGACCTGCCCGCTCCAAGGGTGGAACCTAGGATACAGTGATGAAAAGACTGCTTATCGCCGCCGCTGTCGGCGCCCTTTTGGCGCCTGCCGCCGCCTTCGCCCAGGACATCGACCACGACCACGCCTGTATCGACGAGACCTGCTCGATCGTCTCGCTGTTCTCGGGCGAGGAGACCGCAGCCGGCTGGCAGGGCGTGGACGCCCCCCGCTACGGAACCTGGGGCTTCGATCTGAACGGCCGCGACACCTCGGTGAAGCCGGGCGACGACTTCTTCCGCTACGCCAACGGCGCGGCCTTCGACAAGCTGGTCATCCCTTCGGACCGCACCAGCTACGGCTCCTTCGCCCTGCTGCGCGAACTGTCGGACAACCGGATGAAGGAACTGGTCACGGGTCTGGCCGCACGCACCGACCTGACGCCCGGCTCGGATGAGGCCAAGGTGGCCGACGCCTATCGGTCCTACATCGACCAGGCGCGCATCGATCAGCTGGACGCCCAGCCGCTGCAACCCTATCTGGCCGCCATCCGCGCCGCCGACAGCCATGAGAAGATGGCCGTCTACATGGGCCAGACGGTCGGCCGTTTCGGCGGCTCCTTCTTCGGCACCGGCATCACCATCGACGCGAAACAGCCGACCCGCTACGTCGTCTCGACCGGTCAGTCGGGCATCGGCCTGCCCAACCGCGACTATTATCTGGACGCCCGCTACGCCGACAAGAAGCACCTTTACACGACCTACGTCGGGCAAATCCTGGCCATGTCGGGTTGGGACAAGCCGTTCACCACGGCGGCCGAGATTGTGGAGCTCGAAACCAAGATCGCCGAGGCGCACTGGACCCCGGTCGAGAACCGCAACCGCGACAAGACCTATAACGAGGTCACCATCGCCAAACTGACCCAGGATGCGCCCGGCTTCGACTGGCAGGCCTATTATGATGCGGCCGAACTGGGCGGCGTGCCCCGCCTGATCGTGCGCCAGGACACGGCCATGCCCAAGATCGCGGCCCTCTACGCCGAGACGCCGATCGAACTGCTCCAGGCGTGGGAAGCCTTCCACACCGCCGACGACATGGCCCCCCTGCTGTCGCAAAGGTTCTCGGACGCCCAGTGGGGCTTCCGCGCGCGCGATCTGTCGGGCCAGCCGGAACAGCGCACCCGTGAGAAGCGCGCCATCTCCTTCGCCGAGGGTTCGCTGGGCGAGGCGACGGGCCGGCTCTATGTCGCCCAGTATTTCCCGGCCGAGTCCAAGGCCAAGATGGAAGACCTGGTCGCCAATCTGCGCACCGCCCTGTCGCACCGCATCGACAACCTCAGCTGGATGGGCGACGAGACCAAGGCGGCGGCCCAGGAGAAGCTGCGGAAATTCACCGTCAAGATCGGCTATCCGGACAAGTGGCGCGACTATTCCGGCCTTGAGATCCGTGCAGACGACCTGGTCGGCAACGCCGAGCGGCGCGGTCTGTTCGAGTGGAACTACGACCTCGCCCGTCTGAACGACCCGGTCGACAAGACCGAATGGGGCATGACGCCGCAGACGGTGAACGCCTACTACAACTCGGCCAATAACGAGATCGTCTTCCCGGCCGCCATCCTGCAACCGCCCTTCTTCGATCCGAACGGCGACCCGGCGGTCAACTACGGCGGCATCGGCGGCGTGATCGGCCACGAGATCGGCCACGGCTTCGACGACCAGGGCTCCAAGTCCGACGGCGACGGCGTGCTTCGCAACTGGTGGACGCCTGCGGACAAGGCCAATTTCGAAGCCCTGACCGCCCGTCTGGGCGCGCAATACGCCACCTACGAACCGATCACCGGCTACACCATCAACCCCGGCCTGACGATGGGCGAGAACATCGGCGACGCCTCGGGCGTGGCCGTGGGTCTTGAGGCCTATCATCTGTCGCTGGCCGGAAAGCCCGCCCCGGTGCTGGATGGAACGACCGGCGACCAGCGCTTCTTCTACGGCTGGGCCCAGGTCTGGCAGTCGAAATATCGCGACGAGGCCCTGAAGCAGCAGGTCGCCACCGATCCGCACTCGGCCGCCCAGTTCCGGGTCATCGGCCCGCTGCGCAACGTCGACGCCTGGTACGACGCCTTCGACGTCGAGCCGGGGACCAAATACTATCTGACGCCGGAAGAGCGCGTCCGCATCTGGTAGGCGGCGCCCATTCGAGAACGGAAAAGGCCGGGGTTCGCCCCGGCCTTTTTCATGGCGGACGCCTCGACAAATCGCCCCGGAAACCTCGAGACCACATCGAAATAGTCTACATATTGTCCATGGCGCGGGCGGCTCCAGGCGCGAAAAAGCCCGCTGCGGGGGATACATCGCAGCGGGCTTTCGCGCTCTTTGAAGAGCGGACGTTTCCTCCCCGAAACGCCTTCGAGTGCTGCGCGCTTGAGCAACGCTTGCCCTCGAGTGAGTTCATTTGGCCTATCGGACCCTGCGGCGTCAACGCACGTATCGGGCGGAGTCGAACTTTCTTCGACTTATCATTGATAAGTCATATTTCGCGCAAGTTATTCTCGAAGCTTATTCGATAATAGCCTTGATCGCAGCGATCAGGCCCTCCCGAGGGATCTTCATCTGGCCCGGACGCTCGGCCTTCCAGGCGTCGTTGTCGGTGATGGCGGCGGCCGCGGCGCGGCCGGCGTCCAGGTCCTTGATGGTGACTTCGCCCGCCGCAATCTCATCGCCGCCCAGGATGACGACGGCCGGAGAACCGCGACGGTCGGCGTATTTCATCTGGGCCTTCATGCCCGCACGGCCCAGATAGAGCTCGGCGGCGATACCGGCGGCGCGCAGTTCGGCGACCGCGGCCAGATAATGAGCCATGTCGTTGTCGGAAAAGACGATGACGACGACGGGGCCGCGCACGGCGTCTTCCGCCCCGCGGCCGGCGGCGCGCAGGGCCGAGGCCAGGCGCGAGACGCCGAAGGAGAAGCCGGTGGCGGGCACGCTCTGGCCGGTGAAGCGGGCGACCAGATCGTCATACCGCCCGCCGCCGCCGATGGAGCCGAACCGGACCGGACGGCCCTT
Source organism: Brevundimonas sp. GW821-FHT10A07 (assembly GCF_059415785.1). NCBI lineage: Bacteria > Pseudomonadati > Pseudomonadota > Alphaproteobacteria > Caulobacterales > Caulobacteraceae > Brevundimonas > Brevundimonas sp. GW821-FHT10A07. The sequence continues at coordinate 85,342 of NZ_JBWKNX010000002.1, forward strand.
GTCGTCAACGGTGTCCAGCAACAGTTCGGCCTCGAACACCGCGCCGGTGTAATATTCCAGCCCACGCACGATGGTGGGATCGAACTTCACCGCCTCCTGGCCGACCCGCATGGCGCCCAGCGCCCGGTCGATGGCGGCCAGTTCGTTCAGCGCCGCTTCGCCCGCCGCGCCCAGGTCGCCCGAACGGGCGACGGCGTCCAGGGTCTCGGCTCGTGACAGGCCCGGCGTATTGGCCGAGGCCAGGAAGGCCTCGATGGCGCCGGTCACCCTGGCCGGAAGGCTTGCGCCCTTGGTGTAGTCGCCGGAGTCGTCCAGCCGGCCTTCGCCCAGCAGTTGGACGACGCCGTCCCAGCCCAGCCGGTCGAACTTGTCGATGGCGCGCAGGGCCGTCAGCCGCTGGCCCGCCTCGGTCACGCCGCCGGCGTCGAACAGACCGTCGAACAGCTTGCGGTTCGAGACGCGGATCTGGGCCTGGCCCGCATCAAGGCCGGCGGCGCCCAGACCCTCGCAGGCCATGGCGATGATCTCGGCGTCGGCCTCGGGCCGGTCCGAACCCACGGTGTCGGCGTCGCACTGCCAGAACTCGCGGAACCGGCCCGGGCCGGGCTTCTCGTTGCGCCACACCGGCCCATAGGCGTAGCGGCGGAACGGCTTGGGCAGGGTCTCCCAGGTCTGGGCCGCGAACCGGGCCAGAGGGGCGGTGTGGTCGTAGCGCAGCGCCATCCAGTCGCCCGGCTCGTCCGAGCCGGCGTCGTCCTGGAGCGCGAAGACCCCCTCGTTCGGCCGGTCGGCGTCGGGCAGGAATTTGCCCAGGGCGTCGGCGTATTCGAAGGCCGGGGTCTCCAGCGGCTCGAAGCCCCAGCGCTCATAGACCTCGGACACGCGCGCGACGATGCGGCGCTCTGCGGTCAGGTCGCGGCCGCGCTTGTCGGCGAAACCGCGCGGATTGCGGGCGAGGGGTCGAAGGGGGGCGTCATCGGTCATGGCGCGCGCTTAAGCCAAGGGGGAGATGATCGCAACGTATCGCCGGCGGCGGCGCAGGGAGCAGACACCCGTGAATCGCAGGCAGTCTGTTGTTCCTGCAAAGAAAACCGGATCGCGAAGGAACAAAGGCGAAACGCTGTCCGTTGTTTCGCGCCATGACCCCACACGCCGTCCTCGTCTCCAAGACCTGCATCACCTCCGATCGCCGGACCATCCGGTGGTGGGAATGCGAATTGGTCGATGAAGACGGCGCCCGACGCATCCGCGAACAGGCCTCCTTCTCCATCGGCGAAGCCCGGTCCTGAGCGTCGTCCCAGGGCTATCCGGTCGAGGAGGCGTCTTTGCCCGGGGCGCGGACCTCAAGGCCTTGGGCCTCGTCGCCGACGTGATCTGAGCCCGTCGCGGGCCGATCAGGGCTCCAGCGTCTCCACGGTCAGATTGCCGTTCGTATAGACGCAGATCTCGGCGGCGATCTTCATGGCCTTGCGGGCGACGGCCTCTGCGTCTAGGTCGGTCTCCTCGATCAGGGCGCGGGCGGCCGACAGGGCGTAGTTGCCGCCCGAGCCGACGGCGGCGACCCCGTGTTCAGGCTCCAGCACGTCGCCGACGCCGGTGACGGTGAAGATCGACGACTTGTCCGCGACCAGAAGCATGGCCTCCAGCCGGCGCAGATAGCGGTCGGTGCGCCAGTCCTTGGCCAGGTCGACGCAGGCCCGCGCCAACTGGTCCGGATACTGCTCCAGCTTGGCCTCCAGCCGTTCGATCAGGGTGAAGGCGTCGGCTGTGGCGCCCGCGAAGCCGGCCAGCACCTTGCCGCCCGCCAGGATCCGCACCTTGCGCGCCGCGCCCTTGACGATGGTGGGCCCCATGGAGACCTGACCGTCGCCCGCGATGACGGTGCGGCCGTTCTTGCGCACCGCCAGAATGGTGGTGCCGTGCCAGTCGGGAAAATTCGATTGAGTCATGATCCGCAGATGGCGCGACGGGCCTCGTCGATCAAGAGCGCGCGACGCTGGATAGCGTAGTCATATTTATACCCATGTTTCTCTTATAACGCGCCATCCTTGACCGGAAGATCCGACATGGGAGATCGAAAATTGCTCTATCGTGTGCTTCTCGTGAGTGAAACAGTCGCGGCGGTTGAACGCTCGCCCTCGATGCTGGCTGACATTCTCGGCGCGTCTGAACGCAACAACCGTCGCGACATGATCGGCAGCGCCATGATGTTTCATGAGGGTCAGGCCGCTATGATGCTGGAAGGCATGCGCGCGGACCTCGATCGGTTGATCGCGCGCCTTCTTTCGGACGGTCGTCACCGAAATCTCAAGATCGTCGAGGATCGCCCCATCGTGCACCGTCGTGTGGCCGAGCCGGTCAAGCTCAACGCCATGTCGCCTCATCAGGCGGGCGAATATCTGGGCGGTCGCCGACTGGACCAGCTCGCCGCCTCGGTGCTGGAGCGGCTGTTGTCCTGCGACGGATTGCGTGTCTCGAGCTGTGCGGTCTGACGCCTTTCCTGCGTGTTTCGTTAACTCTATGGCATTACTTCGGTCCTTGTGGCTGTAAATTGTAAAAGCGTAAGAGTAATCAATGAGTTTGTTCCGTATTGTCTATGTCAGCGACGCCGTGGGCGACGCGGGCGTGGGCCTGCTGCCCCTGATCGACATCATCGGCGCGTCGGACCGGAACAATCGCCGGGATCATGTGACCGGGGTGCTGATGCGCCACGACGGCCGGTTCTTTCAGGCCATTGAGGGCGCGCGGGTCGATCTGGATCGGTTGATGGGCCGGCTGCGCGCCGATCGACGCCACACCAATATCCGCATCCTCGCCGAGCTTGTGATCGATCAGCGCCTGTTCCCGGGTTGGGCCATGGCCCAGACGGACGCGTCTCCGGGGCTGGAGCGCCTGCTGGCCGAGGGGCTGGATCATCCGAGCGTGAGCGCGAGCGCCGACAGGATCGTGTCGGAGGCGAGCCGGAGCCTGGCCGCCGTCTCCTGAGGCCTCGCGCCCAAGCCTGCCGCTCGTTAGAGAAGGGCATGGTTTTCTCTGAAGACGAAGTCGAACGCTACGCTCGCCATCTGGTCCTGTCCGAGATCGGGGGGCCGGGCCAGCAGGCCCTGAAGCGCGCGCGGGTGCTGATCGTCGGGGCCGGCGGCGTGGGCGCGCCGGCGGCCCTCTATCTGGCGGCAGCCGGCGTCGGGACGTTGGGTCTGATCGACGACGACGTGGTGGGTTTGTCGAACCTGCAGCGCCAGATCGCCTTTTCCACCCCCGAGGTGGGCCGGCCCAAGGTCGAAGCGGCCGCCGAACGCCTGGGCGGGCTGAACCCGCATGTGACGATCCAGACCTTCGCCGAACGGCTGACGCCGGACAACGCCGCCGATCGGATCGACGGTTTCGACATCGTGCTGGACGGGACCGATGATTTCGAGACCCGGCTGATCGTCAACGCCGCCTGCGTGGCGGCCGGCAAGCCTTTGGTCTCGGGCGCCCTGGGGAGATGGAGCGGCCAGGTGGGGGTGTTCGCCGGTCGGCCCTGTTACCAGTGCCTGGTGCCCGAGATCCCGCCGGACGCCGAGACCTGCGCCCGTGTCGGCGTGGTCGGCGCCCTGGCGGGCGTGGTCGGATCGATGGCGGCGCTGGAGACGATCAAGCTGATCACCGGGGCGGGCGAGGCTCTGGCCGGGCGGCTGATGCTGTACGACGGTCTGGCGGCGATGGCGCGGACGGTGCGGGTGACGGCCGACCCCCAGTGCCCGGTTTGCGGCGGCTGAACCTCAGGCGGCCGTGGCGAAACGGACGTCGGCCAGATCCAGGTCCGGGATGGGCGGGGCGAAGCCCAGGGCGGGGTTGCTGAGCACCGTCACCAGCCGCTCGCCGCAATACAGATAAAGGGTCTCGAACCCGACCCAGGTCCGGGCGAGCTCGGCCAGAGCCTGATTCGCCGCCGAGTCGTCGGTCGCGCCCAGAACACAGATGTCACGCACCGGAACGCCCGGCAGGTTGACGATACAATAGTAGGAGTCCAACGCACGCTTCCTCAGACAGGTCGCCGGAAACGAAGCTCGCTCGCGGCGGTTCCTCCCCTGCCCGTGGTTTTCGACAGCCGTGTGAGTCCGGTTCGACAGACTTGTGAAAAGGAGACCCGATGGCCCGACGCCCCGCCTCGCCCAAACGTCTGAACGCCGCCAGTCTGGCGTCCCTGGGGGCGGATCGGCTGGGCGAGCTGTTGATGCAGGCGGCGGACGGCGACGCCTTGCTGAAGCGTCGTCTGCGGCTGGTGCTGGCGGCCGAGGCGGGGGTCGAGCCCCTGACGGTTGAGCTGGACAAGCGGCTGACGGCCCTGGCGTCTGCACGGGCGCGGGTGTCCTGGCGCAAACGGCCGGACCTGCTGCGCGACCTCGACATGCTTCGCAGCGCGGTGGTGGAGGATCTGGCCCCGACGGCGCCCGTCGCCGGGCTGGACCGGTTGATCGCCTGGTTCGATCTGTTTCGCGGTCTGACCTTGCGGGTCAAGGATCCGCGTGGCGAGATGACGGCGGCGTTCGAGGCGGCGGCTCCCGAGCTTTGGACGGTCGCCCAGGCGGCCCTCATGGATCCGGCGGCGATGGAACGTCTGGCCGCCGCGATCGAACGCCATCCGCTCGACTACGCCCGCTGGATCGGCGCGGCGGGCGAGGCCCTGACGCCGGAACTGGCGCGGGCCGTGCTGGCGGGGCTGGACACCAGTTCGGGCGTCCGCGGCGCGCGCACGGCGATCCGGCGACTGGCGGACCGGGCCGAGGATCTGGATCTGTGGCTGTCCTTGGTCACACCGGACGAACAGGGCTCGCCGGACTTCGCGGCGGCGGCGGCGCGGCGGCTGCTGGCCGCCGGTCGGATCGCCGAGGCGCGCCAGGCCCTGGAGGCCGCGCTGAAGCCGTCGGCCGCGAACCGGCGCTTCACCTTCGGTCGGTCGCCCGCAGCGGGCCCGCCGCCCCTGACCCCCGCCTGGGAGGCGGCCTCCATCGACCTGCTCGACGCCGAGGGGCGCAAGGCCGAAGCCCAGGACCTGCGCTGGGTCCTGTTCGAACGCGACCTGTCGGCGCCGGCCCTGCGAACCTATCTGTCCCGCCTGCCGGACTTCGACGACGTCGAAGCCCTGGACCGCGCCCTGGCCCACGCCGCCGCCTATGCCGATTTCGAGACCGCCCTGGGCTTCCTGATGGACTGGCCCGCCCACCGCGAGGCCGCCGCCCTGGTCGAACGCCGCATCGGTCAGGTCCGAACCCATTTGCCGATGAAGGCCGATTGGGCCGCGCGGCTGGCGCAGAAATATCCGGAGGCGGCCGAACGGCTACTGGCCGCGCCCTAGAGCATCGCCGGAATGACCCGGTCCGGCGGGCGGTGGCTGTTCTGGTAGGTCATGACATTGGCGATGACCCGGTCGCCCATGTCCTGGCGCGCCTCCAGCGTCGCCGAGCCCAGATGGGGCAGCAGCACGACATTGGGCTGGCCCAGCAGGCCGGGGTGGATGGCCGGCTCGTTCTCGAACACGTCCAGGCCGACGCCGGACAGGGACCGGGTCGCCACGGCCTGGGACAGGGCCGCCTCGTCGATCAGATCGCCGCGCGCGGTGTTGATCAATATGGCGTGGGGCTGAAGCCGGGCCAGGCGTTCGGCGGACAGCAGATGATGCGTGTCCTTCGTCGCCGGGCAGTTCAGCGAGACGATGTCCATCCGCGCCAGCATCTGGTCCAGATCGTCCCAATAGGTCGCGCCCAGTTCCTCCTCGATCAGGGCCGAGACGGGCTTCCTGTTGTGGTAATGGACCTGCAGGCCGAAGGCCCTGGCGCGACGGGCCAGGGCCTGGCCGATCCGGCCCATGCCGACGATCCCCAGCCGCTTGCCCCACAGTTTGCGGCCGCACATCCAGGTCGGGGTCCAGCCCTCGAACCGCCCCTCGGCCACCACCTGGGCGCCCTCGACGATGCGGCGGCTGACGGCCAGGATCAGGCTCATGGCCAGGTCGGCGGTGTCCTCGGTCAGGACGCCGGGGGTGTTGGTGACGATGATGCCGCGCGCCACGGCCGCGTCGATGTCGATATGGTCCACCCCTGCGCCGAAGTTGGCGATCATCTTCAGCTGATCGCCTGCGCCATTGATCAGGTCGGCGTCGATGACGTCGGTGATGGTGGGGACCAGAACCTCGGCCCGCTGAACCGCCGCCTGAAGCGCCGCCCGGTCCATCGGCTGGTCCTTCAGGTTCAGCTCGGCGTCGAAAAGCTCGCGCATCCGCGTCTCGACCGCGTCGGGCAGGCGTCTGGTTAATACGACCTTAAGCTTGCGGACGGACATTGCGGGCCTTGGTTAGCGGGCGGCGATTTCAGGATCGAAAGCCCGCGCGACGGGTCGTTCCATCCAGTGTCTAGCAAAGCCTCCGCCATCTTCCAAAGCCTGCGACGCCGCAGCGCCCTCGCCCTGGCCATTCTGGGCGTGGGCGTCTTGGCCGGCGCCGGCGCGACCATGCCCGACGGCCGGCCCACGCCGACGGGGCTGGAGGTGCCGCGCTGGATCTCGCTGAAGTCGTCGCACGTCCGCGCGCGTCAGGGACCGGGGCTGGACTATCCGATCCTGTGGGAATACCGCGCCGCCGGCCTGCCGGTGCAGGTGGTCGCCGAGACGACGGAATGGCGCAAGATCTGCGACCCGGACGGGGCCGTGGCCTGGATCCACCGCACGGTGTCGTCGGGCCGCCGGTCCGTCTTCAACACCTCGCCCGAAGAAGTGATGATCCACGCCGGCAAGTCCCAGGCCTCGGCCGTGCGGGCGCGCCTGTCGCCCCGTTCGCTGGTGTCGCTGGACGAGTGCGAGGACGGCTGGTGCCAGGTTCGGGCGCGCCGCCTGCGCGGCTGGGTCCAGGAACGTGCGGTGTTCGGAACCCAGCAGAGGGCGCTGTGCAACGCCAACCGCCCCGCCGGGACCGGTCGGGACTGACCGCCGTAACCCTTGGTGTTGAGCGAAGTCGCGCGGTCGTGTAACCCGCCAGCAACAGCAGACGTAACGGAACCGCCTTGACCCAGTCCCAATATCCCTCGTCCTTCGATCACGAGGCCCTGCTCGCCTCCGGGCGCGGCGAACTGTTCGGTCCCGGCAATGCCCAACTGCCCGCCCCGCCGATGCTGATGTTCGACCGGATCACCCAGATCTCGGCCGACGGCGGAACCCACGGCAAGGGCTATGTCGAGGCCGAACTGGACATCAATCCCGAGCTCTGGTTCTTCCAGTGCCACTTCATCGGCGACCCCGTCATGCCCGGCTGCCTGGGCCTGGACGCCATGTGGCAGCTGGTCGGCTTCTATCTGGGCTGGATCGGCGGTCCGGGCCGCGGCCGCGCCCTGGGCGTCGGCGAGGTCAAGTTCACGGGCCAGGTCACCCCGGACATCAAGAAGGTGGTCTACAAGATCAACCTGAAGCGGGTCATCAATCGCAAACTGGTCATGGGCATCGCCGACGGCGTGCTGGAGGCCGACGGCGAGGTCATCTACACCTGCAACGACATGCGGGTGGGACTCTTTGGCGCCGCCAAGGATGAGCAAGCGGGCGCCTAAACGCCTATATAACCGCGGACAGCGCGGAAGGCCCCCGCTCGAGAAGCTCGGGTCGAGAAGCTTAAGAAGGAAACACCATGCGTCGTGTCGTCGTCACCGGCCTGGGCATCGTCTCTTCCATCGGCCACGGCGCCGAAGAGGTGACCCAGTCCCTGCGCGAGGCCCGTTCGGGCGTCGTCCATGCGCCCGATCACGCCAAATACGGCTTCCGCAGCCAGGTCTGGGCGCCGCCCAGGATCGGCCCGTGGGAAGAACTGGTCGATCGTCGCGCCGCCCGCTTCCTGGCCAACGGCACCGCCTGGGCGCACATCGCCTTTGAGGAAGCCCTGAAGTCCTCGGGCATGACGGCGGACGAGATCAAGGACGACCGCATCGGCCTGATCGTCGGCGAAGGCGGCCCCTCGACCCAGGTGATCCTGCAGGCGGCGGCCACCACCATCGAGAAGGGCTCGCCCAAGCGGATCGGCCCGTTCGCCGTGCCGAAAGCCATGGCGTCCGGCCCCTCGGCCGTCCTGTCCACCTGGTTCCAGATGCGCGGCGTCAACTATTCGATCAGCTCGGCCTGCGCGACCTCCGCCCACTGCATCGGCGCCGGGGTCGAACAGATCCAGTGGGGCAAGCAGGACGTGGTCTTCGCCGGCGGCTGCGAGGACATCGACTGGTCCATGTCCAACATGTTCGACGCCATGGGCGCCATGTCGTCGGACTTCAACGAGACCCCGTCCGTCGCCTCGCGCGCCTATGACGTCAACCGCGACGGTTTCGTCATCGCCGGCGGCGCCGGTATCGTGGTGCTGGAGGAATACGAACGGGCCAAGGCGCGTGGCGCGACCATTCTGGCCGAAGTCACCGGATACGGCGCCAACTCCGACGGCTACGACATGGTCGCCCCCTCGGGCGAGGGCGCCCAGCGCTGCATGAAGATCGCGCTGGAACAGGCCGGCAATCCCCGGATCGACTATCTGAACCCGCACGGCACCTCGACCCCGGTCGGCGACTCCAAGGAAATGGAGGCCGTGCGCGCCGTCTTCGGCGACCAGATGCCGATGATCTCCTCGACCAAGTCGCTGACGGGCCACTCGCTCGGCGCGGCGGGCGCGCAGGAGGCCATCTACTGCCTGCTGATGATGCAGAACGGTTTCGCCGCCGAGAGCGCCCATATCGAGACCCTCGATCCGGCCTTCGAGGGCATGCCCATCCTGCGCCAGCGCCACGAGGGCGAACTGACCCACGTCATGTCCAACAGCTTCGGCTTCGGCGGCACCAACGGCACGCTGATCCTGTCCAAGGTCTGAGCCGCGACGCCCAGCCACGTCATCCTCGGGCTTGACTCGAGGATGACGTGAGAACGGCAGGGGCCGATGCTTTATTGCGTGCACGAGCCACTGACGCCCGCCTTCACGCCATTTTTTTTTCGCGTTAGCCAGTTTACAGTGACAAGTCTCGCCCTTAGAGAGCGTCGCCGTGACCCGCGCCCTGACCAATGCGATTACCTCGAAAACCACCGGCTTCGGCGGGGCGGTTTCGGGTGTGCGCGAGGTCTGAAGCGCCGAACCCCGATCCCAAGCCCCGCCGATGCGCGGGGCGGTCGATCCGGCTGAACCCCGCGCCTCCATCCTTCCAGGAGACGCCTGAATGTCCTTTTCCCCGTCCAATCCTCCTCACGTCGGCATCGTCGGCGCCACCGGCCTCGTCGGCGAGATGATGCGCGGCCTTCTGGCCGAGCGGAACTTCCCGCTGGCCTCGCTGCGCCTGTTCGCCTCGGCCCGGTCGGCAGGCAAGACCATCCACTTCGGCGAGACCGAGATCGTGGTCGAGGACGCGGCGAGCGCCGACTACGCCGGGTTGGACATCGTCTTCTTCTCGGCCGGCGGCGATACCTCCAAGGCCCTGGCGCCCAAGGTGGCCGCCGCCGGGGCGGTGGTGATCGACAACTCCTCCGCCTGGCGCAGCGACCCCGAGGCGCCGCTGGTCGTCGCCGAGGTGAACCCCCACGCCCTGGCGCACCTGCCCAAGGGGATCATCGCCAACCCCAACTGCACCACCATGGCCGCCATGCCGGTGCTGAAGCCCCTGCACGATGCGGCGGGGCTGAAGCGTCTGACGGTCTCGACCTATCAGGCCGTCTCGGGCGGCGGGGTCGAGGGAATTCGCGTACTGGAGGACCAGGCGCGCGCGGCCGTGGGGCAGGGCGCGGCCCTGGCCCGCGACGGCGGGGCAGTGGACTTCGGCGCGCCCGAGAAGTGGGTCGTGCCGATCGCCGCGAACGTCGTGGCCCTGAACTATACGCTCGGCGAGGACGGCTATACCGACGAGGAGCTGAAGCTGCGCGACGAGAGCCGCAAGATCCTGGAGATCCCCGGCCTGCCGGTCTCGGGCACCTGTGTGCGGGTGCCGGTCTTCACCGGCCACTCCCTGTCGATCAATGTCGAGTTCGATCGGGCGCTGTCGGCGGCCCAAGCGCTGGAGCTGCTGGCCCAGGCGCCGGGCGTGGTCGTCACCGCCGTGCCGAACCCGCTGGAGGCGGCGGGCCAGGACCCGGTCTTCGTCGGCCGGGTGCGCTCCGATCCGACGGTCGAGCACGGCCTGGCCCTGTTCGTCTCGAACGACAATCTGAGGAAGGGCGCGGCCCTGAACGCGGTGCAGATCGCCGAGGTTCTGGTTCAGCAGCGCGGTTGACCCGGCCCCAGGCGGGGTTCAGTCGTAGCGCACGCCGCTGAGATAGAGCCCCGCCGAGGGGGCGACGGGGCCGCACCGGGCGCGGTCCTTCGCCTCCAGCGCCGCCTTGACGTCATGGGCGGTCCAGCGGCCCAGACCCACCTCGACCAGGGTGCCGGCCATCGACCGGACCTGGCGGTGCAGGAAGCTGCGCGCCTGGAAGACCAGATGCACCTCCTCGCCGAACCGGCTGACGCGGGCCACGTCCAGGGTCTTGACCGGCGACTTGGACTGGCAGCCCACGTCGCGGAAGGTGGTGAAGTCGTGCAGGCCGACCAGGACCTGGGCCGCCTGGTGCATGGCCTCGGCGTCCAGGCTCTTCTTGACGTGCCAGACCCGGTCGCGCTCCAGCACCGGCTGGGGGCGGCGGTTCAGGATCCGGTACAGATAGCCCCGGCCGGTGGCGGAGAAGCGGGCGTGCCAGTCGGGATCGGGCGCGTATTCGGCCGACAGGACGCAGACGTCCTGTTTGATCAGATGGGCGTTGACGGCGTTCAGGACGGTGTCCACCGGCCAGTCGCGCTCCAGATCGGCATGGATCACCTGGGCCGTCGCATGGACGCCGGTGTCGGTGCGGCCCGCAGCGGCGATGCGGATACGCTCGCCTGAAAAGGCCAGTATGGCGGCCTCGACCGCGCCCTGAACCGTCGGCTGGTCCGCCTGGGCCTGAAAGCCGTTATAGGCCGTGCCGTCGTATTCGAGGGTCAGCTTGTAGCGCGGCATCAGCCGAGCACGGTCCCGGCCGGCAGGGCGAAGCCGCGCAGCATCTCCTCGGCCGATTGCGCCGCCTTGCCCTCGCGCTGAACCCGGATCAGGCGCACGGCGCCGGTTCCGCAGGCGACAGTCAGGGCGTCGTCCAGCACCGCGCCGGGCGCGCCGGATCCGTCGGCCAGGGCCGACAGCAGGGCCTTGATCCGAACCGGCCCCGCTTCTGACGGGGCTTCGAACCAGGCGCCGGGGAAGGGCGACAGGCCGCGGATATGGGCGTCCACCTCGGCCGCCGGACGGGTCCAGTCGATGCGGGCCTCGGCGGGGGTGATCTTGCGGGCATAGGTCGGCTCGCCGACCTGTTCGGTGGGGGTGACGCCGCCGCGATCTATGGCGGCCAGGGCGCGGGGCCACAGGCCGGCGCCGACATGGGCCATGCGTTCGGACAGGCTGGCGGCCGTGTCGTCGGGCCGGATGTCCATCACCTCGCCCAGCAGGATCGGGCCTTCGTCCAGGCCCAGGCTCATCTGCATGATCTGGACCCCGGTCTCGGCGTCGCCGGCCATGATCGCCCTCTGGATCGGCGCCGCGCCGCGCCAGCGGGGCAGCAGCGAGCCGTGCAGGTTCAGACAGCCCAGCCGGGGCGCGGCCAGCACCTCGGCGTTCAGGATCTGGCCGTAGGCGACGACGCAGGCGGCGTCGAGGTCCAGGCTCTGGAAGTCGGCGACGGCCTCGGGGGCCTTCATGCTGTCGGGCGTGAAGACCGGCAGACCCATGGTCTCGGCGAAGGCGTGAACCGGCGACGGCGTCAGCTTCTGGCCCCGGCCCCTGGGGCGCGGCGGCTGCGAATAGACGGCGACGATCTCGTGGCCCGAGGCGAGAAGCTCGGCCAGAGACGGCACGGCGAAATCGGGAGTTCCCATGAAGGCAAGGCGCATGGGCACGCCTTTAGAACTTTAGGTCGCCTACTGCCAGCGGGTGAAGACGCCGCCGCCCTCATCCCACTCGCCGCCGGCGTCCAGGGCGTCGTCGAAGTCCAGCAGCCGGTCCAGCAGCAGGCCCGCCACCACGCCCAGCAGGGCGACGCCGGCCAGGGTCGCGACCCCGGCGACGCCGATCTTCTGGCTGCGGGTCAGGCGACGGCGGCCTTGGGTGTCGATGACCAGGGACTGGCCGCGGCGGGGCAGGCGTGAGGTGCGTTTGGTCATCAGGCGGCGATCCTGTCGCGGGCGGCCTTCTTGACCTTGGTCACGGCGCGATCCCGCTTGAGCCGCGACAGATGGTCGATGAAGAGCACGCCGTTAAGGTGGTCCATCTCGTGCTGGATGCAGACGGCGTAGAGGCCTTCGGCCTCTTCCTCCACCGACTGACCGTCACGGTTCAGATAGCGAATGCGGACGCGGGCGGGGCGTTCCACCTTGTCGAAATACTCGGGGATCGACAGGCAGCCCTCTTCGTAGGTGTAGAGCTCGTCCGAGGTCCACAGGATTTCCGGATTGGCGAAGAAGCGCGGGTTCTTGCGCGCCTCGGCCGCTTCCGGCGTGTCTTCTTCCTCGGTTTCGCAGATCGTGCCGTCGCGATCGCCCAGGTCCATGACGATGACCCGGTCCAGCGCCCCGACCTGAACGGCGGCCAGACCGATGCCCGGCGCTGCGTACATGGTCTCCAGCATGTCATCCATCAGCGCACGCACGGCGTCGTCCACGGCGGCGACGGGCTTGGAGACCTGTTTCAGAATCGCCAGGTCGGCGGGGATGTCGATGGTGAGGATACGTCGGATGGCCATGGCCGGGACGTAGGCGCGCCCCGGCGTCAGGTCAAGATTTGCGCCTATTCCTTGCCCGGCAGCGGGCGCGGCTTGCGGTTCTCGTCGATGGCCACATAGGTGAAGACGCCCTGGGTCACGCGGACCGAGGTCGCCAGGGGCTGACCGCGCGCGCGTTTCCAGGCCTCGACATGGATGCGGATCGAGGTGCGGCCGGTGCTGATGACGTCGGCGTAGATGCTGACCTCGTCGCCGACGGCGACCGGCTGGTGGAACACCATGCCGTCCAGGGCCACTGTGGCGCAGCGGCCCTGGGCCAGTTCGAAGGCCGGGGTGGCGCCCGCGACGTCCATCTGGGCCAGCAGCCAGCCGCCGAAGATGTCGCCTTCGGGGTTGGTGTCCGCCGGCATGGCGATGATGCGTCCGACCGGACGGGTCTCGGGCGGATATTCGGGCGCGTCGGACATGGGCAGACTCTGGCGTTCGGGAAGGCGGCGTTCCTAGCGCGCCTCGGACGACTTGTCGCGCTTCGCACGGGGTTTCCGGGGCGTCTTAGCGGCCTTGGGCGGTTCGGATCGGGGAGGCGTCAGGGTCAGGCGCGACGCGGTTACGGCCTTTGAGTCCCTGAGCGCGCGCCAGGCGCCGCCCAATTCCAGCGCGATCAACAGATGATCTTCTTTGAGAACTCCGCGACGGGCGGCCCGCAGATCAGCGATCTCGTTCAGCAGACGGGACGCCGCGCGAAGGTCCGCCCGGCCGGACCTCGCGCCCAGGTCCTGCAGGCGGGCGAAGCGCCAACCCATCTCTGAGGGGTGGTCCAGCGTCAGGGCGAAGCGCGCCTCTGGCGACAGCGTGGCGGCGATGAAGGTCCAGGCCTCCGTGCCCGGCGCCTTGCGGTAATGGCCCGGCTTAGTCGGGAGTCCGGCGCGGGCATAGACTTCCAGCGCGCCGGTCTCGATCTCGACGAGCGCGATCTCCAGAGGGTCTGGCGCAGACGGCTCGAGATCGGACGGACGGTCGAAGGGAGCCGCCGCCGCGCTGTCGTCGTCTGTCCTTCGAAGGCGACCGGACGCGGCGGGGCCGCTCAGTTGGGACAGCAGGATCCGCCAGCGCCCCAGCACCTCAGTCGATGTTGACGGCGCTGGTCACCGACACGTCATAGACCACGCGAGTGACAGTCTGAACGAACTCGAAGAATTTCCGCGCCTCGGCGGCGCCGGCCAGGGGCACATAGATCACGTCTTCCGGCATGATCTGCATATTGGTGGCGGCGAAGACGTTGGCCGCCTCGTTGAAGTTCAGCTCATAGACCACGGGCACGCCCCGCGGGGTAGCGGGCTGGTTGATCCCCAGGGCTTGCGCCACTTCCGGACGCTCGAAGCGGAAGACCATCACGCGACGGGCGTTGGCTGTATTGGTGTTCAGTCCGCCGACCTTCGACATGGCGCCGGTCAGGGTCATGACCCCGGCGGGCATGTCGACCTGCGTCACCGCATTCAGGGCGCCGAAGGTCGAGAAGCGGCGCGGCTTGTACTGGACATTGATCACGTCGCCGCGTTGCAGGCGGACGTTCTCGCCGAACTCCGTCGTCACGGCGGTCATGGGGGCCGTATAGGTCTGGCCGCCGCGTTGGACGCTGATGGTCAGGTCGTCGGTCTCACGCGCGGAGCCGCCGGCGGCGGCGATCACGTCCAGAATCCGGTCGCTGTTGACGCCCAGCGGCGCGCGACCGGGCCGGCGCACGTCGCCGAAGACATTGACCGTATTGGAGGCGTTGTCGGCGATGCCGACCAGAACCTGGGGATTGGCGACCTTGCCGACCAGGGCGCGCCGAACGGCCGCCGCCGCCTGGGGCGCCGTCAGACCCTGGACGCGGACCTGGCCGGCGAAGGGCACGGCGACCGAGCCGCTGCGGTCGACGGTCACGCCCGGCAGGGCCTGGGACCCGCCGGACAGGGTCGACAGAGAGCGATTGGCGCTGGAGCCGCTGCCGAGCGCGCCGCCGAACAGGGAGCCCGAGGGATCGTAGATCGAGATGGCCAGGGTGTCGCCAATGCCGATCACATCGGCCGGCTGCTCGCTGGAGGCGGCGACCAGGGTGCCGAAGAACTGGGGCGGCACCGCCTTCATCCGTTCGGTGGCTTCATAGGTGAGGGGCACCAGAGCGTAGCTGCCCAGACCCTGGGGCGTCGTGGCGCCGGCGTTGATCGAGGCGCCTGAAGGTCCGTCACGCGGCAGGGTGGAGCACCCGCCCAGAATGGCGACGATGGCGAGGGGGAGGATGGTGCGAGTCATGAAGCAGGACGGCCCTTGTTCGCGGACTGATTACAAGTCTTTGGAGACGCCCGCCAGAGGCGAAGCCGGCGTTAGACCGATGGCCTCGGCGACGATGTCGAAATGTCCCGCCCAGGACGGCGCCGACTGAGGCGTCGGCGGCGCGGGTCTTTCCTGGGCGGCGCGTTCGACCGCCGCCAGCCAGCCGAGCCCATCCAGCGGATCGATCAGCACCGCATTGGGCGTGAGTTCGCGGTGGGCCGGAATGTCCGAAGCGAACAGGGACAGCCCCATGGCGCGGGCCTCGACCGCCGGGAGGTCGAAGCCTTCGACCGAAGACGGCGCCAGAACCGCCCGCGCCCCCCGCATCAACCGCGCCAGCAGGACGTCGGAGAGGTTGGACGCCTGGTGCACGACGCCTTGCAGGTTCGGCGACCGTTCCAGATGATCCAGCACCGCCTCATTCTCCCAACCGTAGCGCCCGACCAGCACAAGGGACGGCGTCCTCTCGCCCAGCCGTTCTTCCAGCCGCCGCCAGACGGTCAGTAGAAGCGCCAGATTCTTGCGGGCCTCGATCGTGCCGACATGAACGAAATACGGTCGGGTCGTCTCTACGATGTCGCCGTCGATGAAGACGGGCTCCAACCCAAGGTGCGCGACATGGACGGGCGGTTGAGGCAGGCCTTCGCGAGAGGCGAAGGCGCGCAGCTCGTCGCCTGTGGAGGCCGAGTTGACGATGACGCGGCTGGCGTATCGCAGGGTGTTGGCGACCCGGGCGTGATGTTTGGCGCCGTCGCCGGCACGGCAGAATTCCGGATGGGTGATCGGAATCAGGTCGTGGAGCAGAACAACCCGTTCCACACCCGCCGCCTCCAGCTCAATCAAGGCCGTCGGCTCGTGCAGCGTGGTGTGGCCCACGTTGAGATAGAGATCGGCGGCCGGCGGCGCGACGACATGGCGCGAGCGGAAAAACTGTTTGAGCACCCGGCTTCTGTCCGCCGGCTTTTTGAGCGACGGCGCGGGCGGCGGGCTGATCACCGACAGGTTCGGGCGAACCGATGCGGTCAGCGCGGCCAGCAGCCGCGCCTCGTGCGCCGGATCGCCCGACGCATCGGCAGCCCCATTCCACCGCGCCCGTAGTTCGCCGACGAACCGGCGGAACCACTCGGTATCGACCGCCACCAGTCGGTTCTTGCGGCCCCTCACCGGTATGGTGACGACGTCGGGGCGGGACAGCAGCCATTCGGCATAGGCCAGACAGACCCGATCGACTCCCGTGGGGGCTGAACGGTCGGCCCGGCTCATCAGCCGGCTGGCGTCGTAGAGGATTCGCATGTTCGAGGCGTCAGGCGACGTAGCCGGCCTGCATCAGTTCGGCGATGTGGACGATGGCGGTCGGCCGGCCTTCCTCGACGACAAACAGGTTGGCGATCTTGTTCGCGGTCAGCAGATCGACGACGTCGCTCATCCGCGCGTCCGGATCGACGGTGATGGGATTGGGACCCATGATGTCGGCCGCCGTCAGATTGGTGGTGTCGCGCTGGAAGGCGCGGCGGAGGTCGCCGTCGGTGACGATCCCCGCCAGCGTCCCGTCCAGGTCAAGCACGGCGACGGCGCCCTTTCGTCCCTCGGTTATGGCTGAAACGACTTCACTGAAGTTGGCGTTCAGGGGCACGCTGGCCGGGGCCGCTGCATTGTCTCCCATCCATTCGCGCACGCTTTGCAGGCTCATGCCCAGGGCGCCGCCGGGGTGGTGCAGGCCGAAGTCCATGGCGCTGAAGGCGCGGCGGTCCATCAGCACCATGGCCAGGGCGTCGCCGAGGGCCAGGGTCATCAGGGTCGAAGTCGTCGGCGCCAGGCCGTTGGGGCAGGCCTCGGCCACCTTGGGCATGGTCAGGCAGACGGCGGCGTTGCGGCCCAGGAAACTGGCGGGCCGCTGGGTGATGGCGATGACCGGTATGCCGTTGCGATGGCAAAATATCAGCGGATCACGCAGTTCGCGGCTCTCGCCCGAGTTTGAAATGGCCAGGACGGTAACGTCCGGGCGCAACATGCCCAGGTCGCCATGGCTCATTTCGGCGGGATGGACGAAGAAGGCGCTGGTGCCGGTCGAGGCCAGGGTGGCGGCGATCTTTCCGCCGATATGGCCCGACTTGCCCATGCCGGTGACGATCACATAGCCCGGCCGGCTCATGATGACATCGACGGCGCGAGCCATCGAAACGTCGATCGACCGCTCCAAGGCCTCCAGCGCCTCGATGTTCAGCCGCATCACGTCGCGGGCGCGATCGGTCATGGCGGCGATGTCATCGGGAGACGAGTGGGCGATCTCGGTCATGGTCTGTCAGGCCCCTTGTGGGCTCTCCTTGGTGCGAGGCGCGCGATCTGCCCCATCCCAAGGCCGCGCGCAACGTGTCCTTTCAGACGACTTTGTCGCTTTCGGGTCAACCTTTGCCGGAGTGGCGCGTTACGAGGTGCTGGGGAAGTCAAAATGAGTGCACGCCACATGCCGTCTCACGCCGGAGCAGAAGCTCTATTGCTGCCACCGCCGCCTGTCGTCGCGGACGGGATCGCCCTGTTCCTGGATATGGACGGCGTTCTGGCGCCCATGGCGCCGACGCCGGACGGCGTTGGACCGGTCGCGCGTCGAACGGCCGCGCTGAAGGCGGTCGAAGCGCGACTGGCGGGCCGTGTCGCTATCATCAGTGGCCGGACAATAGCCGAGATCGACCGGATTTCCGATCACGCCCTGACCTCGGCTTCCGGCGTGCACGGGCTGGAGCGTCGTCTGAAAGACAAGTCCATCCGCCGCGGCGCGCCTGATGCTGGCGTCGCCGTGGCCCTGGCCGGCTTCAAGGCCTTCGCCGCAGATCGGCCGGGCGTCATCGTCGAGGACAAGGGTGTCTCGGCCGGGCTGCACTATCGTCAGGCGCCAGATCAGACGGACGCGGCCAAGGCCCTGGCCAAACGCTTGCAGGCCGAAACGGGCCTGAGCCTGCAACCCGGCCATATGGTGCTGGAACTCAAGACGCCCGGCGCCGACAAGGGCACGGCCGTGACCGATTTCATGCAGGACGCCCCGTTCAAGGACGCTATCCCTGTCATGCTGGGCGACGACCTGACCGACGAACACGGGTTCGAGGCTGCGGCGGCTCTGGGCGGATATGGCGTGCTGGTGGGCCCGCAACGCGAGACGGCCGCCCGCTATCGACTGGACGACGTAGACGCCGTCCTGACCTGGCTCGAAGCCGTGGCGAAGGCCTGAACCGATGAAACCCAATCTTGATCTCTTCCCCATCGGCAACTGCGCCATCAGCGCCCTGATCGATCGTCAGGGCCGGTTCGTCTGGGCCTGTGCGCCGCGCGTGGACGGCGATCCGGTCTTCTCGTCCCTGATGAACGGCGAGGATCCGGCGCATGGCTACTGGTCCGTCGAACTGGAGGGGCTGGAGCAGGTCAGCCAAGCCTATATCCGCAACACGCCGGTGCTGCGCACGGTGTTGACGGCGGAAGACGGCGCTGCGGTCGAGATCATCGACTTCGCCCCGCGCCATCCGAAACACTCACGCACCTATCGGCCCCTGGCCTTCGGACGGATCGTGCGGCCGCTGAAAGGCACGCCGCGCATTCGCATCCGGCTGCGGCCGTCCGCCGACTGGGGCGCCCGGCCGGCGCCCTGCACGTCCGGTTCGAACCATATCCGCTTCATGTGTCCCGACGTGACCTTCCGCCTGACCACCGACTGTCCGGTGTCGCATGTGGTGGAAGAACGGGTGTTCCGCCTGGAAAGGCCGCACGCCTTCTTCATGGGGCCGGACGAGGGCTATGATCAGGACGTCGGTCCCGGGGTTCAGGCGGCGCTGGATCGCACCGTGGCCTATTGGCAGGACTGGGTGCGCAAACTGTATCTGCCGCTGGATTATCAGGAGGCGGTCATCCGCGCGGCCATCACCCTGAAATTGTGCGCCTATGAGGAGACGGGGGCCATCGTCGCCGCCATGACCACCTCGGTGCCCGAGTTCAAGGAGAGCGGCCGCAACTGGGACTATCGCTACTGCTGGATCCGCGACGCCTATTATACGGTGCGGGCGCTGAACCGGCTGGGCGCGGTCGACATCCTGGAAAACTATCTCGGCTATCTGCGCAATCTGGTCGATGACGCCGCGGGCGGCCATGTGCAGCCGGTCTATGGGGTGGGTCTGGAGCCCGGCATCGGCGAGAGCATCGTCGATACGGTCGAGGGCTACCGCGGCATGAAGCCGGTGCGGATCGGCAATCAGGCGCACGAGCATCTGCAACACGACGTGTACGGACAGATCGTCCTGCCTCTGGTTCAGGCCTTCTATGACCAGCGTCTGCTGCGTCCCGGCACGGTCGAGGATTTCCACGCCCTGGAGAAGGTCGGCGAGCGGGCCTTCGCCATGCATGACCAGACCGACGCCGGCCTGTGGGAGTTCCGCACCATCGCCCGCGTCCACACCTATTCGTCGGTCATGTGCTGGGCGGCGTGCGACCGTCTGGCCAAGGCGGCGGACCATCTGGGCCTCAGCGCGCGGGGCGAAGTCTGGCGTGAACGGGCCACGATCATCCGCGAGCGGGTCGAGAGCGAGACCTTCCTGCCGGACGAGGGGCGGTTCGCCGCCAGTTTCGGCGGTCGCGAACTGGACGCCTCCTTGTTGCAACTGACGGATCTGGGTTTCCTCGACGCCCATGACCCGCGTCAGGTCGCCACCTTCGACGCCATCGAACGCGATCTGAAGAAGGGCGCCTTCCTGTTCCGCTATGTCGAACCGGACGATTTCGGCGAACCGGAGACGGCGTTCAACTTCTGCACCTTCTGGTTCATCGAAGCCCTGCACCAGAACGGCCGGGTCGAAGAAGCCCGGGAAATTTTCCAGGAAATGCTGAGCCGTCGCACCGAGGCGGGCTTGCTGAGCGAAGATATTTCGGTCGAGGATGGCGAACTGTGGGGCAACTATCCCCAGACCTATTCTCTGGTCGGCATCATCAATTGCGCCGTGATGTTGAGCCGTTCTTGGACCGACGTGCGTTAAACCGCCGAACGCCGTGTCTGACCCCGGGGCTGGGGTCGTTGCCGAAGTGAAATCATGAGCCGTCTTATCGTCGTATCCAACCGGGTTTCGGCCCCCACCGATCCTGCCGCCGGCTCGGCCGGCGGGCTGGCCATGGCCTTGTCCGCCGCCTTGAGAAAATACGAGGGGCTGTGGTTCGGTTGGTCAGGCGAGACGATCGAGACCTTCACCGGCGAGATGAAGGTGGAGGACCGGGCCGGGGTCACGGTCGGCCTGGTCGATCTGGAGCCGCAGGACGTCGACGAATATTACAACGGCTACGCCAACAAGACCCTGTGGCCGCTGTTCCATCACCGCATCGATCTGGCCCAGTACGAAAGGTCCTACGGCGAGGGCTATGAGCGGGTGAATCGACGGTTCGCCGAGGTTCTGGCGCCGGTGATCCAGCCGGACGACGTCATCTGGATTCACGACTATCATATGATCCCGATGGCGCGGGACCTGCGCCGCCTGGGGATCCGCAACCGGATCGGCTTTTTCCTGCACACGCCATGGCCGGCGCGTCAGCTGCTGGTCACCTTGCCCCACCACCGGCGACTGGTGGAGTCGATGTTCGATTTCGACCTGATCGGCTTCCACACCCAGGAATGGAGCGACCTGTTCACCGACTATGTGGTCAGCGAAGCCCAGGGCGAACTGTTCGGCCACGGCGGGCTGGAATGTTTCGGACGGCGGGTCCAGACCGGCGTCTTCCCCATCGGCATCGACGTGGACGGCTTCCTGGCGGCGCGGAACTCGACGCTGGGCGCCCGGACCTATGACCGGATGGCGGCGTCGGCGGCCTTCCGGTCCATGATCGTCGGCGTGGACCGGCTGGACTATTCCAAGGGGCTGGAGGAACGGCTGCTGGGCTATGAGCAGTTCCTGCACGACAACGCCTCGATGCGGGGCGAGGTCTTCCTGCTGCAGGTGACGCCCATCTCGCGCGACGACGTGGACTCCTATCAGGATCTGCGGGCGCGTCTGGATTCCCTGGCGGGACGGGTCAACGGCGCTTTCGGCGACATGGACTGGCAGCCGATCCGCTATCTGAACCGCACCTATCGCCGCGATCAGCTGGCGGGCATCTATCGGGCGGCCAAGGTCGGGCTGGTGACGCCGTTGCGCGACGGCATGAACCTGGTGGCCAAGGAATATGTCGCGGCCCAGAACCCCGACGATCCCGGCGTTCTGATCCTGTCGCGGTTCGCCGGGGCGGCGGAACAGATGGGCGAGGCCCTGCTGGTCAATCCCTACAGCCGCGAGGAACTGTCGGACGCCATCCAGAAGGCCCTGACCATGCCCCTGTCCGAAAGAATCCGGAAATGGGAGGCCCTGATGCAGGTGGTGCGCGACACCGATGTCGGCATCTGGCGCGACGACTTCGTCAAGGCGCTGCGGTCTGTGGCGAGCGAGCCTGAATCAACCCAGTGGGCGGGGGCGGCCTGAGCAGCCTCAGCGCAGGTCGAAAGCCAGCAGAAGGGTGCGCTGGGCGGGGTTGGCGTTGTCGTCTGACAGCAGATAAAGCCGCGTCGCCCGGCCGCGCCGCTCGGCCGCCACCCCCTCGAAATTATCCGTCGTGCCGGGCAGTTTCAGCTCGATCAGCACCGGCCCCCGCGTTCCGTCTGACGACAGACGACGCAGACGGCCCCGCATGTCGAACGGCGGGCTGTAGCGGCGCTGGACCATGAACCAGCCGTCGCCGGACGGGTCGCGATCCAGGCCGGTGTTGCGATAATCGGCGCCCTGGGGCGCTTCGGTCGGTTGCGAGGCGACGAGGCGGCATCCGGCGGACGTGCAATCCCAGACGCCGCCCGTCTCGCCCGCCGCGCGCCAACCGTCCTGACGGTCTCCCGGAAGGGCGGCGGCCAGACCTTCGAGACCTTCATTGTCGGGGAAGACGGCGTCAGGCGAGGACGCCTGCGTCGGCGCCTTCAGGGCCGACAGGGGGCCATAGTTCCAGATGCGATGACGGCGTTCGAAACTGATCAACAGGTCGCCCGAGCGGGTCAGGGCCAGACCCTCGGCGTCACCGTCGACCTTGTCTATGATCGGTCCGCCGTCTTCCAGCGTCAGCCGACGCGTGGCCAGACGATCGACGCCGATCAGCCGCCCGCGGGCGTCCAGCCGCAGCTCGCCGCGCACCAGGTCTCCGGCGTCCGACACGGCCACGAAGCCGCCGTCGCCGGTCAGTTTCAGGTCCGACAGACCGTGCAGCGGCGAACCCAGGCCGGCCACGATCTCCACCCCGCCCGCGAAATGGACACCCGGCGCCAGGACCGCGCCGGGCAGGCCGAGGCCGACAGCCTTCAGCTCAGCCGGAGCGTAGGTCCAGCCGTCCATCCCCGCCAGGTTCGGCTGGGGCGCGCTGAGCGCGGTGGCGCAGGCCGTCAGCGACAGGGCGGCCCAGACGGCGGCCAGACGGCGCAACCGGGTCATGCGGCCAGTTTCTTCCGCGTCCGGCGCGTGGGGCCGGCTGCCCCCTCGGCCTCGAACAGTTCGGCCAGTTTCTCGGTCATGGCCCCGGCCAGCTGTTCGACATCGACGATGGTCAGGGCCTTGCGGTACCAGCGGGTCACGTCATGGCCGATGCCGATGGCCAGCAGCTCGACCGGCGACCGGTCCTCGATCTCGGCGATCACCTGGCGCAGGTGTTTGTCCAGATAGAGGGCGGCGTTGGCCGACTGGGTCGAGTCGTCGACCGGAGACCCGTCGGAAATGACCATCAGGATGCGCCGCTGCTCGGTCCGGGCCAGCAGGCGGTTGTGGGCCCATTGCAGGGCCTCGCCGTCGATATTCTCCTTCAGCAGGCCTTCGCGCATCATCAGGCCCAGGTTCTTCTTGGCCCGGCGCCAGGGGGCGTCGGCGGCCTTGTAGATGATGTGGCGCAGGTCGTTCAGGCGGCCCGGATTGGCGGGCTTGCCGGCGCTGATCCAGGCTTCGCGGCTCTGTCCGCCCTTCCAGGCCCGGGTGGTGAAGCCCAGGATCTCGACCTTGACCCCGCACCGCTCCAGGGTCCGCGCCAGGATGTCGGCGCAGACCGCCGCCACCATGATCGGCCGCCCGCGCATCGAGCCGGAATTGTCCAGCAACAGGGTCACGACCGTGTCGCGGAACGGGCTTTCGCTCTCGGCCTTGAACGACAGCGGGGCGGTGGGGTCTGTGACGATCCGGGTCAGGCGCGCCGTATCCAGCATCCCCTCTTCCAGATCGAAGGTCCAGGACCGGTTCTGCTGCGCCAGCAGGCGGCGCTGCAGCTTGTTGGCCAGGCGCGAGACGACGCTGGACAGGATGGTCAGCTGCTGGTCCAGCAGGTTGCGCAGCCGCTCCAGCTCCATCGGGTCGCACAGGTCGGCGGCGTCCACCACCTCGTCATAGGCGGTGGTGAAGACGCGATAGAAATCCACGGCCCGACCGTCGTCGGCGGTCTGCTGGCGATTGGGCTGCTGGCCCTCGTTCAGTTCGGGTCCGTCCTCGGAGGCGTCGCCTTGCGGGTCGCCGGGCGCGCCCTCGGGTCGGCTGTCGCGTTCGTCCTCCGACGACTGATCGTCGGCGTCCCCCTCCATCGACTGGGAGCCTTCGCCGCCCTGTTCGTCCTCGTCCTCGTCCGGCTCGTCGCTGGCTTCGGGGTCCTGGGGATCGGGTTCGTCCTGGCCGGGATCCTCGGAGGAGTCTTCGCCCCGGCCGTCGCCGGGATCCAGGTCGAGGGCGCGCAGCACCTCGCGCATCTTCTCGGCGAAGCCCGCCTGGTCGCCGGCGGTCGCCGCCAGGGCGTCCAGCTTGTCACCGGCCTTGGCCTCGATGCCGGCGCGGACCAGGTCCAGCATGGACTTGGCGCCGTCGGGCGAAGGGCGGCCGGTCAGGCGCTCGCGCACCAGCAGGGCCACGGCCTCGGCCACCGGCACCCGGTCCGCGTCGGCGATGCGCAGGGCGCCGGTCTTTTCCAGCCGGGTGATCAGGGCGGCGCCCATGTTGTCGCGCACCCCGGCCAGATATTCGGAGCCCACGGCCTCGACCCGCGCCTGTTCGACCGCGTCGAACACCTCGGCCGCCTTGGTGTCGACGGGCCGCATCCGGGCGTTGATGGCCGCGTCGTGATTGGCCAGGCGCAGCGCCAGCCGGTCGGCCTGGCCCCGCAGGGATGCGCTCTCGGGTCCCGAAGGGTCGCGCGGCGGATGCGGCAGGGTCAGGACCCCGCCCGCCAGCCGCGGACCGTCCGACCCGAACACCACCTCCAGTTCGGGCTGTTCGGCCAGGGCGCGGGCGGCATGGCCCAGCGCGCGCTTGAAGGTTTCGGCAGGAGTATCCGGGGCGGCCATGGCCCTCAGTTAATCCCTTCGCGCCTGCGATAAAAGCGCGATCAGCCCGCTTTTCGGATCGGCGTCCAGCGGCCGTAGGTCAGACAGCGCCAGACCCACTCCAGCGGCCCCATGCGGAAGGCCGCCAGCCATAGCGACGACCAGACCATTTGAACCGCCCAGACGGCCGCCACCAGGCCCCACATGCCGACATAGTCCACCTGGCCGAACAGGCGCGGACCCCAGGGCATGTAGAACAGACTGGTCATGATCAGGGTCTGGGTCAGATAGTTGGTGAAGGCCATCTGGCCCACCGGCCGCAGGGGCGCCAGCCACGACGCCCCGTGCCGGGTGATCAGGACGATCAGGCTGACATAGGCCAGGGTGATGAAGATCGGGAAGGAGGCGACGACCTCCGACAGGCCGCGCGTCGGGTGGCTCCCCCGGGGCGCCATGAACTCGGCCCATTCCAGAACGCCCAGCAGGGCCAGAACCGCGCCGCCGACCGCGATGACCGCCAGATAGAGCCTCGTCGGCGCCCGGCCGCTGAGGAAACCCGCCTTGAACAGGCCCATGCCCGTCATCATCAGGGCCACGGTCGAAAAGACGAACATGCTCAGACTGGCGCCCTGAAGGAACAGCCAGGCCGTCAGGTTCTGGCCCATGGCCCCGGCCCAGCCGCTGCGATAGGCGGCGATGGCGGCGTTGACGGCGTCGAGCGAATACTGCGGGCCGCCCTCGCTCATGGCGTCGACGACCACCGGCGGGCCGGCGACCATCAGCCAAGCCGCGCCCGCCTGCATGGCGCCCAGCGCCAGGGTCACGGCCAGGCCGATCCCGATCAGCAGCCGGGCGGAGAACGACCGCATCAGCATCACGAACAGGCCGGACCAAGCGTACAGCAGCAGGACGTCGCCGTACCAGAAGGCCAGGCCGTGGATCAGGGCGATGACCGCCAGCCAGAACAGCCGCCGTCGCAGCAGACGCCCGCGCGCCGCATCGCCCCGCTCGCCCCCGACCAGGAAGATCGAGGCGCCGAACAGCATCGAGAACAGGGTGATGAATTTCTGGTGTAAGAAGACATCCACCGCCCAGCGCGCCACGGCGTTGGCGCCGGTCACGGGAAAGGGGCTGAGGTCCGCGTCGCCATAGACCATGAAGGGCAGGCCGAACGAGGTGACATTGACGGCCAATATGCCCAGCACCGCCAGACCGCGCATGACGTCCAGGCTGACGATCCGCGCCCCCGCCTCGACCGGCGCCAGGACGGCGTCGCCGACCACGGCGTGGTCATTCCTCTGGTTTTCCATCGACATCGGATTCCCCAATCCCGCAGCCGAAAGGGCCGCCGGCCTCAGCCCCTCGGCATCAAGCCCAGCCGGTCCTTGACCGCCGGCTTGGCCTCGAAGGCGATGAAGGCGGCGCAAAGCCCCGCCCACAGGGCGTAGCTGACGCCCACGATCATGGCGATGGGCAGGCCCCCGACGCCGTAGATCAGCAGGGTCGTCTCGGTCGCGCCCAGAGCCTGCATCACGTCGCCGGCCTCGAACCAGCCCGAGATCACCATCCCCAGGGCCACCGCCACCTGCAAGCCCGCCGCGGCCAGTCCGCCGAACAGCATGAACCGCCACACCACGCCCAGGCGTGATCCCGGCCGGCCGCTGTCGCGACGCTCGACGATGATGCGCCACAGACCCAGGGGGACCACCACCAGTCCGATCAGCAGCACCATGAGACGCCAGTCCAGATCACGGCCGAGCGCGACGGCGTGGGGCGGCCACAGCGGCAGGGTCAGCAGCAGCGGCGGCCAGGCGGCGCCGGCGACGGACGCCAGGATCGGATACAGGGGCGCGGGGCGCGAATGGATCGTCGCCTGCCCCGGCAGGTCGCTGTAGCTCTCGAACCGGCTCATCGCGTCGGCGCCGGCGTGTCGCCGGAATAGTCATAGAAGCCGCGCCCGCTCTTGCGGCCCAGCCAGCCGGCCTCGACATATTTCACCAGCAGGGGGCAGGGCCGGTATTTGCTGTCGGCCAGGCCGTCGTACAGCACGTTCATGATGGCCAGGACCACGTCCAGACCCATGAAGTCCGCCAGCTCCAGCGGCCCCATCGGGTGATTGGCCCCCAGGCGCAGCGCCTTGTCGATGGAGGCGACGTTGCCGACCCCTTCGTACAGGGCGAAGATCGCCTCGTTCATCATCGGCACCAGGATGCGGTTGACGATGAAGGCCGGGAAGTCCTCGGCGTCGGTGGTGGTCTTGCCCAGGCTCTCGGCGAAGGCGACGGCGGCCGAATGGGTCTCGGCCGAGGTGGCGATGCCGCGCACGATCTCGACCAGTTTCATCACCGGCGCCGGCTTCATGAAGTGCAGGCCGATGAACCGGTCGGGCCGGTCCGAGGCCGAGGCCAGGCGGGTGATCGAAATGGAGGAGGTGTTGGAGGCCAGCAGGGTGTGCGGCCCCAGGTGGGGCGCGACCTGGGCGTAGACGCTCTTCTTGACCGCCTCGTCCTCCAGCGCGGCCTCGATCACCAGGTCGGCGCCGGCCACGGCGTCGGCGATGACCTCGGTGACGGTGATGCGGGCCAGGGCGGCGTCGGCGTCGGCCTGGCCGATCAGGCCGCGCGCGACATGGCGCGACAGGCTGGCGGCGATCTCGCCCTGAGCCAGCGGCAGTCGGGCGGCGGCCACGTCATAAAGCCGGACCGAATAACCGCCCAGGGCCACCGCGTGGGCGATGCCTGCGCCCATCTGTCCGGCGCCCAGGACGGCGACTGTGGTGATCGTGCTCATGAACCGTGGTCTATAATGGTCGGGCAGGCACCTTTAGGAAGGTGGCGGCGCGGCGCAAGGGTGGAATCGTCCCTGCACATGAGAATCCTGCGCACCGTGTCCGCCCGGACCGACGCCCGGCCTCAGCCCAGAAGCCCGATCAGGGCGGGGGCGGCGGCGCGGTTGAACAGGACGCTGGCGAACTGAAGCAGCAGGATCACCACGATGGGCGAGATGTCGATTCCGCCCAGGTTCGGGATGATGCGGCGGAACGGCTCCAGCAGGGGCGCGGTGATCCGGTCCAGGAAGGTGCCGACCGAATAGACGAAACGGTTGCGGTAGTTGATCACGTCGAACGCGACCAGCCAGCTCAGGATCGCCTGGGCGATGATGAACCAGATCATCAGACTGATGACGGCGTTGACCAGCCAGACGATGGCGAAACCCATGGACGCTTCTCCTGCTTGAGCGAGCGGCGCTTTTAGCCTGTCCGGCCCCCTTCCGACAACGCCCCTCGCGACCCTACTTCGATTGCGCGCACAAGCCCGTTGACACCACGCCCGCCCGCCTTCTATGTCCCGGCCTCGCCTGGAGGCCCGATCCAGCACTGGAAACGGGGCCGTAGCTCAGTTGGTAGAGCGCGTCGTTCGCAATGACGAGGTCAGGGGTTCGACTCCCCTCGGCTCCACCAGGCGTTACATAAGCATTTGATCTGCTTATGTTTCCATGAAAATCAGCCACTTAGGTATGCCGAAGCGCCCTGTGTCTGTTACACATGGAGCAATGGACGACATGCCTAAGGGAATGATGCGACGCGGAGGGGCTTACAGCCTTAGGCGACGTATTCCAGTGGACCTGATCGGCGCATATGGCGGTCGTAAAGAGATCGTGCGGGCGCTGGGCACCAACGACTATGGGGAGGCTAAACGGCTTCACGCCCGCATGTGGGTGGCACTCGATGACGAGTTTCAGAGCCATCGGTCTGATTTGGTGATGGGCGGCGTTGCGCCCGCACGACCGCGCCCTGCGGAAGAAAGCTGGACCTATGAGCAGTTCGAGTATGAGATGGAAAGCTTGGCGTATTTCGAGCAGCAATCTCTTGATTATGAATGGCGACAGGAAGATCGGGACCGCATCGAACGTGAGCTAGCGCAGCCTGACGACAAACTAACTGCCGAGCAAATGGCCGTCCGCGACTTGATACGAGACGCAAAGGGAGATCAGAAGCATGCAGAGCAAATGATGCTACTTGCTCGGACGCCATCCTCACCTGATCGTCAGACGATCAGCAAGATAACTACCAAAGTAGATGTTGATGCTTCGCCCTCCTTCGCAGAGCTCATAGATCAATGGGCCAATGAGCGTAGCGTTTCATCTAAAGGTGTCGCCGACCACAAAGCGGTGGTCCGATGGTTCGAGGAATGCGTGAGCGGTCTAAGCTTGACCAAGATTGAGAGGCGGCACGTCATCGATTTCAAGAATAGCCTCGTATCGAAAGGTCACTCTTCCGCAAATATAAAGGTCAAGCTTTCTCGGTTACGAACAATCTTTAGCTATGCCGTATCCAACGCCATTATTCAGGCGAACCCCGCCGAAGGGGTGACAGTCCTTGTGAAAGGCGACGAGGGCACGCCACGTATTCCGTTCAAAGCCGACACACTCAAGTTGATTTTTGACGGCCCCGTACATGCGGCAGGCGCTCGCCCCGCTGGCGGCAAGGGCGAAGCGGCATACTGGCTCCCTCTATTGGCCGTTTACACTGGGGCGCGCCTTGAAGAGCTTGGGCAACTTCGCGTCGTTGATTTGATAGATGAGACTTATCCGACCGTGGGGGAGACGTTTGCTACAGACAAGTTCATTTATATCCGGGCAGACGCCGACGATAATCTTAAGGTCAAGAATGCCGGGAGCGTGCGCATGGTGCCGGTTCACAGCGAACTCGTTCAATGCGGCTTCCTCCGATTTGTGGAGCACCAAAAGGAGATGGGACAGGAGCGCCTGTTTCCCGACCTCAAACCGAACAAATTTGGGCGGCTTACGGCCAAGTGGGGTGAATGGTTCAGCGGCTACCGAAAGGAATGCGGCGTGAGCCACAAAGGCCTCGTGTTCCATTCTTTCCGGCACACGTTCAAGCACTGGGCTCGACATGTCGGCATTATCGAAGGCGTGCAGCGGCAGATAATGGGACACTCCGCCAAGGACGTCGCGGACGGATATGGCGACGGTTACTCCCTCCACCAGATTGTCGAGGGAATGCGCCTCTACCGTGTCCCTGGCTTCAAGCCCCCGATCCACCCCAAGTTTGGCCAGCCTGCGACCGAGTTTTAGAACAAGACAGATTGCGCGCGGACGGCGGCTCCGCACACTTCAGGTCGTCAGCGTCCTGCCGATCTTTCCAAAACCCGTCATACCCACAAGTCCCGGCGAGGCCTGCCTTCCTGAGAGGCCGAGAAGGCCGATTTCCGGTGCCGGGAGCGGCCTTCATCGTCAACCGCGAGGATGGGGCCGCCAAGGCGACGCCGAGGCCTCCCAGCTCGAAAATTCCGCCGGTCGTGAGGTCCGCAGATTTCATCAAAGCGAAGCTCTTAAGAGGATGGCAGAGGGTTTCATTCCAAGCTCCCTAGCTATGCGCAGTATGTTGAGAAACGTCACGTTGCGTTCCCCCCGCTCAATCTTTCCCAAGTGGGATCTATCGATGCCCGGTGCATCAGCTAGCCACCCAACGCTGTACAGCGGTAAAGGCACGCGGCTTCCTAGGCCGGAGATCACCGCGATTGCCGCTCTTGCTGGAGCGGGTCGCGGTTCCGCTGGTAACGCGATAACGTCAAACATATTCCAGCTTGCGTTGGGTGAGGCGCTTATTCGGTTCAGCAACATCTACACGGCGAATAGGTTGAGGCTCAGCGAGAACGAAGACCGGCTGTTTCAAGATGCCTACAATATCTATCATGATACAAGCCTCGACCTTATCGACGCGTAGCGTAACTACTGGACAGTCATGGCACCGTCCATGATATTTACAATCGGCTTATTGGATAATATATAGAAGATATATGCTATCATATGTGACCAAAGATTGGATGAGTTGTTCGTAGGCTGCCCGGCTCTCTCCCCAAATAGATAGGATTTTGCCAGCTCAGCGCGCCAAACCTATGGATGTGACCATGAGTTGTCTTGAGCGTTGCGTGAGTTTTGCCCGGTGATCGCCGTTAGCTTCGCTAACCTCTCTCGGAATTGCTTCCTACCACGACCATAACCGTTGACGTAGGTCCCCCGCATCTGCGGACGGCTAAGAGCATCTAATTGCTCCTTTGCATGAGGGTATCAATTACAAACCGCTCAAAATCAAAGCTCACCGGCCTTGACCACCGCACTCGGCAATACGCCCAGCGCATCCGCCACCTTGCAGATATTCAGGAAGCTGACATTTCGCTTCCCTCGTTCGATGCGGCTCATATGTGAACGGTCGATCCCAGCAGCATCAGCCAATGCCTCTTGCGACAGGCGCAACTCCTCCCGAAGCGCCCTAATTCCCGCACCCAGCCGCACAAGGCGCTGATCGGCGTCCTGTTTGACCGACATTCTGACCACAGCCAGAAGTTCGTGACATGCGGATCATACGACCACGGCATTTACGGCAATTGCACAGCTCTGCTAGACGTATCCGCATTCTCAATGGGGGCCGACGGTGTTTGGAAAATTCAAGAGCTTGGTGAAGCTCACTGAGGCGGGCGGCATCATCGAAGATGCCATCCGAAGAACTAGCCCGTTTAGCCCAGAGTTCGATGTCAAAACTCTGTCTAGCCGCCTTGTTGCAATGCTCTATTCGACCAAGCCAGATTTGTTCGACGGAAAGATGGGGCTGCGTCCCCATCCGTTAGCAACCGCTGCCGCCTCTTTGGCTCAGGGCTTGAAGCAACGCCCCCAAGGTTTTTCCGAAGATGTCGATGCCTCCATGTTTCTGGCGCTCGGCAGTCTTTTGCAAAGCGCCTCGGCAAATTCGCAAACCTACCGCTTCGGCGGGTATGACGTGCCGCTATTGAAGGTGTCTGAGCAATCCTATTGGGAGCACGAAGCTAAAACGCGCGAAGCGACAGACAAAATTATCGGCTCGTTAGGCCTGTAGTATGCGGCTCTTGCTGTCGGAGGGATGCTCCACAATCAAGGACGAGCACTCCCGTCGCCGAACCCGTCGAAAATATCCCATCGGCCCTCAGGTCCGACTGTCGCGCGGGACGATGCCTGGGCGAAAAATCCTGACACCTTCGCCATATGCCCTGTGGAGGGTGGTGGGGCCGGGAAGGCGTCGGCGCCCCCCAAGGTCGAGCGGGCTGGAGAGG
The DNA here is from genome assembly GCF_059415785.1 of Brevundimonas sp. GW821-FHT10A07. Classification (NCBI taxonomy): domain Bacteria; kingdom Pseudomonadati; phylum Pseudomonadota; class Alphaproteobacteria; order Caulobacterales; family Caulobacteraceae; genus Brevundimonas; species Brevundimonas sp. GW821-FHT10A07. The sequence goes on from NZ_JBWKNX010000002.1 coordinate 116,863, forward strand.
CCCGCCCACGGGCCGGAAATCCGGCCCAGCGTGGCCGCTGCGATCCCGGCCTATGCCGCCGCCTCATTGAGCAGCCGATAGACCGATGCGCGGCCCATTCCGAGGCGCTTCGCGATCTCCGTTGCGCCCACCCCCTCAGCCTTCAACGCCTTGACCTGATCGCGAGGAAGACTGGTCGGGCGGCCCTTATAGGCACCACGATCCTTGGCCTTCTCAATACCTTCCCGCTGGCGCTCTTTCCTCAGGTCCGTCTCGAACTCTGCGAAGGCTGCAAGCATGTTGAGCATCAACCGTCCGTTGGGCGTGGTGGTGTCTACGGCGGCCTGATCCAGAACGCGGAAGCCTACGCCCTTGGCGTCCAGTTGATCGACAATGGTGCGAAGGTCGGCGTCTTGTTTGACTGACGTTCGGACCACACCGAACCGTCCAGCGACTTGGCTGATACGGCCACGGCATTTACGGCAATTACGCTCCCGTGTATGTTCAGGTGTTTGGATGTTCGAGGGGCGAGTTGATGTGGGCTTTTCTAGCTGCGCTTGCGGCAGTAACTTTCTGGCTTGTCGCCGGGCGTCGTCTTTGGCGCGAGTACCGTTTAGGCATTCACCTCACTCGCATGACGAATGTGTTTGAGCAGATCGAGCTGACGCGGCTCAGGATGCCAATAGGCATGGGCGGCGGCATCGACAGCCTGTCATCAATCGAGCAGTCACGTGCGGTGCGCACCCTAGAACAGGGCGTGTTGTATCTCCGGGCGTTCCCCCGGCACGAAGTCACGACGGCCCTGATGCGAAACGCGACCATTGCTAACAGCTTGAATAGGACCATGCGGCTTCGCGGCATGGATCGCCTTCTCGACTTCCTCATTGGGCGCGATGTTGCGATTAACTTCGACGAGTTCGCCGCCTCCTACGCCAACTAAGCGCCCGCCTCGCGACTGGCTTTGGCGCTGTACCGCTTGACGGTCGCCAGAGACAAACCAAACTGCTTGGCGGTGTCCGCTATGCTGGCCCCGTTTTCTCGCCGCCAGAGGTTCACCGCAGTCCCGTCCTGGGCCATCGGTCGGCCGAGGCTGGACTTGCCTCTGTGGGTGCGCCCGGTGGCCGTCAGCGCCGCCCTTGCAACCTCTCGGCCAGCGCGGGTGCGCTCGGCGATCCGCTGCCTTTCCATGTCCGCAATCTGAGCGAGGACAGCTAGGATCAACTCGCCAACTCCACGCCCTATTGGACCTAAGCCGTGAACGTGGACCGTGACGTCCATGTCGAGAAGTCTGCGCACGGTGGTTTGAACGTCCAGCGCATCCCGCCCGAGGCGGTCAACCGCGTATACGTGAAGTGTGTCGCCTGACCGTACCTTCGTCAGCAAGTCTGAGAAGCCGGGCCGAGTGGCCGCGACCGTTGCGCCGCTGATACCCTCGTCGCTAAACTCCTGATCGAAGCCACCGCCCAGCGATGCGCGTTGGGCTTCGATGCTCTGGTCGCCGGTGCTGACCCGGTAGTACGCGATGCGGTGCATGATGGCTCACAAGTTAGGGGCGGTTCCTAAGTGGCTCATAACCATAGCGCATAACTGCCGTCAACATATCTTGTGAGCCATGGCGCACAACTTACAACTTTCGAGCCTATGGCGATCCTATAGGTGGTTGGCTGAACTTCATCCTAGTGCCCGGGAGGGGCGTGCGGGGGCAGCCCAGCTTCAACGGTTGGAGGTTGCCCCCTCGGAAATACGAGACAAATTTTCAGTCCGGGGTAGCTGCTTGCGTTGTGCGCCCTTCAGTGCCCCTACTGGACTAGACAGCCGTTCCACGGTTGATCAGAGTTGTAGGACAGGGAATTGGGCGCGGCGATGAAATACGCAGAGATGTGGCAAACGCCACTGGCGATAGCGGCAACGCTGATTGTCCTTTTGCCGATCTTAATCGCAGCGTTTGTAGCGGTGGCTTGCTTGGACTTCCTTCAGCGTCTGACCGGGACGTGGGAGGGTGATGGTTTAAGTTTCTATCTGGTCGGTATCCAATGGGGATTTGCCGCTGCTGGTGCGGTATTCTGTCCCCACTTGCTGTTTAAGCGCGCCAATCCTTACATAGTAGCTTGGGCGCTCATCGGTTTGGTTGCTGCAGTATTGCTTTTCCTCGCTGTCGGCACTCTCATCAATGGGGATCCGGCCAGCTTCAACCAATGGCTTACGTTTGTTTCCATTCCCGTGGGGACAGGCATTGGGGCCCTCTCGGGTGCCCAAGCCGTAAGGCGCAGAACGCCGAAATCAGCTGATGCATTAGCGCAGTCTTCTCGCGTATTGCCATGATCAGCCCAGATCAAGACCGGCGAATTCCTGTAGCGGTCTGGCTTACGACTGCGCTGCTGCTAATACTAGCGGCAGTAGGTTCTTGGCCGTATGGGTTTTACATGCTGCTGCGGTTGGTGGTTTGCGTGGCCTCGATTTTCGTTGCGTGGAGGCTTGGCCAGCACCGTCCATTAATGTGGGTCTTTATATTCATTGCAATCCTATACAACCCGGTTTTCCGCGTGGCATTTGAACGCGATACGTGGTCCATTCTTAATGTCGTGTCGGCCCTTCCATATGTCGTGGTAGGCTTTCTTCAACGACCAAGAAAGGCAGATCGTTAGAGGGGTCAGTCGTCGCTTAGCCGGCGTTGAACTCGTCTTCGCTCACCCGCTGCGGGCTCACGTTGCCTCCAGGAACGTTGTATAGCGTCAACGTTAGATTGCTCTTGATGATCTGGTTACCTTCATATTGCGTGATGAAGGTTTCTTTTCCCGGAAATCTCTGTGTTAGCACGTCCCCGGAAAAGCGGCGGCAGCTTTCATCAAGTACGTCACCTGTCGCAAACAGCATCTCGTACTCTCCATCTGGAAGGTCGTTGAATGATGCCTGCTGCCCACGTTTAACAAACATGGTCGAAACTATTTTCCTAGATGGATACTCACGAATTTTTACAAGCGCATCGCCGGAACCCCCGTTCTTTATGGTGATGCGATGCCCATCTTCCTCTAAGCCGTCGCGAGCAAACTCGTCCCCGTTCAAAGGCGGGGTGTCGCATGAGGCCAGAATAACTTTGGGCTCAGGAATTGCCTTAGGGACATTCGTTGGAGCCAACGGCGGGCCAGGGGCGGGCTCGGTGTACGTGGGAGAATACCGAGGTGGCGACGCGTAGCTTGATCCGCCATCAAGCATAACGACGGCTAGCCCGACTGCTGCCGGTAGACCAAGCAGTGAGGCTCCATGTATTGCCCAGCCTCGCCCAGCCGGTTTCCATCCGGACTTAAGCGCAGGATTGTTCTTCGGGACGCCGCGACGCTCCAGCTCATCGACAAGCCGAAGCGCTTCTAATGCTAGCCGCTCGTCGGTCGAGCCGCGAACCTGCCGGGCAATGGCATGAGCGAGGCTGAAATTCCCGCGAGAAGCAAAGGCGACTGCGTTGTAATAAGCTAAGCGATCATCGAGAGCAGGTTTCCTGTCTCCACCCGCAGCGTTCCGAACGATTTCCTTGATGGTCAGGATCGGCCCCCAAGGAACGCCCCACCACCCAAACAACCCTGTGGTTATTGAGGCTTTGATTGCTGTTTTTTGCGCGCAGTCAGAGCAAAAAATGCCTTGAACGGGCGTTGTGATAGTGGTGAGGATAACACTCACCACGCTTCTGAAGGTCACGTTCCGGGGTTGCGCGGTCACCTTTCGGCAGCGCGAGCAACTTATCGGCTCAAGAGCCTCGTTCGCTTCAATGTCTGAAGCCGCATGTTCGTAGGCGGCGCTGTCGTAATGAGCACGCTTATCTGGATCTCCGAGTATAGCGTACGCTTCAGAACATGCAGTAAACCTCTCTGATGCCCTAGGATCTGAGTTAACATCAGGATGGAGTGCTTTGGCGAGCGACCGGTATGCAGTTTTAATCTCGCTGAGGCTCGCATCAGGCGATAAGCCCAAGCGGCTATAGAAGCCTTTCGGATCGTGGTTCACGGTGCCCTCCCCAGAGGCCGTCACCCTAACGTTGCATCGCACAGCCCACTACCAAAAAAGTGGCAGGTTTCGCGACTGGCATCCGCAGGGGCCGGATGCTACACAGAGGGCCCACACGGGGCGCACGGCGTCACATATAAGTTATTGATTTTGTTAGGTTGAGCGAGCCTCCCCTCGGCTCCACCAGGCGTTTCTGATTTCCAAATGAAGAGTGTTCAGGTTTGGTGACTTGAACGCTCTTAGAATAGCGGCATCAGAGGACGCCCTTCGGTAGGGATTTAAAATCTACGAACTCATACGGAGGCGGCATAGGTCCGCGCGGCTCGCGGCTGCCATCTGTCCCGTTTGCTATAATTTCATCAACTAGAGGCTCTTTCCATACCCGCCCTAGTGCCACATCGGCTTCGTTCTGACCTGCCAACCGTCCCGAATAGACCCCGAGAAGACGGAACCCGTCGATCCCCATAATAATGCCTCCCTCTTCCCCAGTAGCTTGTCCTCTGAAGCGCTGAATTGCTGGCGCTCCCGACATTCCGGCTGCGGTCGCAGTGTCGATCAGCCTTAGCGGCAAGCCGTCCACGTCAACATCTGGCTCACTGGCGATGCTTGCACGCTTCCAGATGGCATGGCGATCAGGTCCAATGCCGCGAGGAAATCCTAAGACGAATACATCAGTCCCAACCTGGCGAAGCGCCTTGTGGGTGGGCGTCTCGTTCAAAGCGAAAACCGATCCGCCCCAGTCTCCCAGGGGGATCGACACGACATCGACTGCTGAGCGCCAGTAGCTGTGCTCCCGCCACAAGGGGGCACCATCAGCCGCCAAGATTGGCAGTTCCACGGTGCGTCGTCGGTTAAGATCTCGGCCTTCAAAGACGTCAATCAAAAGTCGATCTGGCTCGCCTGCGTGGTCTGACAAGTGCTTACCGGTTAGCGGGTGGCGGCCAGTCACAACATGCCAGTTGGTAAGGAGGTGTACACCTTCGCCGTGAGCCCAAAAAAATCCAGTAGCGATTGCGAGCTCTTGCGCTTTCAGCCGGCAGGAAAGCGAAGTCACTGCTGCGGTGCAACGGTCGATTGATACGTTCGCCATTGCTATCCTAGCTCTGCTTAGATGGCCTTGTGTGCGCCTCGCAGAGAACGCCTAGGCTTCATACGTCCCTATGACGTTTCCTACTTCAACACCGCATACCCGCGCTCCACCATCCGGCGCAGGGCCTCGTAGACTTCGGCGAGTTCGTCGAAGGCGGTGCGGGCGGCGGTCAGGCGGGCGACCTGGTCGGCGGTGACCGGCGAGCCCGAGTGGGCCAGGCGCAGGGCCTCGGCGCCCCATTTGGCGCGGGCGCCGGCGGTCAGGACGGCCAGTTTCTGCAGGGAGGCGGCGTCCAGCCCGGTCAGGGCCTGGCCGATCAGCTCTTTGTTGGCGACATAGGCGGCGTAGTCGATCTGCTCCAGCTGGCCGCGCAGGCGGCGCTGCTCGTGCGGATCGGTGTCCTGCGGCTCGAAATGGTCGCTGTGGCGACGCACGCTCGAGGTTATTTTGGTCGACATGGGCCGGCCCTCCACGGCCGATCCAGACGGTTGCTGGCGGCCACATGAAGACGAAGGTGCGCTGCGTCGGTTAACGCCGCGTTGCGCTGACGCTACGGAAACCCGATATCCGCCGCCTGAGCCAAAGCATGGAGCCGACATGGACCTGAAACTCACGCGCAAACGCGCCCTGATCTGCGGCGGTTCGTCCGGCCTGGGCCGGGCCGTGGCCACGGCCCTGGTGGCCGAAGGCGCCCATGTGGCCCTGTTGTCGCGCGACGCGGCCAGGCTTCAGGCCGTGGCCGACGAACTGAACGCCATGGGCCCGGGCAAGGCGGCCGTGGTCACGGCCGATCTGGCCGATCACGAGGCCCTGATGAGGGCCGCCGACCTGGCCGAGGAGCTGCTGGGCGGCCATATCGAGATCCTGCTGAACAACACCGGAGGGCCGCCGCCGTCGGGCGTGTCGGGGCTGGAGCCGTCGGTCTGGCGCGATCATTTCGAATCCATGGTGCTGTCGGTCTTCCGCCTGACCGACCGGGTGCTGCCGCGGATGCGGGCCGCCGGCTGGGGGCGGATCCTGAACGTCGCCTCGATCACCGTGGTCGAGCCGTCGGCCGCCCTGGGGGTGTCCAACACTTTGCGGGCTTCGGTCGCCGCCTGGGCCAAGACCCTGGCCAACGAGGTCGGGCCGGACGGGGTCACGGTCAACACCCTGCTGCCGGGCCGGATCGACACCCCGCGCATCGCCCGCCTGGACCAGGCGACGGCCGAACGCACCGGCGTGACGCCGCAGGAGGCCCGCGCCGAATCCGTGAAATCCATCCCCGTCGGCCGGATCGGCGCGACCGAGGAGTTCGGCGCCACCGCCGCCTTCCTGGCCAGCCCCCTGGCCGCCTATGTCACCGGCTCGCTGATCCGGCTGGACGGTGGCGCGGTGAGGGCGATCTAGTCACGCGGGAGATCGGGCATTACGCGCGGGGATGGGCCGCCGCATAGGCGTTCAGCAGGCGTTCGGCGTCGACGCCGGTGTATTTCTGGGTCGTCGAGAGACTGGCGTGGCCCAGCAGTTCCTGGATCGACCGCAGGTCGGCGCCGGCGCCCAGCAGATGGGTCGCGAAACTGTGGCGCAGGGCGTGGGGGGTGGTGCGTTCAGGCAGGCCCAGCCGCCCGCGCAGCCGCTGGACCGAGGCCTGGACGTGGCGCGGGCTGAGCGGACCGCCGCGCCGGGCGCGGAACAGGGCGTCGGACGGCTGAAGCGGAAAGGGCTGGAGCGCCAGATAGGCGTCCACCGCGGCGCGGACCGCCGGCAGGACCGGGACGATCCGGGTCTTTGATCCCTTGCCGAGAACACGCAACGTCTCACCCAAGGGAGCATCGGCGCGGGTCAGGGACAGGCCCTCGGAAATCCGCAGGCCGCAGCCGTAGAGCAGGGTCAGGACGGCGCGGTCGCGCGCGGCCTCCCAGGGTTCGGCGTCCGGGTCGGCGTCGGGTTCGGCCAGCAGGCCGCGCGCCTGATCCTCCGTCACGGGCCGGGGCAGGGACGGCTTGATCCGGGGGCCGCGCACCAGGGCCAGCTGGGGGGCGGGCGTGTCCAGCCGCCGGTCGAGAAAGGCGTGAAAGCCGCGAATGGCCGACAGGCTCTGGCTGAGGGACCGGGCCGCCAGGGGATGATCGCCGGATCGGCGCTCCGCCATATGGGCGCGGACCTCGGCGGCGGTGACGGTTCCCAGGCCTTTCAGCGACAGGGCCTCGCCGCGATGGCGTTCGAGGAAGGCGACATACAGCCGACCGATATGGCCGTAGGCCTCGAGGGTGCGCGGCGACAGCCGCCGCTCGTGCGCCAGATGCTCGAGCCAGGCGAGCAGGGCGTCGGCGGCGGTCAGTTCAACACCGGCCATCGCTCGGCCATCCGCTCCACCACCCGGGCCAGGAAGGCCGCCAGTTCGCAGCCCATGGTCGGGGTGAAACCCGCTTCCTCGGGCGAGCCGAAGGCGCACAGGCAGGACCGGGGCGGTTCGCCCGGCGTCAGATGCGGGGCCATGCGGATCAGGGCGACCGACTTCACCTGGTCTCCGGCCGCGCCGAACAGGTCCAGTCCCTCGAACACCGGCCCCAGCCACGTCAGGCCATGCTCGCCCAGCAGATTGTCCACCGCGCCGGGCTCCAGCGCACGCCAGCCGAAGGGCACGCCGCCCGGCTTTTCCATGGCGATGGCGGCGCCGGCCAGACCGAACCGGCCCTGGGCCGCGGCATCCAGACGGCGCGCCAGGTCGGAATGATTGCGCGCCTCCATCAGGTCCAGGGCGGCGACATGGGTCTGGGTCTGGGCGGCGAAATTGGCCCGGGCGATCATCTCGACCTCGCGCCGGGCGCCGGTCTCGCGTTCGACCACCGCCTCGAGCCGGGTCAGGGCGGCGGCGCCGAACTCGACCACATTGCGACCGTGCGGACGCAGGCCGATCTCCTCCAGCAGGGAGCGATCGTCCAGCAGGGTCTGGGCGTGCGTCTGCAGCCAGCCGCGCACCTCGGGCCAGTGCAGGCCGTCGCCCAGATGGGGGACCGGCTCCGCCTCGGCGGTTTCGAAAAGGTCCAATGAGCCGCTCAAACAGACCTCTCCGTGACGCGCGATTTACAGGATGGACTGACCGGTCTTGGCCCAGTCCGCCACGAAGGCATCAAGACCTCTGTCGGTTAACGGGTGCTTTACCAGGGCCTTGAATGTGTCGGCGCCGAAGGTGGCGGCGTCCGATCCGGCCACGGCGGCGGCGGCCACATGGGCGACATTGCGCAGCGAGGCGGCCAGGATCTGGGTCTCGAAACCGTGCACGTCATAGAGGACGCGGATTTCCTCCAGCAGGGCGATGCCGTCGGCGCCATTGTCTTCCAGCCGGCCGACGAAGGGCGAGACGAAGGTGGCGCCGGCCTTGGCGGCCAGCAGGGCCTGGGCGGCCGAGAAGCACAGGGTGACGTTGGTCTTGATCCCCTTGTCGGTGAAGACGCGGCAGGCGCGCAGGCCGTCCCAGGTCAGGGGCAGTTTGACGACCACGTTGGGGGCGATGGCGGCGAGCTTGTCGCCCTCCTTGACCATGGTCTCGAAATCGAGCGAGACGGCCTCGGCGGAAATCGGCCCCTCGACCAGGGCGCAGATTTCGGCGATGACCTCGGCGATGTTCCGACCCGACTTGGCGATCAGCGACGGATTGGTGGTGACGCCGTCCACCATTCCGGTGGGGACCATGTCCTTGATGACGGCGACGTCGGCGGTATCGAGAAAGAGTTTCATGAGTTTGGCTTTTAGCGGCGTGGAGATCGAGACGCGAGCCAAATCCTCCCCCGTCGGGGGAGGGGGACCGCGGAGCGGTGGAGGGGGCCTGCCCGCGCGCAGGCGCTCCACGCTCCACACCCAGTCCGCCCTTGCCCCCTCCACCATCCTTCGGGCGGTCCCCCTCCCCCAATGGGGGAGGATCGCATGAACGTCGCCTCGGTCTTCATTCCCCTGCCCGTGCCGGAAGCCTTCGATTATGAGGTTCCCGAGACGCTGAGCCTGGTGCGCGGCGATCAGGTCGCCGTGCCCCTGGGGCCGCGGCTGATCCGGGGGGTGGTGGCCGAGGTGTTCGAGACCACCGGCTCCAACCGGCGGCTGAAATCGGTCGAGTCGAGACTGGACGACCCTGCGCTACCGGCTGGGGTGATGGACTTCGTCGAATGGGCCGGCCGCTGGACCCTGTCGCCGCCCGGCGAGATGGCGGCGACCGCGCTGAAGGGGCTGCGCGCGCCGCGTCCCCGGCCGGAACGCCGGGTGCGGCGTGTCGGCGAGCGCCAGCCGGCGCGCGCCACCCCGGCCCGGACGGGGGTGCTGGAAGCCCTGGGCGACCGCGCCATGGCGGGCGCCGATCTGGCGCGCGCCGCCGGGGTGTCGTCGGGCGTGATCAAGGGACTGATCGACGAGGGGGTGCTGGAAATCGTCGAGATCGCGGCGGAGGCGGCGTTCGACCGGCCCGACCCCGACCATGCGCCGGCGACCCTGAACGGCGACCAGGCGGCGGCGGCTTCGGCCCTGGCGGCCGGGGTGACGGGCGGCGGTTTCCGGCCCTTCCTGCTGGACGGGGTCACGGGATCGGGCAAGACCGAGGCCTATCTGGAGGCGATCGCGCGGGTGCTGCGGGCCGATCCGGCGGCGCAGATCCTGATCCTTCTGCCCGAGATCGCCCTGACCCAGGCCCTGATTGAGCGGATCACGGCCCGGTTCGGCGCCGCCCCGGCCGAATGGCATTCCGGCGTCGCCCCGCCGCGCCGCCGTCAGGTGTGGGAGGCGGTGGTCGCCGGCCGCTGCAACATCGTGGTCGGCGCCCGTTCGGCCCTGTTCCTGCCCTTCGTCGATCTGCGGCTGATCGTGGTGGACGAGGAGCACGACAGTTCGTTCAAACAGGAAGAGGGTCTGGTCTATCACGGACGGGATCTGGCGGTGGCGCGGGCGCGGATCGAGGGGGCGGCGGTGGTTCTGGCCTCGGCGACGCCGTCGCTGGAGACACTGTGGAACGCCCAGGCCGGGCGTTACGACTGGCTGAAGCTGGGCGCCCGGCACGGGGTGGCGGTCATGCCCGACATCGAACTGCTGGACCTGCGTCAGCACACGCCTGATCCCCAGACCTGGCTGTCCCAGCCCCTGCGTACGGCGGTGGCCGAGACCCTGGCGCGGGGCGAGCAGACCCTGTTGTTCCTGAACCGGCGCGGCTATGCGCCCGTCGTCCTGTGCCGCGTCTGCGGACACCGCCTGACGGCGCCGGATACCGACAGCTGGCTGGTCGAGCATCGCTATACCGGCCGTCTGGTCTGTCACCTGACCGGCTTTTCCATGGCGCGGCCCAAACTGTGCCCGTCGTGCGGAGCTGAGGACTCCCTGGTCTCGGTCGGCCCCGGCGTCGAACGGGTCGAGGAGGAGGTGCGCCAGCTGTTCCCCGAGGCGCGGACGGCGGTGTTCAGCTCTGACACCGCGCCCGACGCCAAGTCGGCGCGGGCCTTGATCCAGCGGATGACCGACGGCGAGATCGACATCCTGGTCGCGACCCAGGCCGCCGCCAAGGGCCACAACTTCCCCCGCCTGACCCTGGTCGGGGTGGTGGATGCGGACCTGGGCTTGCGCGGCGGCGACCTGCGGGCGGCCGAGCGCACCTATCAGCTCTTGGCTCAGGCGACGGGGCGGGCGGGCCGCGCCGACCGGCCGGGGCGGGCCATTTTGCAGACCTGGACCCCGGAACACCCGGTGCTGATGGCGCTGGCCGCCGGCGACCGCGACGCCTTCGTCGAGGCCGAGATGGCCGAGCGAGAAGCGGCGTCCCTGCCCCCCTTCGGCCGACTGGCGGCGATCATCCTGTCCAGCGAGAATGCGGCGGCGGTGGAGAAGGTCGCCGCCGACCTGGCCCAGGCCATTCCCAACGCCGAGCGGCTGGAGGTCTATGGCCCCGCCGACGCGCCCCTGGCCCTGGTGCGGGGGCGACGCCGCAAGCGGCTGCTGGTGCGGGCCGACCGCGACGTGAACCTTCAGGCGTTTCTGCGGGCGTGGCTGGCGCGGGTGAAGGTCCCCGCCTCGGTCCGGCTGACGGTGGACGTCGATCCCTACTCCTTCCTCTGACGGCAAGGAGAGGATGGAGGCCTGGCCTCCGAGTCGAACGGAGGGTTTTCGGGCTTGCAAGCCCGCCGCGTAGCCACTCCGCCACCAGGCCGTAACGCGTAGAGACTGCCACAGGCCCGGCTGGGACTGATGTCGCGCGCGTTTCGACATGTAACGCGCTGTAGCGGCGAGATGGGGCGCAAAAACGCCTTGAGCGGGCGGCGACACGCGCATCGTCGGCGGCGGAGACGGTCATTCACGAAGGCCGGGTGGTCGCTCCCGCATGTCCGATGGCGAAGGCGTGCCCTCGTCTTCAGGGTCCAGTCATCGAGGGCCGGTCGTCGGCCCGGCATGAACAGGACGCCCGCCATGAAGACCCTTTCCGCCCTTTGCGCTTCCGCCGCTCTTGCAACCGCCCTGGCATCGACCTCCGCCTTGGCCGCAGACATCACCTTCGACTTCGACGTCGCTGCGCCGACCGGGCGGATCATGGTCGCCCTGTTCAACAGCGAGGCCAACTACGGCGGCGAGGGCCAGCCGGTTGGTTACGCCATGGTGGACGCGGCAGGCGCTTCCAAACAGGTCCGGTTCGAGGACCTGCCGGACGGCGACTATGCGATGCGCGCCTTCCACGACGTCGATGGCGATGGGAAGATGAAGACCAATCCGTTCGGCATGCCGATCGAGCCCTTCGCCTTCTCCAACAACGCCGCCGGAAACATGGGGCCGGCCTCGTGGGAGCGCGCGAAGTTCGCGGCGACAGGCGCCGTCGCCCAGACCATCAGCCTGAAGTAACCAGACCTAAGCCCGGAGCCGGACCATGACCCCTTCACGCCGTTCCTTCCTGATGGGCGCCGCCGCCCTGTCGGCCGCCGTCGCCACGCCCGAGATGGTCCGCGCCGCTGCGGCCCTCGACGTCGCCGCCCAGGCGGACTGGACCCTGGCCACCCGCGATGTCGAAGGCGACCTGCCGCGTCAGACGATGCGCCTGATCCACGGCCGCGCGCCGGCGGGGCTGGAGGGTGCCCTGTTCCGCAACGGACCGGGCCGGTTCCGGCGTCCGGGCGGATCGGTCACCCACTGGTTCGACGGCGACGGCCTGATGCGGGCGTTCCGAATCCACGACGGCCAGGCCACGCTGGAGGCCCGGTTCGCCGATACGCCCAAGCGTCGGGTCGAAACCGAACTGGACGCCGTCGTGACACCCGGCTTCGGCACGCGCGGAGACGCCCGCGCCCGCGTCGGCTCGAACGACGACGCCAACGCCGCCAACACGGCCGTCATGGCGGCGGGAAACCAGATTTGGGCTCTGTGGGAAGGCGGCTCTCCGCTGGCCATGGATGGGGCCGACCTGTCGACCCGAAGCTTTGTCACCCTGCGCGACGACCTGAGGGGCATGCCGTTCCAGGCCCACCCCCGCCGCGCGCCCGACGGTTCAATCTGGAATGTCGGCACGGCCGGAGACCAGGCCGTGATCTGGCGGCTGAATCCTGATGGCGGCCTCAAGCACGCCGAGATCATCCGTCTGCCGCGCGCCAGCTATATGCACGACTTCACCGCCACCGACCGCCACCTGATTCTGGTGCTCCAGCCGTGGATCCAGGAACGCCAAGCCATGCCGATCATCAACGGCCTGGTATGGCGGCCCGAGACGGGAACCCAGGTCATGGTGCTGGACAAGGACGACCTGACGCAGCGCCGGATCTACGACTTGCCCGGCTTCTTCCATTTCCATCTGGGCGACGCCTGGGCCGAACGCGACGGCACGATCCGTTTCGACGTCGCCGCCAGCGGCGATCCACGCTTCGCCGTCGACGGGGCGCGGGTGCTGGTCGAAGGCCATGGCGTCGTGCCGGGCGACCCGGCGAAACTGGCCCTGATCACCCTTCGCCCCGATGGCGCGGCGGAGATGTTCACCAGCGAGAGGGTCGGCGAGTTTCCCAAGTCGGATCCGCGCCGCGCCGGCCTGGCCCGCAGCCTGACCGCCCACACCTCGGGCGAGACGCGCGGCCGCCCCCTACCGACCGGCCTAGCGGTCCAGGACTGGAAGACCGGCCGATCGCAAGGTTTCGACTTCGGTCTTCACCAGATCGTCGAGGAGACGGTCTTCGTACCCAAGCCCGGGGCGACGGCCGAGGCCGAGGCCTGGCTGGTCGGGCCGTCGATCAATCTGCGCGAGGGCCGCACCGAACTGCACGTCTATGACGCCGCTCATGTCGAGGACGGGCCGGTCACCTCCTGGGCCGCCGACATCGCCCTCCCCGCAGGCTTCCACGGAACCTGGGTGGGATAGGGTGGCCAAGGCACGGCGCTTGCGGGCCTTCACGGTTCGCAAAGCCCGACGTGCCAAGGTGAGATCATGACCCCCGTCCAGACGCCCGCCGACCTGCGCCCCATCACCGCCCTGCGTTTCGGCGCGGCGATCTGGGTGGCCGTCTATACCTACTGGGAAAACCTGGCCGGCGCCGGGTCCTCCGGCCTTGTCGACAAGGGCTATCTGGGGGTCGAACTGTTCTTCGTCCTGTCCGGCTTCATCCTCAGCCACGTCTATCTTCAGTCGGCTGGCGAGAAGCGGTTTTCGTATCGCGGCTTCCTGTGGGCGCGGGTGGCGCGGGTCTATCCCCTGCATGTGGCGACCCTGGTCGGGGTGGGGTTGCTGGCCGCCGTCGCCCTGGTCGCCGGGATGAACGTGGACGGCAATGTGCTGTCGTGGGTCTCGCTTCCGGCCAATCTGCTGATGGTCCACGCCTGGGGCCTGGCCCCCGTCGCCGGTTGGAACCATCCGTCCTGGTCGATCTCGGCGGAATGGTTCGCCTATCTCTGTTTCCCCCTGTTCGCCTTCGTCTTCTGGCGCGCGCGTGAAAAGCCGGTAGCGGCCGTGGTCGGTACGGCCGCCTTCTTGACGGTGCTGTATTATGGGTTCGAGCGCGTCGCGGGCTTTCCGTTGACCGAGGCGACCATCCGCTGGGGCGCCTTGCGGATCGTGCCCTGTTTCGCCCTGGGCTGCGCCCTGTACCTCGTCTACCGCAAGGCGCCGCTGAAGGCGCCCTGGACCGCCTCGGCCGTGTCGTTCGGTCTGATGGTGTTGAGCGCGGCCCTGGGCCTATGGGACGGGATCACCGTCCTGCTGGCCGGGGCCCTGATCCTGTCCTTGGCCTCCCTGCCGAACGAGCGGGCCGGATGGCTGGCGTCCAGGCCGGCGGTCTATCTGGGGGAGATCAGCTATTCGGTCTATATGGTCTGCGTGCCTTGGAAACTTCTGGCCATTAACCTCGCGGCCAAGCTGACCGACGCCCCGGACAAGCAGCTTCAACTTTTCGTGTGGTTGGCGATTCTGGCGCTTTTGCCGGTCGTGGCGGCCCTGTCCTACCACCTGGTGGAACACCCGGCTCGCAAGGCTTTGAGAGGGATGGCGCAAGGACGCAAAACAGCGTCAAGCGACAAACCGCAGGACGGCGATACGCCGAAAAGGGTTTTTCAATCCTAATTTCCTATGGTCTAAAAAGACCATCGGCAGTCGGGACGAGACCTCAGCATGATGAAACGGCTCAAAGCCGCCGCGGTTGCGGCGACCCTCGGTTTTTTTGCGCTGGGCGTCACCCCCGTTTCCGCAAAGGCCGATGAGCCGTACTGGCAGTGCGTGACCTTCGCCCGCATGTTCTCGGGCATCAACATCTTCGGCGACGCCTGGACCTGGTGGCGTCAGGCCACCGAGAAGTTCCGCACCGGCGACGCGCCCGAAACGGGTTCGGTCTTGGTCTTCCGTCCCGAAGGCCGGATGAGCCGGGGCCATGTCGCCGTCGTCTCCGACATCCTGACCGACCGGGTCGTGCGCGTGACCCACGCCAACTGGGGCGGCAGCCGCGGCAAGGTCGAGGAAAACGTCACCGTCGTGGACGTCTCGCCGTCCAACGACTGGTCTCAGGTCAAGGTCTGGTACAATCCGATCAACGGCCTGGGCACGACCGTCTATCCGACCTACGGCTTCATCTACAAAGGCGCCCGCGACGCCTTCGACGCCGGTCGTCAGATCGCGTCGAACGCTTCGAGCCAGGGCCAGCACTAGGCCGGCTTGCGCATCCGCCCCCCGCGGGCGATAGCGGCGCATGACCCAATCCAGCGACATCACCTACGCCGGCTATCTGGCGTTGGACGACCTGCTCTCTACCCAGCATCCGCTGTCGGATCAGCATGACGAAATGCTGTTCGTCGTCATCCACCAGACCAAGGAGCTGTGGCTGAAGCAGATCCTGCACGAGACAGCCCTGGCCCAGCAGCTGGTTCGCGCAGGCGACCTGGTCCCGGCCTACAAGAGCCTGGCCCGGGTCTCGCGCATCCAGGCGGTGATGACCCACAGCTGGGACATTCTTTCGACCATGACCCCGTCGGACTATCTGCGGTTCCGGGGTTCGCTGGGCTCCTCCTCGGGCTTTCAGAGCGACCAGTTCCGCCGGTTCGAGGCCATGCTGGGCCTGAAGGACGCCAGCTTCCTGAAGTTCCACGCGGACCGGCCCGAGGCCCTGGCCGCGCTGGAAGCCGCCATCGCGGCCCCCAGCCTGTACGACGACGCCCTGGCCCAGATGGCCCAGGCGGGGCTGTCCATCCCGGCCGAGGTGCTGAACCGCGACGTGACCCAGCCTTATGAGCCGTCCGAGGCCGTCGAGGGGGCCTGGCTGGAGGTCTATCGCGACACCGAGCGCTGGTGGGCCCTGTATCAACTGGCCGAGAAGCTGGTCGATCTGGACGACGCCCTGCTGACCTGGCGGCACAAGCACGTCGTCACGGTCGAGCGGATCATCGGCCGGCGGCGCGGCACCGGCGGCACCGAGGGTGCGGCCTATCTGGCCTCGACCCTGACCAAGCGCTGCTTCCCGGAACTGTGGTCCCTGCGCACCAAACTTTGATGTCGCGGGGCGGCAACCAAGGCCTCGCCCAGCCATTCCGCCGTTCGACCGCAATCGCGGAGGAACGGAAGACATGACCAATCCCAACGCTCACGACATCAAGGTTCTGAACAGCCTGATCGAGACGACCCTGGACAGCGCCGACGGCTATGGCGAAGCCGCCGTGGAATCCCGCGATCCCGATTACACCAACCTGTTCGAGCGCCGCAGCATCGAACGCCAGCAGGTGGCGGACGACCTGTCCGAGGCCGTGCGGGGCCTGGGCGGCGACCCTGAGTCCAAGGGCTCGATCCTGGCCAAGGCCCACCGCGCCTTTCTCGACGTCAAACACGCCCTGCTGCGCAACGACGACACGGTCGTCGGCTCCATCGACAGCGGCGAAGGCTTTATCGCCGCCAAGTTCGAAAGGGCGTTGGAAGACGCCAGCATTTCGGCCACGACCCGCGAGACCATCCGTCGGGCCTACGCCTTGGTGAAGGCCGATCATGACGAGGTTCACGACCTGAATCGCAGCCTGGAAGGCCAGAGGGACGCGTCCAATCCCCTGTACCCGCAGTAGGGTCAGTCACCGCGCATGAAAAAGGCCCCGGCGGTGTCGCCGGGGCCTTCGTCATTTCAGCACGATCCGCGCTCAAGCCGCGCGCGACAATGTCAAATCAGGCTTCGTCGCCCTTGGCGGCCGAACCGGTTTCCGGAACCACGACGCCCTTGGCGGGACGGACGGTCTGGCGTTCGGCGATCCGGGCCGACTTGCCGCGACGATCGCGCAGATAATAGAGCTTGGCGCGACGCACGACGCCGCGGCGCTTCACTTCGATCAACTCGATGTTCGGCGACAGAATGGGGAATTTACGCTCGACGCCTTCGCCGAACGAGATCTTGCGGACGGTGAAGGTCTCGCTGATGCCGCCGCCGTCACGGGCGATGCAGACGCCTTCGAAGGCCTGGACGCGCTCGCGCTCGCCTTCCTTGATCTTCACGTTGACGCGCAGGGTGTCGCCGGGCTGGAAGACCGGGATGGTGCGTTCGCCCAGGACGCGGGCTTTTTCTTCGGCGTCCAGCTGTTGAACGATGTTCATGTCATTTCTCCTCGAGCTTTGCGCTCTTTGCCTGTGATTTGGCGAGATGCGCTTCCCAGAGGTCTGGTCGTCGCTCCCGCGTGGTCTCTTCCCGCTGCGCCTCGCGCCATTTGGCGACCTTCTTGTGGTCGCCCGACAGCAGCACCTCGGGTATCTCCAGTCCCTCGAACGTCCGCGGTCGCGTGTACTGCGGGTGTTCCAGAAGCCCGTCCTCGAAGCTTTCGGACGACAGGCTGTCTGCCGCGCCGAGCACCCCGGGGATCAGTCTTACGCACGCCTCGATCACGACCATGGCCGCCGCCTCGCCGCCAGCGAGCACCGCGTCTCCGACCGAGACCTCCTCGAACCCGCGTGCGTCCAGCACCCGCTGATCCACCCCCTCGAAACGGCCGCAAAGCACGACGATTCCGTCGGCTTTCGCCCATTCCTTGACGCGCGCCTGGGTCAGGGGCCGACCCCGGGCGCTCATGTACAAAAGCGGGCGCCCCCTAGAAGGGTTGGTCGGTCCCGGCAGGCTATCCACCGCCCGGGCCACCACGTCCGCCTTAAGCACGGCTCCCGGGCCGCCACCCGCAGGGGTGTCGTCCAGGAAGCCGCGCGTATCTGTGGAAAAGCCGCGAATGTCAACCGTATCCAGGCTCCACAAGCCTTTCTCGCGCCAGGCCGTGCCGATCAGCGACACGCCGAGCGGGCCCGGAAAGGCCTCGGGAAACATGGTCAGGACGGTTGCGGTGAAGGGCATGGCGGCGGCTCATACACATAAAGTCGGAAAAATCCGACTCCAGACCTTTCCCTCCCCGCTCCGGGGAGGGTGACCGAGCGAAGCGAGGTCGGGTGGGGGCGGCAAAGCGCCGTCCTCAGCAATTTTTCCGACATCATCAAGTGCGTTCCTGCCGGGCCGCTCCCACCCGGTCGCTTCGCGACCCCCCTCCCCCGAGGGGGAGGGAGAAGGGCGTGTCTAGGTCGTCGGCGCCCCGCCGCCCGCCGCGATCCAGCCATCGACCTGGTCTTCCAGCACGTCCAGCGGCACCGAGCCGGAGCCCAGGACCACGGCGTGGAAATCCTTGATGTCGAACCGGTCGCCCAGGGCCGCCTTGGCGCGGTCGCGCAGTTCCTCGATCTTCAGCTCGCCGATCTTGTAGCTGGTCGCTTGGCCGGGATTGGTGATGTAGCGCTCGACTTCCTTTTCGATGTCGCGCTCGGACAGCAGGGAGTTCTGACGGAAATAGTCCATCGCCTGTTCGCGGCTCCAGCGCTTGGCGTGCAAGCCCGTGTCCGTCACCAGACGCACCGCGCGCCACAGCTCGGTCGAGAGCCGGCCGAAGTCGGAATAGGGGTCCTGATAGAAGCCCATCTCCTTGCCCAGCTGCTCGGCATACAGTCCCCAGCCCTCGGCATAGGCGCCGTAACCGCCGAAGCGGCGGAAGCGGGGCAGGCCCTCGATCTCTTGCGCATAGGCGATCTGGAAATGGTGGCCGGGCGCCCCCTCGTGATAGCTGATGCCCTCGATCTGGGGCTTCAGCACCTGGGTCATGTCCGACAGGTTGACGTAATAGATGCCCGGCCGCGACCCGTCCGGCGCCGGGGAGTTATAGAAGGCGATCGAGGCCGTCGCCTCCCGGAACGGCTCCACCGCCCGCACCTCCAGCGCCGCCTTGGGCAGGGTCGAGAACCATTGCGGGGCCGCCGCCATCACCTGGGCGATGAAGCCGCGCGCGTCGGTCAGATACTGCTCCTTGCCCTCGGGCGTATTCGGATACTGGAAGCGCGGATCGGTCTTCAGGAAGGCGAAGAATTCCTGCAGCGAGCCGGTGAAGCCGACCTGGGCCTTGATGGTCTCCATCTCGGCCTGGATGCGGGCGACCTCGTCCAGGCCGATTTGGTGGATCTGGTCGGCGGTCAGGTCGGTCGTCGTCGAGAGCTGGAGCCGGGCGTTGTAATAGGCCTCACCCTGCGGCAGGCGCCATACGCCGGCGTCGCTGTCGGCCAGAGGCTGAACCTCGGCCAGGGCCGCCAGCACGGTGTCGAACCCGGCCTTGTAGGGGCCGGTCAGGGCGGCGCGTCCCTCGGACAGCAACCGGTCCTTGGTCGCCTGGTCGGCCTCCAGCGCCGCGACCTTCTTGTTGAAGTCGGCCCAGACCGGATTGTCGGCGCCGTCGTCGAACGGGGCGCCGGAGATGACGTTGCGGGTATTGGCGATGGAGGGGGCAAAAACGAAGCGGGGCGACACCACGCCGGCCGCCGCGCGTTGGCGCAGTTCGTCGGCGACCTGGCTCATCTGGACCTGGGCGGCGCGCAGCCGGGCGACATAGGCCTCGGCGTCGGCGACGCTGGAGACGCGGTGATTGTTGATCAGGAAGACGGGCAGACTGGTGGTCGGATTGCCATTGGCGGCGAACTGAAAGCCCCAGTCGCGCCACTGGTTCGATAGTCGGGCCTGTTGGACGCCGTATTCGAACATCCGCCACGACAGCCGCGCCTGAGGTCCCAGCTTCTGCGGATCAAACTCGGTCTTCATCCGGGCCAGCTGGCTTTCGGACAGGGCCAGGGCGCGGTCGGCGGCGGCGTCCGAGACGTCGTCCAGCCTGTCATAGTCGGTCTTGATGCCCAGCGAGGTCATCTGTTGCGGGCTGAGGGCGATGCGGGCCTGGAAGGCCTCTTCGAAGAAGGCGTTCAGCCGCGCGTCCTCGCTCTGGGCTTGGGCGGGCGGCGCGGCGGGCGGCGCCGCGTTTGGCGTCTGGGCCAGGGCTGGAACGCCGGACAGCAACGCCAGGACGGCGGTGGACGAGATCAGAAGACGACGCATGAACAACCCCTCGAAGAACAGGCGTCCACCTTCGGGGCGTCGCCCGTCCGACGCAAGCGTGTCAGCAGGGCAGCGTCACGACGATCCAACAGGGAGCGGTCGAAATCGCGATATGGCGCCGCTTGATGCAACCTATGCCCAGGCGCGGCGTTGGGGGACAGCTTGACCATAACATCCGGGTTTTCACCATGCGCAAGATCATCGCCCTCTCCATCGTAGCCGCCGCCCTGGCCGTGTCGGCCTGCAACACCATCTCGGGCGTCGGCCGCGACGTCTCCGCAGCCGGTTCGGCCGTCAGCCAGGGCGCCGAAAACGCCAAGCACTAGGACCGGCCAACGCTGGAACGAAGAAGGCCCGCCGGCGTCCGGCGGGCCTTTTCTTGGGCGTCGTCCGTCTCGTAATCCGACCAGAAGCGGACTAGTCGGCGGCGCCGACGGTCGCACGCTCCAATTTGCGGCGTTCGAACGTAAGACGAACCCATTCCAGTAGGCAGAAGGCGACGGCGACCAGCCCGATAAGGGCTGCGAACTGGAACATGGGCGCGAAGCCTTCGCGGTCAACCAGTTCTCCCAACGGCGCGCGCCCCAGTGTTCCGATAAGCAGGGCCAAGGACGCAAAGACGGCGAACTGCACCGCGCCGAACAATCTGTTGGACAGGGCGGACAGATAGGCGACGAAAGCCGCGCCCGCGAAGCCGCCCGCGATATTCTCGCCGGCGATTGCGGCCATCAGACGCGCCAACGGTTCTCCGACTCCGAATGCGCCGAACAGGCCGTAGAGGCCCGTCGCCCTCATGAAGGGGTCGATGACGGGCGCGCCCATCGCCAGGTCCATCATCAGTAGGTTGGTGGCGGCGCTGAGGACTGCGCCGATCAGAAGACAGGGCATGCGGCCGACGACGACCAGAGCCCAACCTCCCAGGCCGATGCCCAGGATGGTCATGACGACGCCGAAAGTCTTGGACGCCAAAGCAACTTCCGTCATCGTCCGCCCCAGGCCGCCGCCCTCCGTACCAAGATAGAAGGGATAGGCGAACGGCCCCCAGACGCCGTCGGTGATCCGATAGCTGAGCACCAGGCCCAGGACGATCAAGGCGCCCCAGCCGAGCCGACCCATCAATTCGACGAGGGGCGCGAGGATCGCATCATAGAATCGATCCCCGACACCCATCGACTCCTGACCCGTCGAGACCGCTGACCGGCCGCGCCAGACCAAGGCGCCAGCGAGAGCGGCCGGAAGCAGAACCGCCGCCGCCACAATGCCGGGTCCCCAGGACTGGATGAACTGACCCGCGCTCGGCGCGGGCACGGTCGTCAGGGCGGTGATCATGAAACGGATCAACATGAAGGCCGCCCAGGCCCAGGCCGCCAGGGTGACCAGCAGGGCGGCCCGGCGAAGCCGAGGCGAGCCTACCCGCTCGCGCGCCACGGCCTGATCGGCCACGACGGCCGGTTCCGGCGCGATCAAGCTTCCGGCCAGGCCAAGCCCCATCAGGACAGCCGCCGCCACAAATGTCGCCGGCCAGCCGGCCGTATCGGCCAGGACCAGGGCGCCGGCTCCGCCGACCAGGGCCGCCGTGCGGAATCCCAGTTGATAGACCGATGACAGAAGATCGACAGGCAGGCCGTCATCGGCCGCCTCGATCCGCCAGGTATCTATGACGATGTCCTGGGTGGCGGAGGCGAAGGCGCCGACGGCTGCAGCCATGGCCAGGACACCGATCGCGCCGCCTGTCGGATGCGATGCGGCGATGACGATGAAGACCAGGGCGAGGACCGACTGACAAACGACCAGCCAGGACCGGCGCCGGCCCATTCGTGCGACCAGCGGCAGCCGAAGCCCCACCGCAGGAGACCAAAGGAACTTGAAGGCGCCGAAAAGACCCACCCAGGAGAGGATGCCGATGGTCGCGACCGAGACATCGACCTCCGAAAGCCAGGCGTTCAGGGTGCCGAACAGCATGGCGAACGGAAGACCGGCCGAAAACCCAAGCAAAAGCATGGCCAAGGTCCGACGTTCGCGGAAGGCGGCCTTGATGACGCCAAATCCCTTGGGCTGAGGCCGCAGGGCTGCGACTTCTTCGGCGGGGGTGGCTTGATCGGTCATGCACGGCTCCGGCGGCGGCCGGAATCGCGGGCGCCTGTAACTCAGCCGACCTTGGCGCGGATGTCGCGTTTCGTCCAGCGGGCCAGGGCGGCGCGCAGGGCCTCGGCGTCCAGCGGCTTGACCAGATGGTCGTTCATTCCGGCCTCCAGGCACAGGCGCCGGTCCTCGGCGAAGGCGTTGGCGGTCAGGGCCAGTATGGGGGTGGCGTCGCCCGCAGCGCGGATGGCGCGGGCGGCGGCGGGACCGTCCATGCCCGGCATCCGCATGTCCATGAAGACCAGGTCATAGCGGGCGCGCGCCAGGGCGGCGACGGCCTCATGGCCCGTGGCGGCGGTCTCGACGGTGCAGCCCTCGCGCCGCAGCAGGGTGCGGGCCAGAAGGGCGCCGACCGGATTGTCCTCGGCCAGCAGCACGCGGACGCCGGCGAACCGGGCGGGGATCACGCGGTCGTCTTCAGGCGCGGAGACGGCGGTCGGGGCGGCGGGGTCCGCGCCCACGGCGGCCAGAACCCGTTCGGCCAGGGAGGCCCGGCGCAGGGGCTTGATCAGATAGCCGTGGAAGCCGGCGGCCCGATAGCGGGGGATCAGGTCCCGTTCGGACGGTTTCAGCAGCACGACGCCCCGCCCTGCGGGCGGAAGAGGCGCCAGGTCGCCGGCGGGGGCGCCCGCATGGTCGACCAGGGTCACCGGGGCCTTGGCGGCGACCCTGCCTCCGGACGCCTTGATCTGATCGGCGGCGGCGGCGCGGACGAAGGAATCGGGCGAGTCGATGCAGACCGTCTGGCCGTGCAGCGGGGTGTCGCGCGGGCCGGCGACGGGCAGGAAACCGGCCTCGAAGCGGAAACGGGCTCCGCCGCGAGCATCGGCGTCGGCGCCGTGCGGTCGATCCTCGACCCGAGCCGTCCCCCCCATCGCCGTCGCCAGTTTGCGCACCACCGCCAGGCCCAGGCCCGCGCCGTCATGGCGCACGGCGTCGGAGGAATCGGCGTGGCCGAACTCCTCGAAGATGCGGGCGCGGGCTTCGGCCGGCACGCCGGGGCCGGTGTCGTCGATGATGAAGGCCAGGCGGACGCGCTCCTCGTCCATGTCGGAGGGATCCGGGGTGACGCGTTCGACCGACAGACGCACGCCGCCGGTCTCGGTGAACTTGACCGCATTGCCGGCCAGATTGAACAGCACCTGTCGCAGCCGGCCCTCGTCGGCCAGGATGTCGGGGGCGTCGGCGGCGACCGACCAGACGATCTCCAGCCCCTTGTCGTGGGCGCGCGGGCTCAGCAGTTCGGCGACGCCGCGCACCAGGCCTTCCAGATCGACCGGCGCCAGGTCGAACTCCAGCGACCCCGCCTCCAGCCGGGCGTAGTCCAGCAGGTCATTGACCAGGCCGAGCAGATGTTCGGCCGACTGGCGCGCATTCTCGGCATAGGCGCGCTGGGCGCCGTCCAGCCGGGTGCGTTGCAGGAGGTTGATCATACCCAGCACGCCGTTCAGCGGCGTGCGCATCTCGTGGCTCATCAGCCGCAGGAACTGCTGGGCCGGATCCACGGCCTGCGTCGCCTGCGTCTCGATCCGTTTCGTCGCCGCCCGTCGCGCCATCATCGTCTCCGTAGACCGGCAATATAGGGGTGGCGGGTTAAGGATTGCCCCTCTCACGAATAGAGGAAGGGCGTCTGTTCCAGCGTCGCCTCCCGGATCTCGGACCCCTCGCCCCGCTGGGCCTGGCGTCGGTCGAAGTCGGCCTCGGCGCCCACGGTGGTGCGGCGATAGATCAGGGCCTCGGCGATGTGGCGCCGCAGCACGCCGGTGCAGCCGTCCAGGTCGGCGATGGTGCGGGCCAGGCGCAGGGTGCGGGTCCAGCCCCGTGCGGTCAGCCCCCCGGCCTCGCCCGCCCGCATCAACAGCATCCGGCCCGCCTCGTCGGGCGTGGCGAACCGATCCAGAGTGTCGCCCGAGGCGCGGGCGTTCAGCCCCTGGGCCGGGTCCAGCCCCGCCTCGCGGACCCGATCCTCCTGCATGGCGCGGGCGGCGGCGACGCGGGCCCTAGCCTCGGCCGTGCCTTCGGCCGGCGGGGGCAGGGTCATGTCGGCGGCGGTGACGGGCGGGGTCTCCACCGTCAGGTCGATCCGGTCGAACATCGGGCCGGAGATGCGGTTCTGGTAATCGCGCTGGCAGCGGGGCGCCTTGCCGCAGGCGCCGCGCCCGGCCCCGCCCATGCCGCACCGACAGGGATTCATCGCCGCCACCAGCTGGAACCGGGCCGGATAGCGGATATGGGCGTTGGCGCGGGCCACCACGATCTCGCCCGTTTCCAGCGGCGCGCGCAGCGAATCCAGGGCCTGGGCGCTGTATTCCGGCAGTTCGTCGAGGAACAAAATTCCGTTGTGCGCCAACGAGGCCTCGCCCGGCTTGGCGCGCAGACCCCCGCCGGTCAGGGCCGCCATCGAGGCTGAATGGTGCGGGCTTCTGAAGGGCCGGTCCCGGGTCAGGGCGCCGCGCTCGATCAGGCCGGCGACCGACCAGACCATCGAGGTCTCCAGCAGTTCCTGCGAGGTCAGGGGCGGCAACAGGCCCGGCAGGCGTTGCGCCATCATCGACTTGCCCGATCCCGGCGGGCCGACGAACAGCAGATTGTGCCCTCCCGCCGCGGCGATCTCCAGCGCCCGCTTGGCCCCCTCCTGGCCCTTGACCTCGCGCAGGTCGGGCGCGACGCCGCCGGTCGCCAGCGGGCCGGGCTCCGGCGCGCGCAGGACCTGGGTTCCCTTGAAATGATTGACCAGGGCGATCAGAGAGCGGGGCGCCAGGATGCGGGCGCCGCCGGCCCAGGCCGCCTCCGGCCCCGTGGCCTCGGGACAGATCAGCCCCAGCCCCATGGCGTCGGCGGCCACGGCGGCCGGCAGGGCGCCGCCGACTCGCGCGATCTGGCCGTCCAGCCCCAGTTCGCCGATGGCCGCCCAGCCGTCCAGGGCGTCCGGCGCGATCACCCCCATGGCCGCCATCAGGGCCAGGGCCAGCGGCAGGTCGAAATGACTGCCCTCCTTGGGCAGATCGGCCGGGGCCAGATTGGCGATGATCCGTTTGGCCGGAAGCGCCAGGCCGATGCCGGCAAAGGCCCCCCGCACCCGTTCGCGGCTTTCGGCCACCGCCTTATCCGGCAGGCCGACGATGTTGAACACCGTCTGCTGATCCTGGCCGACCAGCTGGACCTCGACGTCCACGCGCCGGGCCTCGACCCCGTCGAAGGCGACCGTGACAACCCGCGCGACCATGACGTCCTCTCCCACCCGGAGAAGGAACGAACCATGAACTGAAATCTAATTCAAGTGGCGATCACGCAACCTGTGCGGCGCGCTTGGCCTCAATCACGTCCCACATCAGGGCGGTGGCGTCGACGCCGGTGAAGGTCTTCAGCTGCTGGGCGCCGGTGGGGGAGGTGACGTTGATCTCGGTGAGATAGTCGCCGATCACGTCGATGCCGACGAAGATCAGGCCGCGCTCTCTCAGGGTCGGGCCGATGGCGGCGCAGATCTCCAGGTCGCGCGGCGTCAGCTCGACCGGCATGGCCGTGCCGCCGACGTGCAGGTTGGAGCGGACGGCGCCGGCCGCCGGCACGCGGTTGATCGCGCCCACCGGCTCGCCGTCGATCAGCAGGATGCGCTTGTCGCCCTTGGACACGGCGGGGATGAATTTCTGGATCACCAGCGGATCGCGGCTGCCCACGGCGTGGATCTCGATCAGGGCGTCCAGATTGGGGTCGTCGGCGCGCAGCTTGACCACGCCCGAGCCCCCGTTGCCGTGCAGCGGCTTCAGCACCACCTCGCCATGCTGCTCGTGGAAGGCGTTCAGGGCGACGGGATCGGCCGAGATCAGGGTTGGCGGCTGAAGGCCGGGGAAGGCGGTGACCAGCAGTTTCTCGGGCGCCGAACGCACCTGGGCCGGGTCGTTGACGACCAGGGTCCTGGGGTGGACCGTCTCCAGCAGATAGGTGGCGGTGACATAGGCCATGTCGAACGGCGGGTCCTGGCGCATCAGGATGACGTCCACGTCCTCGGCCAGGTCCAGCTTCACCCAGTCGCCGAAGTCGACGTGGTTGCCGACCTCGCGTCGCACGATGATCGGCCGGGCGCGGCAATAGAGGCGGCCCTCCTCCAGCGCCAGGGTGCGGAAATCATAGACCCACAGCTGGTGCCCGCGCGCCTGGGCCGTCTCGGCCATCAGGAAGCTGGTGTCCCCGGCGATGTCGACGGCCTCGATCGGGTCCATCTGGATGGCGATTTTCAACATCGGTAGGCCTTCTCTATGTAGCGGGTTTACGGGATGGGAACGCCGGAACACCGGTGAAACCCCCATCCGCTCATCCCGGCAAAAGCCGGGACCCAGTTCTTTCGCTCGGCAGTGCGTGGGGACAAGGCTGTGCGAACCACACCGACCTTTCGCCCAAAGCACTGGGTCCCGGCTTTCGCCGGGATGAGCGGAGTATAAGTCAGTCCAGCTGACGGGCTTCCTCGGCCAGCATGATCGGCACGCCTTCGCGGATCGGATAGGCCAGTTTGGCGCCGACGGAGATCAGCTCGCCCGCGTCGCGGTCGTAGGTCAGCTTGCCGCGCGTGACCGGGCAGACCAGCACCTCGAGCAGGCGGGGATCGACGGAGACGGGCGTGTTGAAGGCGTCACTCATTGTTCTGGGCCTGTCGCGCTTTGCGCTACTTGAGGGTTCTTTAGGGGGCTACCGCGCTTCGCGCTACTTGAGCCCGTCATTGCATGGACGGCGCCGCGTCGTCACCGGCGTCGGCGGCGTCGATGCGGAGCAGGGCGGTCAGGGCCTCGGCGCGGGGCAGCAGGCCCATGGCCTCCAGAAGGGCCTGTTTCTCGGCCGGTTCGAACGGCAGGGCCATCGACAGGCTGTTGATCAAGGCCTCCATCGGCGCGCTCTCGGCCGTATCCCAGTCGATGTCCAGCAGCCGGTGGGTCATGTAGGCGCGCAGGGCGTCGAGGAAGGCGTGGCGGTCGAAGTCCGGCTCTTCCGGCGGGGGCGCCAGATCGTCCTCATAGGCGTCGAAGGCCGCGCGCACCTGGCGATAGGGCGCCTTGGACGGCAGTTCGGCGGCGATGCGGAACCGCGACACCCCGGTCAGGGTGATCAGATACCGACCGTCCGAGGTTTCCGCAAAACCGGTGATCCGCCCGGCGCAACCGACCGGCGACAGGCCGGGCAGGGCCGGAGTCCCGCCCTTGGGCTGGACCAGGCCGATGATCCGGTCCCCGGCCATGGCGTCGTCCACCATGTTGAGATAGCGCGGCTCGAAGATGTTCAACGGCAACTGGCCGCGCGGCAGCAGTATGGCCCCCTCCAGCGGGAACACCGGGATCACCTGCGGCAGATCGAGGGCTCGAACATAGCCTTGAGGCATCATGTCTCCTTGGCCTATCGCCCTTCGGGCTGCTTGAGGCCGGTGTTGCTTGGCCTATCGCCCTGCGGGCTATTTGCGGCCGGTGTTTTGGCGCCTACGAGAAAAGAATGGAGGACAGGCGGCGACGCCCGTCCTTGGCGACGTCGGAACTGACGCCGGCCGCGTCGAAGATGACCAGCAGCTGCTTGCGGGCCGCCTGGTCGTTCCACTCGCGATCGGCCTGGATGATGTGCAGCAGATTATCGACCGCGCCCTTGAAGTCGCCGGCCGCGCTCTGGGCCTCGGCCAGGTCGAACCGGGCCTGGTGGTCGTCGGGGTCGGCCGCGACCTTGGCCTCAAGCTCGGCGGAAGCCCCGGTCGGCGCCTTGGCCGCCAGGGCCAGTTGCGCGCGCACGCTCTGGACCGCCGGCTCCTTGGAGTCCTGGGGGGCCATGGCGATGGTCTGGGCGGCCTGTTCGGGATCGCCGCTCGCCAGATAGACCCGCGCCATGCCGGCGATGGCCTTCTCGTTCTCGGGCTCGATCGACAGGACGTGGGCGAAGGCCTGGGCCGCGCCGCCGAAGTCGTTCAGGCCCAGCGACTCCTCGCCCAGCTCCAGCAGTTGCGCCGTCTCGGTCGAGCCGCCGGCGCCGCCGGTCAGCTTGTCGATGAAGGCCTTGATCTGGCTGTCGGGGATCGCGCCCTGGAAGCCGTCCACCGGCTGGCCGTTGACGAAGGCGTAGACGGTGGGGATCGACTGCACCCGCAGCTGGCCCGCATAGGCCGGGTTGGCGTCCACATCGATCTTGACCATCTTCACCGCCCCCTTGGCGGCGCGCACGCCCTTCTCCAGCGCCGGACCCAGGGTCCGGCACGGCCCGCACCAGGTGGCCCAGAAATCGACGATGACCGGCTGATGCTTCGACGCCTCGATGACGTCGGTCATGAAGGAGGCGTCCGTGCCCTCCTTGATCAGGTCGCCCGAGAGATTGGGGTCCAGGGTGGGGTCAGCGAAGGTCATGTCGGGGGTCCGTGCTGGGTCGAAGGATCGTAACGGCTCAGATGGCGACGGGATGCGCCGGCATCAAGCGGCGAATTGACCCGCTGTGACCCAGGGCGGCGCCCCGCCGCGCGGAATTCAGACTCGGCCTGCGGAAAAACACCGTCTGAATCGTATGAATCGTCTGAAATCCCCCGCCTCACGCCCGGTTTCGCCGCGCCGCTGCATCCAGATGGGGCGCCGGGCGCACGGTTCAAGCGGCGAAAGCCGTCATCGCCCGCTTCGGCCGGGCGGTCCTAGTGCTGGTTTTCCGGCAGGCGCACGACCAGGCCGTCCAGGGCGTCGGACACGCGGATCTGGCACGACAGCCGGCTGTTGGGCTCGACCTCTTCGGCGAAGTCCAGCATCGACTCCTCCATGGCCGAGGGTTTGCCCGTCGCCTCGCGCCAGGCCTCATCGACATAGACATGGCAGGTGGCGCAGGCGCAGGCTCCGCCGCAATCCGCATCGATTCCCGGCACATTGTTCCGGATCGCGCCCTCCATGACGGAAAGCCCCGGTTTCACGTCAACGACGTGCTCGGTTCCGTCATGCTCGATATAGGTGATGCTGGCCATGGCCCGCTCATATCAAGCCGGGGGGATGGTGCAAGGGCGCTCATCGACGGCGCAGACGCTCCATGGCATCCTCCCCCCATGACCGACAGGCGCAAGATCCCCGCCGCCCCGCCCGCGCGCCCTTCGGCGCGGTGCCCCAACGCGACCGGTCAGGGCGTGACGAAAACCCTGCGCCAACCGCTGGGAACCCTGGCCCGTTCCGACTGGAGCCGCCGGATGCTGGCTCTGGAAGGCCGCGCGCCGCTGGACCTAGATCTGGACGACCTGCGCCGGGACGGCGCATAGACTGATTGAAACGGCCGGTTTGTCGCGGTCGAACTTGTCCTCGGCCCTAAATCTAGGCTCTCGCATCCAGCCAATCCGCGAGCGGCTGAAGATCATGGGACCAAAAGACCAGGACATCGCTGTCGAGCAGACGCGCCACATCCTTGTACGCGACCACCCCTTGCAGTAGGGCCGCCGTCTGGATGAAGCCGCCCCATTGGTCGTTCCAGGCCTTAGTCTTGTCCATCACGTCGCTGACGCGCTTCACCGAATTGGTGGCGTCGTTGGACACCTTGCACTCCATGGCCATGATCAGGCTGGGGTTCACGCCGTAGGCGATGTCCACCTCCTTCGTGGCCGTACGCGTTTTACAACGCGTCTTGCGCATGAAGTGCTGCGGCGGAAGGTCGGCGGTATTGTTGACCGTGGTCGAGGGCGAGCGAACCCAGCCCTTGGTCTCCAGCAGGGCGACCACCGCCTTCTCCTGCTCGTCGGACAGGCGATTGCGCCGGACCGTGTTGAAGATCTGACTGCTGATCATCGGCGTCAGCGTGTCCAGAAGCTTCTTGACCTGTCGCCGGTTCGGGTTGGCGTTGGTCGATAGCCAGGCCGTGAGGTTCTTGTCACGTCGCGCCGCAAAGGCGGCGGCGAAATCATCCGCCGCCTGTTTCGACAGCCGGGTCGAGCCTTTCTCCGCTCCCTTGGGGTAGGATTTCACGATCAGCTTCAGCTGATCCTGGCTGATGGGCGGCGCGAAAAGGTGACGCAAGACCAGGATATGCCTGCCGGTTTTCGTCAGGGACTCCTGAAGATCGCGAAGTCCCTTTGTCTCTATCAGCGTGCGCAGGATTTCCTTGCGAACAGCACGACAGACCTGTCGCCATTCAGCCGCCAGCGGGTCAGGCGCCATGCCCCCGACATAAATCTCGACCGCCTTCGCGGCGGCTTCGCGGTGATAGGTTTCGTCAGTCCCAGACTTCGCCGTCGTCATGCGCGAACGAGGACGCGGCGTTTTGCCGGCGCCTCTCGGCGCGACGGACCGTTCCGGCGCTCCTCGCGCCGAGTGTAATCAATGGCGGATTGAAGACGCTCCGGCAACGGCGTAGGCGCGGCCCATGTCATCTTCCGGTCCTCGCCCTCGCAAGAGGCCAGCAGCGTCGCCCCCACTGCCTCGGCCAAGCGCGGCGGAACAGCATTGCCGATCAGTCGATATTGATCGACACGCCGACCGGTGATGATCCAGTCGGTGGGGAAGCTTTGCAGCGCCGCGCACTCTTTCGGCGTCAACCGGCGTAGCCCGTGCCGTGGATCGCGGACCCAGTCCTGCTGCGGATTGGCCGTGACCGTACGAGCGGGTAGGGCGGGATCAGCGACGAAAGCGCCCTGTTTGTAGCCCCAATGACCACCAGGCCGTGTCGCTTCTGATTTGCCGGGGCTCTTGACGCCTGACCCCGGTTTGATGCCGTCCAAATCCCGCGCGAGCTTGCCCGTGGGCCGAATGATTTCTTCCTCAGACAGCGGGGTCAAGGCGCCGATACACTCTCCAAGGCTGACCCAGGGCCGTCTGCCGTCCTCCTCGAGTTTGTCGTGCGTCGGATCAGGCAGTCGTGGCAGATCGCCCGTCCGGTAGCCGACCAGCACCACACGGACCCGGCGCTGGGCGACGCCGTAGTCGGCCGCGTTGAACAGCTCGACATGGGTTTGCCAGCCACGCGCGAACAGCTGCTCGCGCAGCCAGGCCAAAGCAGACCCAGGAACGCCGTCCGGGCCGCGCGCCGTGATCAGGCCGCGCACATTCTCGAAGAGCAGATAGCGACAGTCCAACTCCGACGCGATGCGCAGATAGTCCTTGATCAACTGGCCCCGAGGATCGTCGAAGCCCAACTGGTGTCCTGCGCTGCTCCACGACTGGCAGGGCGGCCCGCCTGCAAGCAGACCTATATCCCCGCGCCGCTGTCCCGACTTGGCCAGGACATCCTCGCCTCGAAGCACACGAACGTCTCCGACTTCGATGTGCGCGTCACCCATGAACCCTCGCCCGCCGGCCAGGCGGCGACCACGGTTCGCCTCAAGGCTCTCAATCGCGCGGGGATCGATGTCGGTGGCGTAGACACAATCCCAGCCTGCGGCTTCCAGACCCAAATCGAGTCCGCCCAGACCGCTGAAAAGCGACACGACTTTCTGCATCTGTCTCGCCTCCGCTGGGCATGCTCTCTGTCGCGTTTCGGAACGCGTCCGTTGCGCGAGGATCATGTTGTACAAGCCGTTAACAGTCGGTGTTTCGGCCGATCCGTCAATCTGATCCCGGAAAATCACCTCGGCCTAGCCAAGGGTTTTGGGAACAGATCGCAGCATTTATGTTCTTATCTTGTTCTGGTCAAGTTCGGCCCGGCGAGGGCGTTAACGCCCCTCGCACCTACACCCACGCCTCCGCCGCCGCCGTCATGCGCACCCGGCGATTAAGCCTCCGCTCATAGGCGTCGGCTGCGGCCTATCCCAGACGGTGGCCTCAGAGAGCGACCGAAGACGGCCGTCTGGACCGCCGGGTCCTGCAGCGTGCCATAGGCGAACAGCAGGACCTCAGCGGTCATTGACGCCGCGGCGTCGGCGGTTAGGCCGCCTGTCTCTTCCGGCTCGGCGAAACCATCAGCTTCTTGGTTTCGGCGATGGCCTTGGCCGGGTTCAGGCCCTTGGGGCAGACCTGGGCGCAGTTCATGATGGTGTGGCAGCGGTACAGTTTGAACGGGTCTTCCAGGTCGTCCAGACGTTTCTGCGTGGCGTCGTCGCGGCTGTCGGAGATCCAGCGATAGGATTGCAGCAGGGCCGCCGGGCCGAGGTATTCCTCCTGGTTCCACCAGTAGCTCGGGCAGGAGGTCGAGCAGCAGGCGCACAGGATGCACTCGTACAGGCCGTCCAGCTTCTCGCGCTCGGCCGGGGTCTGGAGCCGTTCCTTCTCGGGGTCGGGCTCGTCCGACTGGAGATAGGGCTGGATCGAGTCGTACTGGGCGTAGAACAGGCTCAGGTCCGTCACCAGGTCCTTGACCACCGGCTGGTGCGGCAGGGGGGCGATGGTGATGTTGTGCGACTCGCACTCGTCCCAGCCCTTGGTGCAGGCCAGGGTGTTGCGCCCGTCGATGTTCATCGAGCAGGACCCGCAGATGCCCTCGCGGCAGGACCGCCGGAACGACAGGGTCGGGTCGATGGTGTTCTTGATGTGGATCAGGGCGTCCAGCAGCATCGGGCCGTGGTCGCCGGTCGGCACCTCATAGACGTCCCAGCGCGGGTCCGCATCGACCTCGGGGTCGTAGCGATAGACCTTGTAGGTGCGGACGTCCTTGGAGCCGGGCGCGGCCTTGTGGACCTTGCCCTTGGTGGGCTTGGAGCCGCGGGGGAGGGAGAGTTGAACCATCTGCGTTCGACCTCAGTAAACCCGAGCCTTGGGCTCGATGTACGCGATGTCGTCGGACATCGTGTAATTGTGCACGGGGCGGTAGTCGATCTGGACCTGCTCGCCCGGACGCTTCCACGCCAGGGTGTGTTTCATCCAGTTGGCGTCGTCCCGATCCGGATAGTCCTCGCGGGCGTGGGCGCCGCGCGATTCCGTGCGATTCAGGCCGCTCTCGATGGTGACGACGGCCTGGGCGATCAGGTTGTCGTACTCCAGCGTCTCCATCAGGTCGGTGTTCCAGATCAGGCCGCGATCCGTGGTCTTGATGTCGGCGCCGGCGGCGTCGATGGCCCGCAGCTTGTCGGTGCCCTGTTGCAGGGTCTCGCCGGTGCGGAACACCGCCGCGTCGGCCTGCATGGCGCGTTGCATGGACAGGCGCAGCTCGGCGGTCGGGGTCGAGCCGTCGGCGAAGCGGAAGCGGTCCAGGCGGGCCAGGTGGGCGTCGGTCTGGGCCTTGGAGGCGGACGGCACGGCCGAGGCCTTGTCCACCACCTCGCCGCAGCGCAGGCCGACGGCGCGGCCGAACACCACCAGGTCGGTCAGGGAGTTGGAGCCCAGGCGGTTGGCGCCGTGCACCGAGACGCAGGCCGCCTCGCCCACGGCCATCAGGCCGGGCACCACGCTGTCGGGGTTGCCGTCGCGCAGCGTCAGGACTTCGCCGTGATAGTTGGTCGGGATGCCGCCCATATTGTAGTGGACGGTCGGCAGGACCGGGATCGGCGCCTTGGTCACGTCGACGCCGGCGAAGATCTTGGCGCTTTCGGAAATGCCCGGCAGGCGCTGGTGCAGGATCTTGGGATCCAGGTGGTCCAGGTGCAGGAAGATGTGGTCCTTGTTCGGACCCACGCCGCGGCCTTCACGGATTTCGATGGTCATGGAGCGGCTGACCATGTCGCGCGGCGCCAGGTCCTTCACGGTCGGCGCATAGCGCTCCATGAAGCGCTCGCCTTCCGAGTTGGTCAGATAACCGCCCTCGCCGCGTGCGCCCTCGGTGATCAGGCAGCCGGCGCCATAGATGCCGGTCGGGTGGAACTGGACGAACTCCATGTCCTGCAGCGGCAGGCCGGCGCGCAGCACCATGGCGTTGCCGTCGCCGGTGCAGGTGTGGGCGCTGGTGGCGCTGAAATAGGCGCGACCGTAGCCGCCGGTGGCCAGAACCACCATCTTGGCGCGGAACTGGTGAAGCTGGCCGTTGTCGAGCTGAAGCGCCGTCACCCCGGTGCAGGCCTGAGTTCCATCAGACTGGGCCTGCATGATCAGGTCGAGCGCGAAATATTCGACGAAGAACTTCACTTCCCGGCGCACCGACTGGCCGTACAGGGTGTGCAGGATGGCGTGGCCGGTGCGGTCGGCGGCGGCGCAGGTGCGCTGCACCGGGCCTTCGCCGAAGTTGCGGGTCATGCCGCCGAAGGCGCGCTGATAGATCTTGCCTTCGTCGGTGCGCGAGAAGGGCACGCCCCAGTGTTCCAGCTCGTACACGGCCTTGGGCGCGTTACGGACCAGATATTCAATCGAGTCCTGGTCGCCCAGCCAGTCCGACCCCTTGACGGTGTCGTACATGTGCCATTGCCAGCTGTCCTCGCCCATATTGCCCAGCGAGGCGGAGATGCCGCCCTGGGCCGCGACCGTGTGGCTGCGGGTCGGGAAGACCTTGGTGACGCAGGCGACCTTCAGCCCCTGCTGGGCGGCGCCGAGCGCGGCGCGAAGGCCGGAGCCCCCGGCGCCGACGACGACGACGTCGTATTCGTGATCGATCAGTTCGTAAGCGGCCATCAGCTAATCAGGCTCCGAAACCAGCGGGCAGGGGCGCCGAACCCAGCGCCATCCGCACGATGAAGAAGACGCTGGCGGCCGCCAGCACGAGGAAGACCAGGTTCAGCAGCGCCACGAGCGCCTTGCGCGTTCCCGGCTGGGGCACATAGTCCTCAAGGATCACCTTCCAGGCCACGCTGACGTAGCCGAAGAAGACCACGGCCGTCAGCGCCAGCAGGCCGGCGTTCAGCCGGTTGGCGAACCAGTCCTGCACGGCGTCATAGCCGGCGCCCGTCAGGGTGAAGGCGGTCGAGGCGACCCACAGGCCCAGCGGCAGCACGACGGCCAGCAACACCCGCTCGGCCAGCCATTCGCCGGCGCCGTGGCGCTCGGAAATCTTGACGTTGTTCTTGAACCGGGCCCCGTTCCCTTTGACTTGACCGCTCACAGCGAAACCCTCCCGACGGCGAACAGGACGACCCAGAACAGGATCGCCAGCGGAACCGGCGCCCAGACCGCGATGCGCGACAAGGTCGTGGACGACTTGATGGTCAGGCCATTGCCGGTGTCGTTGATCGTGTGACGCGTCCCGTTCAGGATGAAGGAGAACAGCACGACCGTCAGGCCGAAGCCGACGAACAGGCCCAGCGGCGACCCGGCCAGGGCCAGGGCGGCCGCATAGGCGTCCGGTCCGAAGGCCAGGGCCCCCAGCCAGGCGACGACGATCAGCGCGCCGACCGTGGCGGCGATGATGGTGGCCCGGAACAGGATGGAGGCCGCCATGGTGACGTGCCAGCGCCAGATGCCGATGTGGGGCGAAAGCGGTGTGACGTGACCGTTGGGCTGGGTGACGAAACGACCGGTCCGGTCGCTAGAGGCGCCACCCGAGGTCGGGCTGGGCTGGGTCATGCGAATGGTTCTCAAAAGCGAATGAATTCAATCGCCGTGTGCGGTTGCGAAGGCTTTTGTGTCTCTAGAACGACGGTGTCAACGGACCGTGACCAACATCGCGAATTCTTGCCGCCTGTGGCCTGTTCCGTGTCGTGGTCGTCGGATTTGCGCATGATCGATCCACGCTCTGTCTCGGATAGAGGATTTACGCAGGCGGCCGGGAATTGGATTTTTCCGATCTGGCGGCGCTTCAAGCCCGTCTCCGATCTCGCCATGTCCAATCCGCCACCCTATATGTGACGAATGACCGAGATCACGCCCCGCCCCGTCCTTCGCCTGCATCCCGCCCATCGCGACGACATCGGCGACCTGACTACGCGCCGCCCGGTGCCCGGTCCGGGCCTGGACCAGGTCGATCCCTTCCTGTTCCTGAACCACCACGGGCCCCAGACCTATGCGCCGGGCAACGCCGGCCTGCCGTTCGGCCCGCACCCGCACCGGGGGTTCGAGACCGTCACCTTCATCCTGGACGGCGAACTGGCCCATAACGACTCCGGCGGGGGCGAGAGCATCATCAAGGCGGGCGGCGTCCAGTGGATGAACGCCGGCTCGGGCCTGATCCACGCCGAACTGTCGCCGGCCGACTTCAAGCGGAACGGCGGGCCGATGGAGATCCTGCAGCTGTGGGTGAACCTGCCGTCGCGGCTGAAGATGACCAAGCCCGACTATGTGGGACTTCAGGCCGCCGACATCCCCACCTTCACCACCGAGGGCGGCGTGGTGGTCGAGCCGGTGTCCGGCGAATGGCTGGGGGTCAAGGCGCCGATCCAGTCGCTGATCGACATCCATCTGGCCGTCGTCCGCCTGCCTGCCGGCGCCCGGTTCCAGGTCCCGGTCGCCGCCGGCCGCAATGTCTTCTTCTATGCGGTCAAGGGCCAGGTCTCCGTCGCCGGAACCCCCGTGCCCGAATGGAACCTGGCCGCCCTGGGCGAGGGCGACGCGGTCGAGATCACGGCCCAGACCGACGCCGTCGTCCTGCTGGGCCACGCCGAACCGATCAACGAGCCGGTCTTCAGCCACGGCCCCTTCGTCATGACCACCCGCGAGGAAATCATCCAGGCCATCCAGGACTACCAGTCCGGCAAGTTCGGCCCGCCGCCGAAGGTGTGAGGCGCATGAGAGGGGCGGTTCATCGAACCGCCCCTCGCCGATCAGTAAGGCCAGTCGGGTGGCAGATACGGCCCCATCTCCGAGCAGACGAACATAGGCGTCTCGTCGTAATAGGCGGTAGGGATGTTGGGCCTTATGACGTAGATGTTGTTGCCGCTTTTGCGGCATGTGTCCCAAGCTGTACCAAGCTGCTGAGTCTTGGCCGCATCGGCGTAGTAGACATAAGAATAGGCCACGTGACTAGGATCCCAGGAACTCTGGACCAGGGCCTCGGCAGGGCCGAAAGCCACCGTCGTCGTGGCGACCGTCGCGATCGCGATGGCGAGGTTTTGAACGCGTTTCATTTCAGTCCTCTCAAGAGGCGCGAAATTGCGCGCTTCGAACGTGTGCATCAATCAATCACAAGTTCAACTCACATGTTTTGACCTCTCGCAGGTGTCAGCACCCGACCTTAGAGCAGCTATCCAGGACGTTGCCGATCATCACCAGCCAAAAGGCGACGACCACCAAGGGCGCCAGTAGGAGAGTGCGCAGACCTTTGCGGCCATTATTCCGAACATCAAAAACCACGAGTGCGATCCAAGCGCCAGCTATCGCAATTTGAAGGTAAAGCCAGGGCGGCTGCGCTATTGGGAAAATGTAAAACAGCATTGCCATCACCCTGATTGGACTCGTGACAATCGACGGCTAGCGCCCTGTGCGCAATGTCCGCAACGGGTCGGTTTGCGAAACCGGCCTTAGCCCTGAAATCCGACCTTGGCGTTGACGCAGGTGGACCCGTCGGCCTCCCGGAATCCTCAGAAACCGATCGTCACCGACGGCGCGCTACGCCGCGCCTCGCCATGGTGCACAGCTTCGATGTTGTTGCCGTCGGGATCGAGCACGAAAGCGGCGTAGTAGCCCGGATGATAGGCCCGCTCGCCCGGCGCGCCGTTGTCGCGTGCGCCATGGGCCAGCGCCGCCCGATAGAAGGCGTCGACCGTCGCGCGGTCCTTGGCCTGAAAGGCCAGGTGATGCCGACCCGTCAGGACGCCCCGGCTCTCCGCGCTTTCCGGCGAGGACACGACGAGTTCATCGGCCCAGAAATAGCCGTCGGCCGTATCGATGACGGGAATCTGCAGCACGTTGAGAACAGCCGTGTAGAATTCCCGACTGAGCGCGAGATCACGGACGACCAGCTGGATGTGGTCTATGAGCCGACCGCGATGCAGTTGTGTCGTTCCCATGGTCTGTCCTGTTTCCTTGGCGTCGCGACCTCGAATTCCATCCGGGTTTCGAGCCGACCTGTGTCACGCCCCAGAATGGGGCGTCTCGCCAGGATCGCCTTGATCTTTCGCAAAGCCATCCCCCGGTTCGACCGCGACGGGCGCTGTCAGGTCGAAGTTCGTCGTGGGGGTCGGGTCGGGCGTCATCCGCCCGAGATGCGAAAGGAGGGGGCGGGACCAGATGATGCGTTCCCCGACAAAACCCTATATGACGCCGGTTCCTTGCGACGACCGAGCCGAAGACACGCCCAAATGCCCAGCCTGAACGAGATCCGCGCCACCTATCTGAACTTCTTCGCGGCCGACGGCCACGAGAAGGTGCACTCGGCGCCGCTGGTGCCGCAGAACGATCCGTCGCTGCTGTTCGTCAATGCGGGCATGGTGCCGTTCAAGGACTATTTCACCGGCGCGTCCAAGCCGCCCTATCCGCGCGCCACCTCGTCGCAGAAATGCGTCCGCGCCGGGGGCAAGCACAATGACCTGGACAATGTCGGCTACACCGCCCGCCACCTGACCTTCTTCGAAATGCTGGGGAATTTCTCCTTCGGCGACTACTTCAAGGAACACGCCATCGACCGGGCGTGGAAGCTGGTCACGCAAGAGTTCGGCCTCGACGCCAAACGCCTGCTGGTCACCGTCTATATCGACGACGACGAGGCCGCGGCGATCTGGAAGAAGGTCACCGGCTTCGGCGACGACAAGATCATCCGCATCGCCGGCTCTGACAATTTCTGGGCCATGGGCGACAGCGGCCCCTGCGGTCCCTGCACCGAGATCTTCTGGGACCACGGCGACAAGATCCCCGGCGGCCCTCCCGGTTCGCCGGACGAGGACGGCGATCGCTACGTCGAGATCTGGAACAACGTCTTCATGCAGTTCGAGAAGGAGAACGACCAGATCGTTCGCACCCTTCCCAAGCCCAGCGTGGACACCGGCATGGGGCTGGAGCGGATGACCACCGTGCTCCAGGGCGTGCATTCGGTGTTCGAGACCGACCTGTTCAAGACCCTGATCGCCGCTTCGGAAGACGCCACCTCGACCAAGTCGGACGGCGAGCGCGCCGCCAGCCACCGGGTCATCGCCGACCACCTGCGCTCCTCCTCCTTCCTCATCGCCGACGGCGTCACCCCGTCGAACGAGGGCCGGGGCTATGTGCTGCGCCGGATCATGCGCCGCGCCATGCGCCACGCCCACCTGCTGGGCGCCGCTGATCCGCTGATGCACCGTCTGGTCCCGACCCTGGTGGCCCAGATGGGCGACGCCTATCCCGAACTGGCCCGCGCCCAGCCCTTCATCGAGGACACGCTGAAGCAGGAAGAGGTCCGCTTCCGCACCACCCTGGGCCGGGGCATGGCCCTGTTCGACACGGCGGTTCAGGGCTTCAAGCCGGGCGACATGCTGGACGGCCAGACCGCCTTCACCCTATCCGACACCTACGGCTTCCCGCTGGACCTGACCCAGGACGAGGCCCGGCGTCGCGGCTTCTCGGTCAATGTCGACGGTTTCGAATCCGCCATGGCCGAACAGCGCCAGCGTTCGCGCGAACACTGGAAGGGCTCGGGCCAGACCGCCAACACCAATGAATGGCTGGCGATCCGCGACCGCATGGGTCCGACCGTCTTCACCGGCTATGACGCCATCGAGGGTTCGGGCGAGGTCCTGGCCATGATGAACGGCGGCGCTCCGGTCGAGACGGCCGAGGCCGGCGACATCGTCGAGATCCTGTTCGACGCCACCCCCTTCTACGCCGAAAGCGGCGGCCAGAGCGGCGACCAGGGCACGCTGGAATGGCCCGGCGGGGAAGCCGAGGTGCTCGACGTCAAGAAACACGCCGGCGACCTGCATGTCCTGTCGGCCCAGATCACGGCCGGGACGCTTGAGATCGGCGCCCGCGTCGCCCAGCTGGTGGACGCCGACAAGCGCACCACCACCCGCGCCAACCACTCGGCCGCCCACCTGCTGCACACGGCCCTGAAGAATGTGCTCGGCCCGGCGGTCGCCCAGAAGGGCCAGTTGGTCGATTCCGAGCGCGCCCGCTTCGACTTCAGCCACGGCGCCCCCGTGACCGAGGACGAACTGGCGGCCATCGAGGCCGAGGTCAACGCCGTCATCCGCCAGAACGTCCCAGCGGAGACCAGGCTGATGGCCCCGCAAGAGGCCATCGAGGCCGGCGCCATCGCCCTGTTCGGCGAGAAATACGGCGACGAGGTCCGGGTCCTGACGCTGGGCCGGTCTTTGGTCAGCGACAACGCCCCCTATTCGGTCGAACTGTGCGGCGGCACCCATGTGGCCCGCACCGGCGACATCGGCCTGTTCAAGGTGGTCCAGGAAACCGGCGTCGCCGCCGGCGTCCGCCGCATCGAGGCCCTGACCGGCGAGGCGGCCCGCCTCTATCTGGAATCCCAGGCCAAGGTGACGCGCGGCCTGGCCCGCGACTTCAAGATCCAGACCCAGGACGTGCCCGGCCGGGTCGAGGCCCTGCAAGGCTCGGTCAAGACGCTGGAGAAACAGGTCGCCGAGCTGAAGAAGCAACTGGCCCTGGGCGGCGGCTCGGGCGCGGCGTCTGCGCCCGAAGAGATCGGCGGGATCAAGCTGATGGCCCGTGTCCTGGACGGCGTCGACGGCAAGGGTCTGCGCGGCGTGGCCGAGGACTTCCGCAAACAGGTCGGGACCGGCGTCGTCGCCCTGATCGGCGTGACCGAGGGCAAGGCCGCCGTCACCGTCGCCGTCACCTCGGACTTGGCCGGTAAGGTCAACGCCGCCGACCTGGCCCGCGCCGCCGTCATCGCCATGGGCGGCCAGGGCGCCGGCGGCAAACCCGACTTCGCCCAGGGCGGCGCCCCGGATGGATCCAAGGCCGAAGACGGTCTGGCGGCGGTGCGGGCGGCCCTGGCGGGCTGACCTCGACTTTCGTCATCCTCCGACGAGCGTAGCGAGATCGGGGGACCCAGCGGCGCGCGATAGCGCGAACCTGTCGCGGATTGCGTGTCTCGATATCGTGCGGCGGAGACATCGCCTTCGGCGCCGCTGGGTCCCCCGGTCTGCGCCGCGAAGACGCGGCTTGCCGGAGGATGACGAAAGGAAAAAGGTGGCGGCGTCAGACAGTCTTCAAAGTTCAGCCTGCCTCAACCCATCGGATCCGGCGTCAGATCCACCCCGGCCAGTTTCCAGTCGAACATCCCCCGACGCTCCAGGATCAGCACCAGGGCGTCGTCGGGCTGGTCGTCGCGCGTCAGGGTGACGGCGAAACGGTCGAACCCGCGATAGGCCCAGGACTGGTGGATTTCGGCCTTGGGCGCGGCCGGGGTGTCCGTTGCGGGCACGGGCCGCTCCGGCCGAGGCTTTTCGCCCGACCGCACCATGGCGGCGACGGCCTGGGGGGTGACGAAATTATCGACGGCCCCGTCCACCAGCGACGGCGCCAGCAGCATGCCCAGGGCGGCCAGGCCCGTGTCGTCCCCCGCCCGGTGGCGGATCTCCAGGGCGGCCCGGGCGTTCAACTCGCTCTTCAGACTGGCGCGGAAGGCGGGAAAATCGACGCGGCGTTCCAGTCCCGCCGCATCCCCGGTGCGCGCCGCCCGGATCAGGCCCTGGGCGGCCACGAAGGGCGAGACGAAACAGGTGATCAGCAGGCCTGCGGCCACGGCGGCCAAAAGCCCGACGACGATCTTCTTCAGCATAGGAACTCCATCCTCACTCAACGCGGATTCCGGCCGGCCGGTTGCCTCAGCGTGGGGCGGCGGCCGTCTCGCCGGAAACCGCAGCGACAGGCGCGGCCACGGCCGGCGCCGCGCCGTCCGGCAGGCCGATCTGGACCAGGATCCACTCAAACGGACCCCGGCGCTCGAAGGTGAAGATGGTGCGCGATCCGCCCTGGTCCGCCACCGCCATCCGCGCCCGGTTCACGCCCCAGAAGATCGGCTTGGGCCAGGGTTGGGGCGCATCGTCCGCAATGGCGGTCGCGGTCATGCTGGACCGTTGGCTGGCGTACCGGCCCTCGCCGCGCGTCAGGGCCGCCAGGGCGGCCGGGGTCAGATAGGCGTCCACGTCCGGCCCGTTCAGCACCGGGTTCCGCTCCATCTGGCGCCGCACGGCCCCGATGGGGTCTTCCAGGAAGGAGGGCGCGGGCGCCAGGGCCAGGGCCTTTCCGGTCAGCTGCGGCCGCAGCGACTGGCGCACGGCCGCAAAATCGATCAGGCGCGCCAGGCCCTGCACGTCTCCCGCCTCGGCCGCAGACCGGATGGCGAAGAAGCCGACGGCCGGCGCGGCGAAAAAGGCCACGGCCGCGGCCAGGACCGCCAGGATCAGAAGATTGCCGAACAGTCGTTTCACGAAGCCTCCCCGACGCTGGAACCGATCATGCACGGCCTCCGCGACGACGCAATGAAAAGCCCCGCCGGATCGTTCCGGCGGGGCTTCATTCTTGTTTGTCCTACCGCGCTTCGCGCTGCTTGAGGACGTTGAGCGTCCTGTCGGCAAGGGGTTGCTGCCGGATCTTGTGGCTCAGCCGACGTCGGGCAGGGCGGTCTTCAGGTTCTCGGCGACCTTGTCGAGGAAGCCCTCGGTGGTCAGCCAGCCCTGTTGGTCGCCGACCAGCAGCGCCAGGTCCTTGGTCATGAAACCGGCTTCGACCGTCTGGACCACAACCTTTTCCAGGGTGTCGGCGAACGTGCCTAGGGCTTCGTTGCCGTCCAGCTTGGCGCGGTGCTTGAAGCCGCGGGTCCAGGCGAAGATCGATGCGATCGAGTTGGTCGAGGTGGCCTCGCCCTTCTGATGCTGGCGATAGTGGCGGGTCACGGTGCCGTGGGCGGCCTCGGTCTCCAGCACCTTGCCGTCCGGCGTCATCAGCACCGAGGTCATCAGACCCAGCGAGCCGAAGCCCTGGGCCACCACGTCCGACTGGACGTCGCCGTCATAGTTCTTGCACGCCCAGACGAAGCCGCCCGACCACTTGATCGCGGCCGCGACCATGTCGTCGATCAGACGGTGTTCGTAGGTCAGGCCCTTGGCCTTGAAGTCCTCGGCGAATTCGGCGTCGAACACTTCCTGGAACAGATCCTTGAAGCGGCCATCATAGGCTTTCAGGATGGTGTTCTTGGTCGACAGATAGACCGGGTAGCCGCGTTGGAGGCCGTAGGACAGCGAGGCGCGGGCGAACTCGCGGATCGACTCGTCCTGATTGTACATGGCCATGGCCACGCCGGCGCCGGGGGCCTTGTAGACCTCGTGCTCGATCACTTCGCCGTCGTCACCGACGAACTTGATCGTCAGGGTGCCGGGTCCGGGCATCAGGAAGTCGGTGGCCTTGTACTGGTCGCCGAAGGCGTGGCGGCCGACGACGATGGGCTGGGTCCAGCCGGGCACCAGGCGCGGCACGTTCGAGCAGATGATCGGCTCGCGGAAGACCACGCCGCCCAGGATGTTGCGGATGGTGCCGTTCGGCGACTTCCACATCTTCTTCAGGCCGAACTCCTTCACCCGCGCCTCGTCCGGGGTGATGGTGGCGCATTTCACGCCGACGCCGTGCT
This sequence comes from Brevundimonas sp. GW821-FHT10A07, assembly GCF_059415785.1. Classification (NCBI taxonomy): domain Bacteria; kingdom Pseudomonadati; phylum Pseudomonadota; class Alphaproteobacteria; order Caulobacterales; family Caulobacteraceae; genus Brevundimonas; species Brevundimonas sp. GW821-FHT10A07. The sequence continues at coordinate 160,192 of NZ_JBWKNX010000002.1, forward strand.
TCTGGATGGCGTGGGCGGCGTCGATCGTCACCTGGTCGTCGGTGGCGTCGCGGTGCTCCATGCTCAGGTCGTAATAGTCCAGATCGAGATCCAGGAACGGGAAGACCAGCTTGTCCTTGATCATCTGCCAGATGATGCGGGTCATTTCGTCGCCGTCGATGTCGACGATGGGGTTTTCGACCTTGATCTTGGCCATGCGTGAGGTCCGCCTCTGAACTTTGGGGAATGATATCGTGGCGGGGATATAGCGGGGCTGGGCGTCCGCGCAAACCCCGCCGTCCGTTAACCCTGCTTGGAAAAAACCTGACGGCCAGGTTGAACCCGCGTCACGGGTTTCGGCTTGTTAGACCCCAAGGGCCTGACCGGTCGCAGCGGCGGACGACGGAATGACGGATGAAGAGCGCGAACTCGTCGAGCGGTGGATCATCACCTTCTGCGAGACGCCGCCGGTGATCGATGTGGAACTGATGCGAAGGCTGATCGCTGAACAGCAAGCGACGCCGCAAGGAGTTCACCCATGCCAGCCAAGACCTTCAGGACCGGCGACCGCGTAAGGTGGGATCACAGCCAGGGCGCATCCGTCGGCCAGGGGGGCAGGACGATCACCGCCGAAACCCACATCAAGGGGCACAAGGCGGCGGCGTCGTCCGATAATCCGGAGTATGTCGGCGAGAGCGCAAAGACCGACGCCCGCGCGGCGCACAAACCTTCGGAGCTGAACAAGGCATGAGGACCATCGATCTGTTGCGGGGCGTCGCCCTTTCGGCGCTGGCGGCGTCTGCGCTCGCCGTCGCGGCCTGCGGCGACAAGGACGCCGCTCAAAAGGCGGGTTCGCCCCAGGCCCCGGCCTCTTCGACACCGCCTGCCGCCGCCCCGGCGCCCGTGCTGCAGACCCGCAGCGAGACCCGCCAGTTCAAGGACTGGCGCGCCACATGCGGCAATGACGGGACCTGCTGGGCCTTCGGCTTCGCGCCCGAATTCGCCGCGGGCTGGGTCCGCATCGCCCTCCAGCCCGGCCCTGACGCCAGGCCCGAGGTCAGCTTCGGCTATTGGCCCGACGGGGACGCGCCCGCCTCGCGCCAGATCGGCCTGGCGATCGACGGCCGCACCTTTGCGGCGACCCTCAACGACGATGGCGACAGCCAGGCCCCGGTCGGCCTGATCCGCACCGACGCCCGTCCTGTCATCGACGCCATGGCCCAGGGCAAGTCCATGGTCGTTCGGGGCGCCTCCACCCAGGCGGTGTCGCTGAACGGGGCGGCCGCCGCCCTGCTCTGGATCGATGAGAAACAGGGCCGCCTCAACACGCCCACCGCCCTGATCCGTCGTGGCGACCGTCCTGCCTCCACCGTCCCCGTCGCTCCGCCCCTGCCGACGGTCACGCCCGCGCCGGCTGTGGATCAGGCGGGCTTCGGCGACGTGAACCAGCGCGTGCCCGCCGCCCTTCGCGCCCGCACCGAGGTCGGAACCTGCCTGAAGGAATCGGCCATGCCGGCGGTCAGCGACATGGTGATGTCCGCCCGGCTGGACGCCCGCACCGTGCTTTGGGCCGTGCCCTGCGGTTCCGGCGCCTATAACGTGACCCACAACTGGTATCTGACGGGGCCGGATGGTCGCGACCCGCGTCCGGCGATCCTTGCCGGAACGGCCGGACCCGGCGCCGACCCGGTCATGCCCGACAACTCCACCGTCAACGGGGCGTATGATCCCAAGACCCGCACCCTGTCGGCCTTCGCCAAGGGGCGCGGCATCGGCGACTGCGGCTCGGCTCAGACCTGGGCCTGGACTGGCGACCGCTTCGTCCTGACGCAGGAGAGCACGATGGGGGAATGCGCGGGCGTGCCGTCCGACTTGTGGCCCGTCGCCTGGCGCACGCGGTGAACGACCCGGAGGTCCTGATCATCGGCGCGGGCCCGGCCGGTCTGACGGCGGCGACCTATCTCGGGCGGTTTCGTCGGCGGACCATGGTGATGGACGCCGGCGCGCCGCGCGCCTGCTGGATCCCGCTCAGCCACAATATGCCGGGCTTTCCGGCCGGCATCACGGGCGCCGATATTCTGAAGCGGATGCGCGAACAGGCCGAGGAATACGGCGCCGTCATCAGGCCGGGTCGGGTCGAGAGTCTGGTCCATGACGGCGAAGGCTTCATAGCCCAGGTTGAGGGGAGATCCATCCGCGCCCGCGCCATCCTGCTGGCCACGGGCGTCGTCGATCATCACCCCGACTTGCCGGGCGTGGAGCGCGCGGTGCAGAAGGCGCTGGTCCGCATCTGCCCCATCTGCGACGGCTATGAGGCGACCGGCAAGGCGGTCGCCGTCATCGGCGACAGCGACAAGGGCGCGCGCGAGGCCGCCTTCATGCGCACCTATTCGGACCGGGTGACCCTGATCCACATCGGCCCGGCCGACGCCCTGACCCGTCGCGACGAACTGGACCGGCTGGGCGTCGAACTGGTTCTGGCCCCGCTTGAGGCCATCGATATCGAACAGGACCGGGTGACCGCCCTGAGCTATGGCGGCCAGAGCCGGACCTTCGATCTCGTCTATTCGGCCCTGGGCACGTCGCCCAACGCCGAACTGGCGCAGGGCCTCAAGGCCCGGCTGGCCTCCGACGGCCGGCTGGAGGTCGATCTGCACCAGGCGACCAGCGTGCCGGGTCTCTACGCCGCCGGCGACGTGGTGCGCGGCCTCAACCAGATCGCCGTCGCCACGGCCGAGGCCGCCGTCGCCGCCACCGACATCCACAACCGCCTGCGCCGGATCGACGGCCTGACGGTCGCCGACTAGGCCCCGACTAGACTAAGCCTGGGTCGCCACCCAGCCGTCCACGATCCGCTCCAGCACCGACAGGGGCACGCCGCCGGTGGCCAGGGCCGTGTCGTGGAAGCCCTTCAGGTCGAACCGGTCGCCCAGGCTGGTCCTGGCCTTCTCGCGCAGGCGGACCCATTCGTTGTGGCCGACCTTGTAGGCGCAGGCCTGGCCCGGCCAGCCGCAATAGCGTTCGACCTCGGACACGGCCGCGCCTTCCTGGTCGCCATAGGCCTCCATCATGTACTGGATGCCCTGTTCGCGGCTCCAGCCCTTGGAATGGATGCCGGTGTCCACCACCAGACGGGCGGCGCGGAACATCAGCGACTGGACATAGCCGATCTGGCCGACCGGATCATTCTCATAGGCGCCCAGTTCGTCGGCCAGCTGTTCGGCGTACAGGCCCCAGCCCTCGACATAGCTGGAGAAGCCCAGCAAATTCATTAGCTTGGGCGCGGCCGCGCTCTCCTGTTGAAGGCTGATCTGCAGGTGGTGGCCCGGCGTCGCCTCATGATAGGTCAGGGTCGGCAGGGTCCAGGACGGCCATTCCGCCGTGTCCTTCAGATTGATCCAGTAGATGCCCGGCCGGGTCCCATCCAGGCTGGGCGAGTTGTAATAGCCCATCGGGGCGCCGGCCTCGATCTCGGGCGGGACGCGCTTGATCTGGACCGAGGCCTTGGGCAGGCGGCCGAAGGCGCCGGGCAGGCGGGCCTGCATGTCGGCCATCTGCTCGTTCAGCTTTTCGATCAGCTCGGCCTTGCCCGCGTCGGTGTTGGGATAGACGTATTTCGGATCCTGACCCAGGGCGCGGATCCGTTCGGCCACCGATCCCTGCGTCAGGCCCTGGGCCTTCAGCAGGCCGTCGGCGCGGGCGGTCAGCTCGGCCATCTGCGCGCGGCCGGTGCGGTGAATCTCGTCGGCCGTCAGCCGCGTGGTGGTGATGAAGCGCAGGCTGTTGGCGTAATACTGCTGGCCCTGAGGCAGGCGACGCACCGAGGCCTCGTGGCCGGCGCGGGGCAGGGCGGCCTTCAGCAGGGCGTTCTGGGCCGACAGGGCCGGATAGACCCGCTGCGCCAGCAGGGTCTCGACCTGGGCGCCCCAGTCGCCGGTCAGTCCCTTGGCGCGCGCCCGATCCGCCACCGAGGCGACCAGGGGCGAGGCGGCGGCGTTCGTGGCCAATATGCCGTCCTGCTGGGCGATGGCCTTGGCCAGGATAAAGTCCGGCGAAATGACGCCCAGGGCGTACTCCTCACGCAAACGGTCCGTCTCGGCGCTCAGCACGTCGGCGAAGGCGTTGACGCGGGCCACATAGGCGTCGGCGTCGGCGGCGGTCTCGATCGTGTGCTGGTTGGCCAGGAAGTCCGGCGTCGACTGATAGGCGCCGCCCTGCTGGCTGACCCGATAGGGATTGGGCCAGCCGCCCTGGCCATAGGGGATGGCGAAGGTGGCGATCACCCCGTCCAGATTGTCGGCGATAGTGTCGTAATAGATGCCGTCCTGGGCGTCCATGGACGTGCGGTCCATGGCGCTCAACGCGGCGCGCTGGGCCTTGGTGAAGGCGCGGAACTTCTCCTCGTTCTCCAGGGTCGGCGCGGTCAGCTGGGACTTGGCGGCGGCGCGCGGGCCCTTGTCCAGGCCGAAGGCGGTGACGGCCTCGGGGCTCAGGTCCAGCGTCTGTTCGAAGGCCTGGTCCATGAAGCCGGCCAGGGCGGCCTTGGCTGCGGCGGCGTCGCCGGCCGGGGGGGTTCCGGCAAAGACCTGCCCCCCTGCTGCGGCCAGGCCCGCCCCGGCTGCGGCGGACAGAAGAAGGCGGCGACGGTCGATCATGGAAGGCCCCTGCGAAGATGTCGGCCGCAATGGAGCGCTGCTCGCTTCGCCCCGCAAGTGAAATTGCGGACAGGTAGGCCGCTTCCTTCTCCCATAGGGAGAAGGTGGCCCGAAGGGCCGGATGAGGGTTCCGCCGGTGGGCCAGTTCGCACCACCGTAGCCCTCACCCTTTCGCGCCAGAACGACGGCTTCGCCGCCGTGCGCTCAAGCCCTCTCCCGCCGGGAGAGGGAGGCTGTCACCCCGCCGCCTTCACCGCCGCCGCGACCTCGCCCACCACCTGTTTGACCAGGGCGGCGTCGTCGCCTTCCGCCATGACGCGGATCAGCTTTTCCGTGCCCGAGGGGCGGACCAGCAGACGCCCCTGGCCGTTCAGGGTCGCCTCGGCCTCGGCGATGGCGGTCTTGACCGTGTCGCTCTCCAGCGGCTTGCCGGCGGTGTAACGGACATTCTCCAGCCGCTGCGGCACCGGGTCGAACTGGCGGGCCAGTTCGCTCATCGGCTTGCCGGAGTCCACCAGAACGGCCAGCACCTGCAGCGCCGCCATCAGGCCGTCGCCGGTGGTGGCGTGGTCGTGCAGGATGATATGGCCCGACTGTTCGCCGCCGATGTTGAAGCCGCCTTCGCGCATCCGCTCCATCACATAGCGGTCGCCGACCTTGGTCCGCTCCAGCGTCAGGCCCTCGGCCTTCAGCCGGCGCTCCAGCCCCAGGTTGGACATGACGGTGGCCACCACGCCGCCGCCGGTCAGCAGGCCGCGTCTGGCCCAGTCCAGCCCGACGAGGGCCATGATCTGGTCCCCGTCCACCACCTGACCCTTTTCGTCGCAGATGATCAGCCGGTCGGCGTCCCCGTCCAGGGCGATGCCGATGTCGGCGCGATAGCGTTTGACCGCCTCGACCAGGGTCGCCGGATGGGTCGAGCCGCATTCGGCGTTGATATTGGTCCCGTTCGGGGTCACCCCGACCGGGAAGACCTCAGCGCCCAGTTCGAACAGGGTGGTGGGCGCGACCTTGTAGCCGGCGCCGTTGGCGCAATCGACGGCGATCCTCAGGCCTTGCAGGCTCAGCCGCTTGGGGAACGCCTGTTTGGCGATCTCGATATAGCGGGCCTGGGCGTCGTCGATCCGCTTGACCCGGCCCAGCCTGTTCGACGGCGCCAGCCCCTGGTCCAAGCCATCGTCCATCAGGGCCTCGATCTTCAGCTCGATCTCGTCCGACAGCTTGTAGCCGTCCGGGCCGAACAGCTTGATCCCATTGTCGGCGTAGTCGTTGTGCGAGGCCGAGATCATCACCCCCAGGTCGGCGCGCATCGACCGGGTCAGCATGGCCACCCCCGGCGTCGGCACGGGACCGAAGGTGCGCACGTCCATCCCCACCGAGGCGAAACCGGCGACCAGGGCCGGTTCGATCGTATAGCCCGACAGCCGGGTGTCCTTGCCGATCACCACCAGATGCCGGCGGTCATCCCCGGTGCGGAACAGTTTGCCCGCCGCCAGGCCGACGCGCAGCGCGACCTCGGCCGTCATCGGATAGGTGTTGGCGCGCCCGCGAATGCCGTCGGTGCCGAAATATTTCCTGTCGCCCACGGGCTGGTCCTTCGTCTGGCGGTTTCCGAACAGGAAACCTTCCGAAACCCCTTTTTAGGTGCGGTCCGTCCTAAGATTGCATAGACGGCCGGTGGGGGCTGGTGCGTGGCTTAGCCCCGGATCGCCGTCTGTGCAAAGCGGCGCCCTTCTGTTTCCCTCTTCCTCGGAGTCCCTGCGCATGTGCGGCATCATCGGCGTCACCGGCAATGGACCTGTCGTTCCCCGGCTGATCGACAGTCTGAAACGGCTGGAATACCGCGGTTATGACTCGGCCGGGGTCGCCGCCATGGTGGACGGCGCGGTCGAACGCCGCCGCGCCCAGGGCAAGATCCGCAATCTGGAAGCCGTCCTGGCCGAACAGCCTCTGACAGCCTCGGTCGGCATCGGCCACACCCGCTGGGCCACTCACGGCGCCCCGACAACGGCCAACGCCCACCCGCACAAGGCCGGGCGCGTCACCCTGGTCCACAACGGCATCATCGAGAATTTCGCCGAGCTGAAGGCCGAGCTGGCCGCCGAGGGCCATGTCTTTGAAAGCCAGACCGACACCGAGGTCATCGCCCATCTGCTGGACGCCGAGCTGAACACGGGCCGGGCGCCGCTGGAGGCCTTCAAGGTCACGCTGGACCGGCTGACCGGCGCCTATGCCCTGGCCGTGCTGATCGACGGCCAGGACGATCTGATCCTGGGCGCCCGTCGTGGCAGCCCCCTGGTCGTCGGTTGGGGCGAGGACGAGATGTATCTGGGCTCGGACGCCCTGGCCGTCGGCCCCTTCACCCAGAAGATCAGTTATCTGGAAGAGGGCGACTATGTCGCCGTGACCCGCAGCGGCGCCCAGATGTTCGATGTGACCGGCTCTCCGGTCGAACGGGCGGTGGTCCAGGTCTCGGCCTCTTCGGCGATGGTCGAGAAGGGCGAATATCGCCACTTCATGGAAAAGGAGATCCATGAACAGCCCGACAGCGTCCAGCACACCCTGTCGGAATATCTCGACCTGGTGACGGGCGCGGCCAAGCCTCAGGCCGTGGACTTCGCCGCCCTCGACCGGATCCAGATCGTGGCCTGCGGCACGGCCTTCTACGCCGGCCAGATCGCCCGCTACGCCTTCGAGAAGCTGGCGGGCCTGCCCTGCGACGTCGAGATCGCGTCCGAGTTCCGCTATCGCTCGCCGGCGGTGTCGCCAAGGACCCTGGCGGTCGCCGTCAGCCAGTCGGGCGAGACGGCCGACACCCTGGCCAGCCTGACCTGGTGCAAGGCCCAGGGGCTCAGGACGGCGGCGGTGGTCAATGTCCATTCCTCGTCCATGGCGCGCGAGGCCGAGGTGCTGTGGCCGACCCACGCCGGGCCCGAGATCGGCGTCGCCTCGACCAAGGCCTTCACCGCCCAGGTGGCGGCCCTGCTGGCCCTGGCCGTGGCGGCCGGGGTGGCGCGCGGCCGGATCGACGCCGCGACCGAGGGCGAACTGGTCAAGGCCCTGTTCGAAAGCCCGCGCCTGATCGCCGACGCCCTGCGCATGGGCGACAGCATCCGCGCCGTGGTCCAGGACCTGGCCAAGGCCGACGACGTCCTGTTCCTGGGCCGGGGGGCCATGTTCCCCCTCGCCATGGAAGGGGCGCTGAAGCTGAAGGAGATCAGCTACATCCACGCCGAAGGTTACGCCGCCGGCGAGCTGAAGCACGGTCCCATCGCCCTGATCGACGAGGAGACCCCGACCATCGCCCTGGCTCCGCTGGACGATGTGTTCGAAAAGACCACCTCGAACCTGCAGGAGGTCGCCGCCCGCGGCGGCCCGGTCATCATGATCACGCCGGAAAGGGCTCCGGATCTGCACGGCGCCGGCATCCGCCGCATCCACGCCCCGGACTGCCACCCCCTGATCGCGCCCCTGGTCTACGCCGTGCCGGTCCAGCTGTTGGCCTATTACACCGCCGTCCAGAAAGGCACCGACGTCGATCAGCCCCGCAACCTGGCCAAATCCGTCACGGTGGAGTGAGGGGCCTGTTCGCCGACCGAGCCCGCCGCCGCCCTTTGCAGGGCGGCCATGTCGGACAGCAGTATGGCCGCCCGTCGCACCCGGATCGCCCCGGTCGCCCGAAGCTCGCCTGCCGCGGTGGAAATTCCGGCCCGGCGTACGGCCAGAAGATCGGCGAGGTCGCTCTGGCGCAATGTGACCTCGGTCGCGCCGACGAGAGCGTGGATGTCGAGCAGGAGGCCGGCCAGGCGTTCCGTCACCCGGCCATGCGCGTGACGCGTCACCTCGGCCCGGGCTGTCTCCATCCGACGGCGCATATCCGCCAGGGCGGTCTCGATCAGGGTGTCGCGATCGATCGCCTCGATGAGGCTGTCGGCTGAAATCACGACCTGGCGACCGCGCGTCAGCCACAGAGCGCTCTCGTCCGGTCCCGTTCCCAGCGCCGCGTCGAAGTTCAGCAGGTCGCCGGGACCGACGAGGCCGAGGCAGACCGGATCCTTCGCTCCCTGCCGCGCCGCCACGCCTTCCAGAACCAGGGTCACAAGCGATCGACCCGCCTGCAGTGACTGGCTGCGGGCGCCGGGAAAGACGGGGTCTTCGCCCGGTTCCATCCCTTGGATCGCCAGTTGGGAGAGGAGTGCGCGCGCGAGATTCGGTCGGAGCATGGGCCGATCAATCGCGAAGCGGAGCCGCGCGCGATAACATGGGTTAAGCCGTCACACCGGCTCGTTCTGAAGGCGCAGATAGGTGGCGTCGAATTCCGCGATCTCGGCCAGCCGGCGCCAGTCCAGGATTTCCACCTGTCCGCCGCTCCAGTTGATCACCCCCTCGCCGCGCAGCTCGGTGACGAGACGGCTGACGTGAACGGTTGACAGGCCCAGGGCGTCGCCCAGGGTCGCCTGGGTGAGGGGCAGGTCGAAACGCATTCCGTCGACCTTTCCACTGGTCTTTCCCGTTGTTTGGCCGACCGCCTGAAGACGCAGATAGAGTTCGCACACCAGATGGGCCAGATGGCCCAGGCCGCTGCGACGCCCCATGGCCACCAGCCACTGGCGATGGATGGCGGCGTCGATGATGGTGTCCAGCCATAGAAGCCGCGTCAGGTGCGGATGGCGCTCGGTCAGGCGGATCAGCTTGGCGTGGGGGGCGGAGGCGACGACACAGTCGGTCAGGGCCACGACCCCATGATCCATCTGTTTCATCAGCAGACTGTGCAGGTCGATGAAATCGCCCGGCACATTGAGCTCCGTGATCTGGCGCGCGCCGTCCGCCAGACTGCTGTAGCGGGCCGAGAAGCCGGAGATCAGAAGCGTGCTGTGCAGGGGATGGGAATGTTCCTTGACGATGTCCGCGCCGCTGCGAATCTCGCGCGGCGGATCGAGCACATCCTTCAAGGCCTCGATCTCATCCGGCGCGACCTGATCGCGCAGCGAGAGTTTCTCGACCAGGGTGGTGATCCTGGAGGGGGGCGAGACGGTGGTCATTCGCCGGTCTCCTGCAAGGTCCAACCTTCCGGCGCCGCGTCCGAGGCCCGGGCGGTGACGCTGACTACCGTGCGGCCGTCGGCATCGGTCACGATCACGCTAAACGACGCCGTTTCCCAAAAAGCCGCGCCGCGATAGCGCAGAATCTCCCCAAGGACGGTGACCGCCTCTTCGCGGGCGGCTTCGACATCGGGCAGATCCTCGCCCTGGTCATCGCGAATACAATCGCCGTTTTCGGTGTGGAAATAGAAATGCGGCAATCTGGCCTCCAGCAGCAGGTCTGCAGGAAGCGGTCGTCAGGCCGATTGGTTCAGCCCTAGATTTCCTGGTTGAAGGCGCCGATTTCGGGATAGGCGGCGAGGCGGGGCTTGATCTCCCTGCGGAACAGGTCGCGCATGTCGTCCTCGGATCGCATGCTCTCGACCACCACGACCAGTTCGGGCTTGTTCGACGAGGCGCGGACCAGGACCCAGGAGCCGTCCTCCAGGTGCACACGCACGCCGTTGACGGTGATGGCCTCGAGGATCTTGCGACCCAGGATCTTGCCGCCCGCCGCGGCCAGATCCGAGTATTCCTTCACGATCCGCTCCAGCACCCCGTACTTCAGCTCGTCGTCGCAGTGGGGCGACATGGTCAGGCTGGTCCAGGCGTCCGGCAGGGCGGCCTTCAGCTCGCTCAGTTTCTTGCCCGGATTGCGGTCCAGCATGGCCAGGACCGCGCCGGCGGCCACCAGGCCGTCGTCGTAGCCATGGCCCAGGTCTCCGGCCATGAAGAAGTGGCCTGACTTCTCGAACCCGGCCAGGGCGCCCAGTTCAGCGGTCTTGCGCTTGATGTAGGAGTGGCCGGTCTTCCAGTAGACCACCTCGGCGCCATTGGCCTTGAGGATCTCGTCGGTCTTGTACAGGCCGGTCGATTTCACATCGACCACGAAGGTGCTGTCCGGATAGACCTTGGATAGGTCGCGAGCCAGCATCAGGCCGATCTTATCGGCGAAGATCTCTTCGCCCGTGTCGTCCACCACGCCGCAGCGGTCTCCGTCGCCGTCGAAGCCCAGGGCCAGATCGGCGCCCGTCTCACGGACCCGCTGGGCCATCTGCACCAGCATGGCGTGATCTTCCGGGTTCGGATTATATTTCGGGAAGGTATAGTCGAGTTCGGTGTCCATCTCGATCACCTCGACGCCCATCCGGCGCAGGGCGTCGGGCGCGAAAGCGCCGGCTGTGCCGTTGCCGCAGGCGCAGACGACCTTCAGCGGTCGCTTGATCTGCACCTTGGAGGCCACGTCGGCGACATAGGTTTCGCGGAAGTCATCGACGCGCACCAGCTTGCCGCCGGGGCGGGCCACGCCCTCGCCGTTCAGCACGATTTCTTTCAGGCGGCCCATCTCGTCGGGGCCGAAGGTCAGGGGCTTGTTCGCCCCCATTTTCACCCCGGTCCAGCCATTCTCGTTGTGGCTGGCGGTGACCATGGCGACGCACGGCGCATCCAGTTCGAACTGGCCGAAATAGGCCATGGGCGACAAGGCCAGGCCGACATCCAGAACCTCCATCCCGCCTTCCAGCAGCCCGAGTATCAGGGCCTGTTTGACGCTGAGGCTGTAGCCACGAAAGTCATGGCCGGTGACGATCTTGGGCGCGATGCCGATTTCATGGACATAGGTGGCCAGGCCAAGGCCCAGCGCTTGAACGCCGAGAAGGTTGATCTCCTTTTCCAGGATCCAGCGCGCGTCATATTCGCGGAACCCGGTCGGCTTGACCAAGGCCTGGGTTTCATAAGCGGCCGTGTTCGGCTTCAGGTCCTGACGGGGCTTGAGCATGGTTGTAGTCCTTGGTTGTCTCGGTTGGATTGCCGGCCGATCAGGCTGCGGCGCGATTGCGGATGCGGGCGATGCGGCGCAGGCGGCGCCAGAAGCGCCCGCGTTCGGGTTCGGGATAGGGTTGCAGGTTTTCGACGAACTGCTCGGCTGAGGCACGCCAGCTGAACTTCTCCGCATAGGCTCGGACGGCTTTGCGGTCGAGGTCGAGACACTCCAGGCAGGCGGTCCTGAGATCCCTGTTGATCGCCCCGGCGTTCGAGCCGGGAATGATGTCGATCGGGCCGTGAGCCGGATAGGCGGCGACCGGCGTGCCGGCAGCCATGGCTTCCAGGATCACCAGGCCGAAGGTGTCGGTCCAGCTGGGGAAGACGAAGACGTCGGCGTCGCGGAAGCAGCGGGCCAGATCGTCGCCGAACCGGGCGCCCAGAAACTTCGCCTCTGGATATTTCTCCTGCAGCTCCGCGCGGGCGGGGCCGTCGCCGACCACAATCTTGGTGCCGGGCAGGTCGAGCTGAAGGAAGGATTCGATGTTCTTCTCAACCGCCACGCGACCGACGTTCAGGAAGAAGGGCCGCGGCCAGTTCTTGCCGCCGAGTTCGTGGTAGATGCGCTCCAGGTCGGGATTGAACACATCCGTGTCCACGCCCCGCGACCATGGCGAGACATTCTTGAAGCCATGCTCGACCAGCTCGTCGCGCAGGGTCGGCGTCGCCACCATCAGCCGACCGGACGGCTTGTGGAACCATTTCATATAGGCGTAGCCGACCTGGACCGGGATCGGGAAACGAGCCGAGACGTATTCGGGGAATTTTGTGTGGTAGCTTGTCGTAAACGGCAGCTTCCACTCGACGCAGATGCGGCGCGTGGCAATGCCGATTGGTCCCTCGGTTGCGATATGGACGGCCTCGGGTTCAAAGGCCCGCAGCATCTCGCGGATTTCTTCCTCGGCTCCGAGCGCCAGCCGGATTTCCGGATAGGTGGGGCAGGGGATGGTCTTGAACAGGCTGGGTTCGATGACTTCGACCTCATGGCCCATGCCGCGGCATTCCGCGACGGTGCGCGTCAGGGTGCGGACGACGCCATTGACCTGAGGTTCCCAGGCGTCGGTGGCCAGAACGATGCGCATTGAGGCGGGCGGACCCTGAGCCGTTGAGTAAGGGTGGAACTTCTAGACGGTTCGAATGACGAAGGCGAGACAGTCTCCGATGTCTAAGGCTCCTATAGCAGCCGCAAGGGCGGAGCTATATCAGGCTCCATTACGGTCAGGGTTTCTTTCGCCTGAACGTAAGCGGCCATGATGTGATAGAAGGAACTGGCAGGAGCCGGCTCGTCGATGAACTCGCCAGTGGCAAGGAGCTTGTCGTGCCAAAGTCCTTGCGGCGTGAGATATTTCCAAAGCGCACGCTGCGCATTGGCGGCCTGTTCCAAACATTGAACGCGTCTGCCGTCGTCACTTAACGACGCCAGTATAAGAGAGGCCTTGAGCCATTCGGTTTGGGGCCAGAGCCTGGATCTGCCGCTCCTTACGCTTCCGTCGGTGTTCATGGCGTCTATGGCGATATTGCGCTTCCTGTCGATACCCTTCAGACCCGCTTCATAAAGTCTCCAGGCGTCCGCAATGACGGATTCATCGCGCCTGTTGCGGCCATGCCGTGCAAATAGCCAAGCCCACTCAAACTGATGTCCCGGCTCGACCAAGCGCCCGTCTTCTCCTGCAGCCGGAGACCAGTCCTTCTGGAAGAATTCCAGCAGATATCCGGACTCGGGATCAATGAATCGGGTTCGAGCGAGGTCTACGATGCGGTCAGCGAGACGCCCCCATGCCGCGTCGCCGTTTGCTTCTTCCCAGGCGAGCGCGGACTCCAACAGATGCATGTGCGCGTTTGATTGATACGGGTGGGCCCCGCTTTCCATTACGCCGCCGACAGCATCTGCCCGCTTAAGTATTTCCTCTCTGACGGCAGCCGCATCGACTTCCAGCGCAGGGTCGCCGGTTGCGACCGACGCGCGTGCGAGAGCGAAGATCAGGAACGCTTGATCATAAACCATCGCGGTCTCGTCCATCGGCGAGCCGTCGGCTGCAAGAAGCGTCCGCATCAGCCCGTCAGGGCGCAGGTAGAGTGACCTAAGCCGCTCAAGACCCTTTGAAATCACCGGCTTCCACGGGCCCTGCCAGCCCTGCAATCCTGCTTCCGCATAGACCTGCAACTGCCTCGCCTGTACACGGGCGCGGCGCGGCGCCGAGACGTGGCGGCCGTCGAGCGCCAGAACTTCTTCAAAAGCCCCCGTAGCGTCCTGGCCCAAACCGGACCAAACCGGCAGCGCGGCCTGCCGCAACCAGTTCGTCAACCTGACCGCACCGTCCTTCAACCCTTCCGGCTCCGGAAGGGGCGGGAAGTCCAAATGTTGAGGAGAGAGGTTTCGAAGGCGATCAACAACCTTCTTCACATCTTGGCTTTTTCTCAGATCGGTCACCAGGACCGCATCGCGCTCTACGACAATTCCGACGTCCCGCAAGCCAATTGCGGCGACCATTACGCCATCGCACGCTCTGATCAGACAGCCCTCTGAGTCCTCCAAGACATGCAGGCCGACATTGCCCTCGCCTGAGGCGTGCACGGAATCCCAAGCGCCGAGGTCAGTCCAAGCGAAACGTACCGGCAGCACCGCAGCGAGACTGGTTTTTTCCATCACCGCATAATCTATCGAGATTTTCGGAGCCAGTTTGAACTCCGAGCCCAGCAGGAGGCATGCGTCATCCTGCACGGCGCTTGCCAACGCGCCCTCTACGGCTTCCGCGACGGCGGCGGCGCGCTCTGTTATTTCTTGAACGAGGACCTTGGACTGGACAATAAAGTTGCCGCTGTTCCAGAGGTACCCCTCGGAGATATAGCGCTGCGCCGTCGTAGCATCGGGCTTTTCAACAAAAGCGGCGACTGCCGACAAGCCAGGGCCTTCTGGCGCAATATATCCGTAGGCCGACGACGGTTCGGTCGGCACGACGCCCAAAGTGACGATACGTCCGTTCTCAGCGCCGACGACGGCTTCGCGAACCGCGTCCCTAAAATCTTCTCCGTGGGGGATATGGTGATCAGAAGCGACGAACAGGTTGATCGCGTCAGGATCTCTGCGGGCCGTCCACAGGGCGGCAGCGGCCATAGCGGCTGCAGAATCCCGACCTTCAGGTTCCAAGATTACGATTGCCGATATCCCGATCTCGTCAAGTTGGGACTGAATGGCATCGCGATGCGATAGCCCAGCGACGACGATGAGGTCAGCGCCCGCCGCCAAAGACATCACGCGTTCGGCCGTCTCTTGAAACAGTGACCGGTTTCCCGCCAGCGGGATGAATTGCTTCGGCAGGGAAGGCCGTGACGCAGGCCACAACCGTGTACCTGAACCGCCGCACATGATGACCGGGTAAAGCGTTGCCATATTCTTAAAGCTGCCATTTCTTGACCGAACCGCCTACTACGCGAGCTTTGCTGTCGCGTCACCTGTTGAATGCGCCAGAGTTGTGCGACCCGTCACTTGGGTTGACGCTTCCAGTCACAGCGGCAGAACTGTCGTCGATTTGACCTCTTCCAGCACCGCATAAGTCCGCGTTTCCCGCACGCCCGGCATCCGCACCAGAACGTCGCCCAAGAAGGCGCGATAGGCGTCCATGTCGCCGACGCGGGCCTTGATCAGATAGTCGAAGCCGCCGGCGACCATGTGGCATTCCAGCACCTCCGGCTGACTGCGAACGGCGGCGGCGAAGGCTTCGAAGACGTCGCCGGTGGTGCGGTCCAGCAGGACCTCGACGAAGATCAGCAGATCGCGACCGACCTGGGCCGGGTCGATCATGGCGGCGTAGCCGGTAATGATCTTCTTTTCGCGCAGCCGTTTGACCCGTTCGAAACAGGCGGCGGGCGACAGGTTGCAACGCCGCGCCAGTTCGGCGTTTGAGATGCGGGCGTCAGTCTGGAGCACCCTAAGAATGCGGCGGTCGACGGCGTCGATATCGATCATCGGAAATCCGAGACGTAAGCCGAACAATCTTCGGCTTGGGATTATATCATACGAAGCACCTTCAATGAACTCCGGCATATACGGCTGAAATCCACAGGATTTGTCGCCGATGACCAAGCCCACCTTCCTGCCTTCGAGCCTGGCCGCCTGGGACGGTCTGGACGCGCACAAGTTCCGCGATGAACGCGACGCCGTCGCCGCCAATCTGACGCGCATGCCTCTGAATGCGATCGAACGGGCCGATGTGGTCGCCGAGGCGACGGCTCTGGTCGAACACGCCCGACGCAGTCAGAAAAAACAGGGGGTCGTCGAAAGTTTCCTGCAGCAGTTCTCGCTGGGCACCCGCGAGGGCCTGGCCCTGATGTGTCTGGCCGAGGCCCTGCTGCGTGTGCCGGACGAGGACACGCGCGATCGTCTGATCGCCGAGAAGATCGGCTCGGCAGACTGGGCCGCCCACCTGGGTCAGTCCGACAGTCTGTTCGTCAACGCCTCGACCTGGGGTCTGATGCTGACCGGCAAGCTGGTCGATGTGGACGACGAGGCGCGCACCGATCTGCCCGGCTTCCTCAAGCGGATCGCTGGTCGTCTGGGCGAGCCGGTCATCCGTCAGGCCGTGGCCACCGCCGTCAAGATCATGGGCGAGCAGTTCGTCGTCGGCCGCACCATCCAGAGCGCGCTCAAACGGTCGAACAAGGAAGGCTGGCTGTGCAGCTTCGACATGCTGGGCGAGGGCGCCCGGACCATGGCCGACGCCGACCGCTATGAGAAGATTTACGCCGACGCCATTGAAGCGGTGGGCAAGACATCCAAGGGCCAGGGGCCGGAACACGGCCACGGCGTCTCGGTGAAACTGTCGGCCCTGTCGCCCCGCTATGAGGCGACGCATGAGGATGATGTCTGGGCGACCCTTTATCCCCGCATCCTGCGCTTGGCTCAGATCGCGGCCGAATACGACATCAACTATACGATGGACGCCGAGGAGGCGGACCGTCTGGCTCTGTCGCTGAAACTGCTGGACCGGCTGGCGCACGAGCCGTCGCTGGGCGGCTGGACCGGCCTTGGTCTGGCGGTTCAGGCCTATCAAAAGCGTGGCCTGGAAACGATCGAGCGGGTCGCCGACCTCGCCCGCCGCTCTGGCCGTCGTCTGATGGTGCGCCTGGTCAAGGGCGCCTATTGGGACACCGAGATCAAGCGCGCCCAGGTGTTCGGCCGCACTGACTATCCCGTCTATACGACCAAGGCGGCGACCGATCTGAACTACCTCGTCTGCGCCAAGGCCATGATCGAGGCCGCGCCGGCCATCTATTCCCAGTTCGCCAGCCACAACGCCCACACCCTGGCGGCCGTGCGGCGTATGGCGCGTGATCACGGCGTTACGGTCGAGCACCAGCGCCTGCACGGCATGGGCGAGGCGCTATACGACGCCGCGCACGAGGCCTGGGCTGACGAAGTGGTCATCGTGCGCGCCTATGCCCCCGTCGGCGGGCACGAAGAGTTGCTGCCCTATCTGGTGCGGCGTCTGTTGGAAAACGGCGCCAACTCCTCCTTCGTCCACGCCCTTCTGGACGAGCGCGTGCCCGCCTCGGCCGTCGCGGCCGATCCCATTTCCCTGGTCGAGCAGGCGCCCGACCGTCACCCCAAGATTCCGGTTCCGAAAGACATGTACGGCGATCGTCAGAACTCCCTCGGCCGCGATTACTCTCAGGCCGCCGACCGCGAAGCCCATGCCAAGGCGCTGGAACTGGTCGACCGCGAGAAGTTGACCAGCGGCCCGATCATCGGCGGCAAGCTGCGGGCCGGCGTCGGTGCTCAGAACGTGACCAATCCCTTCGATCGATCACAGGTGCTGGGCCACGTCTCGGAAGCGGAGGCGGCTGACATCGACGCCGCCGTCCGGGCCGCCGCCGAGGCTCAGGTCAAATGGGACCGCCAGGGCGGCGCCAAGCGCGCCATCGTGCTGCGCACCATGGCAGACGCGCTGGAGGCCGATCTGGATCGGCTGGTCGCCCTGCTCAGCCGCGAGGCGGGCAAGACTCTGAACGACGGCGTCGCGGAGGTGCGCGAGGCTGCCGACTTCTGCCGCTATTACGCCCTGCTGGCCGAGCGCGACTTCACCGCCCCCGAGACGCTGAAGGGCCCGACCGGCGAGACCAACCAGCTGTTCCTGCACGGACGGGGCGTCTTCGCCTGCATCTCGCCGTGGAACTTCCCTCTGGCCATCTTCACCGGCCAGATCGCCGCCGCCCTCGCCGCCGGCAACGCAGTCCTGGCCAAGCCCGCCGAACAGACGCCGCTGATCGCGGCCGAGGCCGTGCGCCTCTATCACAAGGCCGGCCTGAACCCCGACTTGCTGGCCCTGGTCCCCGGTCGTGGCGAGACGGTCGGCGCGGCGCTGGTCACCCATCCGGGCATCGACGGCGTCGCCTTCACCGGTGGCACCGACACGGCCGCCGCCATCAACCGCGCCATCGCCGCCCGCGCTGGCGCCATTATCCCCTTCATCGCCGAGACCGGCGGCCTGAATGGCATGTTCATCGACACGACGGCGCTGAAGGAGCAGGTCATCGACGACGTAATCCAGTCGGCCTTCGGCTCGGCCGGCCAGCGCTGCTCCGCCCTACGCGTCCTCTATGTGCCCAAGAATTCGGCCGACGCCCTGATCGAGGGCCTGAAGGGCGCTCTGGCTGTGCAGACCGTCGCCGATCCCGCCGATCCCAAGACCGACATCGGCCCCGTCATCGATCCCGAATCCCGTCGCGCCCTCGAAGCCCACGTCGAGCGCCTGTCGAAGGAAGCGAAAATCATCGCCCGCGCCGCCCTGCCGATGGGCGCCGACAAGGGCGACCTGTTCGCCCCCACCATCGCCGAAATCCCGACGCCCGACTTCCTGGAGCGTGAGGTCTTCGGCCCCATCCTGCACATCTACCGCTACGCCCCATCCGACTTGAAGGCAGTCGCCGGCAAGCTCGCCGCGCGCGGCTACGGCCTGACCCTGGGCGTCCACAGCCGCATCGAAGCCTTCGCCGCCGAAGTCGTCGACCTGGTCCCCGCCGGCAACGTCTACGTCAACCGCTCGATCACCGGCGCGGTGGTCGGCGTCCAACCCTTTGGCGGAGAAGGCCTGTCAGGCACCGGTCCCAAGGCGGGCGGCCCCAACAGCCTGATCCGCTACGCGGCCGAGAAGGCGATCAGCGTGAACATCGCCGCGCAGGGCGGGGATCCGGCGCTGCTGAACCTATGAGTATGTTCGGCCGCCTAATTCCTTAGTCTTCCGCTTGGCTGAAGCCGTGCCATCAGTTCGTCCGTCAGCAATACAGGTCGCTCACAACCCAAACCATACAGGGGCCTGAATTAGGTTTAGCGCCTCACATCAACAGGCCCTGAGTCTAAACGGACGCTCCTGCCTGGACGCCGACATGACGATAAAGCTCGATCAGGCGTTGCTGATAGTTTTCCGGGGTGAACTTCCTAGCCTGCACGAGCCCTTTGACGACCAGCTCATTCCGAAGTCCTTCATCCGCATCCAGCGCCTGGAGAGCCCGCGTCATGGCCGGCACATCATAGGGATCGACACTGACGGCGGCGTCTCCGGCGACTTCGGGCAGGGCGCCGGCCGTCGAGGTCAGAACCGCCGTTCCAAGCGCCATGGATTCCAGAACCGGAAGACCGAACCCTTCATAGAGCGAGGGGAACAGGGTCGCGCGCGCGCCGCGGATCAGCGAGACCAACATTGAGAACGACATGTACTGATAGCGCCGGATCCGGTCCGCCGCCGGGCCTCCATCGGCCTTCACCTGATCTAGCAACGCAACTTCCGGGCCATCCAGCCACGCGCGCCCGCCCACGATGACTAGAGGCGTCGTAAGACCGGATGCGAGATAGGCTTCGACGATACGGCCCAGGTTCTTCTTGGGTTCGATAGCGCCGAAGTAGAGGAAATACTCCTTCCAGCCCAACGAGAATATACCCTCGAGTTCCAACGCCACATCTCTCTGAGGCCGTCCCGTAAGAGCAGGCGGAATGTTGACGGCCTGATAGGTCGTCGTAATTCGGTCCTCTGGAACCCCCAGAAGTCGGATCACATCCTGACGCGTAGTCTCGGAGACCACGGCGATATGGTCAGCCCGGTCAGCGATGAACTGGCATTGCTGAAGATATCGCGCCTTGTCGTCTTCCGTGGAATGCGGAAGGCGCAGCGGGATCAGATCGTGAATGGTGTAGATGTTGGGGACCGATTTGGCATGGAGCGGCACGGTCGCCGTCCAATGCATTACGTCCGGGAGAGGCAGGCGCTCGTTACGCTCGAACGTCACCGGCGTCGCCTTGCCGTACGCCTGAAAGGCCCGATTAGCGAGGGTGAACAGATCCTGCGCGGCCCAGTAAGCATCCGCGTCGGGACGACCGCCAGCCCTTGTCGGCCAGATGACTTCGCCGCTGGGCAGGATAGGCCATGCCTCCACCCCGAAACGGCTCATGAAAGTGCGCTTGAAACGCTCGCTCTTCCTGAATTTGGTCGGCGGACCGCCAGCTTCGACAAGGGCCGTTTCGTTCAGAACGTCGTTCTTGCCCCTTTTGCGGGGTGGACCATATAAAACTTGGGTCCCCAGGCCTATCTCGCGAAGATTGGACAGGAGATTTCGCCCATAGGTCGCGATCCCCGAGCCGTTGGTCAAAGCGATATTGAAACCGTCAACGCAAATGGTCGGCACGGATATACCTCTGGTGTTTTCGCGGCGGTCTTAGCGGTCCGGCTTAGGCGCGCTGTTCCAGAATCAGGTTTGCGACCGTCTGTCCGACGATCTCATACTGCGCCGCGACAAGGGGATCGACACCAATCTGATCCAGAGAGCGTGTCAGGAAGTTGTTGGAGGCCTCGATGACGATCCATCTAGGGCGAAATTCCGAGTTTCGAATCAGGTCGTTCAGAACCCGGACATCTTCGCCTTCCAGGTCGATAGACAACAGGCCGAAGTCGGACGGCACGTTGTTTTCCTCAAGGATCGAGGCCAGCCGGCGAACGACGACGCGTATCGTCGCCGTCGTATCTCCCCAAGCATGAGCATTTTCGAAGTTGAGCGAGGAGACATCGTCGTTGATGCCGATATGGAAGTCGGCCTCGCCCTCATAATCAGACACCGCGCCTTCAACGAGGGTGATGTCCAGTCCCTCGAAGTCACGGCGAATTTCGGGGATCAAGCCAGGATTAGCCTCGATCAGGACTCCACGCCAAGAAAACCGGCGCATGAGATCGAAGGAGTTGGAGCGCTCCCTGCCGCGGGCGCCGACATCCACCACGACGGGATTAGGGGAGGCCCGAAGGCACATCCGGTTAAGCAGCATGCTCAGCTCGCCGAACTGGGTATATCCCCACATCAGGCGCTTTTCGCTCGCCACGCGATACTCGTTGGAGTCGATAAACTCTTTCACCATCGCATCGACGGTGGCTTGGCCGCTAGCAAGCCGTGCGCATTTGTCGGACAGACCGTCCGCGTCCGGCTCACGTCCCAGCACATGCCGGTAGAGCGCTGATATCAGTTCCGAGAAATCCACGAGACACCTATAATCTTCGATGATCGCACTGGATAACGCGACCAACCCCGTGAACGCCCGCTAGCTGAGCAGCGTGCGATCGTAGCGGAACGATGGATGAAAAGGCCCAGGCAGTCTGACCGCTGCGGGAGCCGCTTCCGCGATCTCCTTGATCAGGGTTTCCAGCAACTCACCCAGGCCCGCATCGGTCTGCACGATGCTGTGCCAAAGTTCGATTTCCTCCGCATCGGGCAATCGATCCAGAAGCATTTGCCAAGTGGCCTCAATGACCGAGTGGATGCCCCGTCGATTTCGATGATCGATGGCGAAAGGCATGATCCAACGGATGTTCTGACATCGCTCGCTCCCAGCGAAGTCGAACACCTCTGTCGCGGTCAGCGCCTGCCGCCCCTGCGGCCGGGACGCTAAAACCTCCGGTGTCAGGTTGATTCGCTCGAGCACGGCTCCTGAAGCCGCGCAGGTCACGACGCAGTCCGACGACAGCGCCAAGGCGCGCGGCAGGCCAGCCAGCTCAAAGCCGCACCAGCCGTAGCGGATGCCGGCGGCGGCGGCGGCGTCATTGAACCGGGACGCCTTGGCGGAACAGATGACCTCTCCGGCAGCGACGAGATTGACAACAGATGGGCGCAGACCGGCCTTGGGCGTCGCGTATCCGACAAGGCGGTCCGAACGCGATAGGACTTTGAAGAGGGTTACAGGCGCGTGGGCGACTAGATCGGATTGCATCATTGCGACAGCACCCATTCGCGGATCGGTTGATAGGCCCCGTCCCAGGACAGACGACGCGCCCGGGTCATGATGTCTTCAAGTGATTGTCCGGCCGATCGTGTCTGTGCGGCGCGAAGCTCGGCGACGCGAAGAGCCTGTCCGAACTCGAAGATGTCTAGCGGATCGAAGAAGACGCAGGATTCCGGCGCGACTTCGGGCATGCTCGAACTGTTCGAGCAGACCGTGACCTTCCCGAGGGCTGAGGCCTCCAGCACCGGCAGCCCGTAACCTTCGAATCGCGAGGGGTAGACACAGAAGGCGCTGTTGATCATCAGGGCCAGCTTTTCGGCCTCGCTGACGTAGCCGGTGAACATCACGCGCGATGGATCGATCCCGCTTTCCTCCAGGCGCGCGAGCAAGCGGGACTTCTGGTCCAGCCAGCCGTCGCGGCCGATGAACACAATTCTGAATCGCGACGCGAAAGACGGGTTTTGAAGCAGATAGTCGAACATGAGCCCGCCGTTCTTGCGAGGCTCTAGCGTCCCCACGATCGCGACATAAGGCTCCGCAAACTGACCCGAGAGCCCCAGGAGTCCCGCCGAAACATCAGCCGGGTCAAAGGCCACGCCCATCTCGATCAGGGACATTTGCTTGTCAGGCACTTGGAAATAGGCGCTGACGTCTCGTCGGGTCGCTTCCGAGATGCAAAAGACGTGATCGGACGTCTCCATGTCGGATCGGAAGTTCGTCGCGAAATGATCGATATTGGCTCCAACGTGGAATTCCGGCGTCAGAAGCGGGCTGAGATCATAAACGACTGAGGCTTCCCGCGGGAAGAAGCGCCGCATCGGCTTGATGTTGGGGTAGATCCCCGCGGCATCGACGACATCCTCGCGCGTCAATTCGGCAGACTGCCATATCCGGGCGCTCAGCAGGCCCAGTGCGCCCAGGCCGGACCGCTGATCCAGCATCGCGTTCACACGCTCGCGGGGAAGCAGAAGGTTCTCGTAGCAGAATGACCAGTCGATCTCTGGATCGGCCATGGCCCGCGACGCGATCGCGGCGATTACATTGCCAATACCTGTCCAGGTATCCTCGAATAGACCGCCGATCTCCAAGAAGGCGCGCTTCATTGGTCAGCTCCCGGCACGGCTAGGCGTTGCTCCAAGCCTTTTATGGCCGCGGCGAAGGCCTCGACGCCATAGCGTCGCCGAACGGTGTCAAGCCCGGCGGCGGACTTCGCTGAATAGATTACTGAAGGTAACTGCACCGCAGCCCTGAGCGCGTCAGCGACCCAGTCAGCCGTAGTGAAGTGCGTGTTTAGGCCATAAAGCCCGTAGCGCGCCGTCAGGCGTTTTCCGAAGGGACGCACCTCGGTCTGGACGACGACCGCCGTGTCTTCCGAAATGTAGTCATCCATGGCCGTCCCGGCGACCGAGACGGGAACGACGCCACGTCCCATGGCCTCAAGCAACGGCAGATTCTGTCCTTCCGCGTGCGAGGTGCAGAGATAGTGATCCGAGACGTCGTAGAGGGCCGTCATCTCCTCGCGGGTTAGCACCTGTTTGGTGATCCAGATCTTTTCATTGATTATTGGAGGCAGCAGGCGTCCGACTTCCGCAAACTGTTCGCGCGAAAGGATGTCGTTGATCGAATGAACCCGATCCACGCTGGTCATCTTGCAAAGCAGCAGGGCGTTGGGATTGGTCCGGAGAAATTCGACGAATCCCCGGATCATGGGAGCGATCTGTTTGCGATAGTCGTGCGCGTTGAAAACCGTGACGAAAATGGCCGGCGAGGCCTCGAAATGTACGTCGAGAATGGTCTGGAGGCGGGCCTCCCGAGCCTTCGTGGCGCCGTTCACCTCGGGCTGAATTCGGGGCGCGATCGCCAGAGGCTGCCAAGCCACGTCTGCAAGCTGACGGACAGCCTTCGCCTTCGGACGCGACGTTGGAGTTTGGTCGCGAGGCCCCGCCGCCACATTGTCGATAAGTGGCGCGGGCACGACATGAACCGGGCGCGACAGTGAGGGCCGCGTCGCCACAGCTCCATGCTCCGAAGGCATCCAAATCTCGTCCGCCAAGTCGAGCATGACCGCCTGATCGGCGAAGGCGTGGGCGGACAAGACTTCTTCAGGCGACCGTAGCCGGTCAAACTCCCACGCGAAGCAATTGATGTTGTAGGCGCCTTTCAGGAGTCGAAGCCGTTCTGGCGGATAAAACCCCAGATGAACGTTGGTGGCGGCGTCTGACCGGTCCGTAATGGTCGAAACATACTCGGGATGCTGAAGGACAATGAAATCTGCGCCGATGGCTTCAAGGCCGGCGGCGAAAGCCTGCATGGCGAATGCGTAGGAGTAGTCGCCGTGGCCCAGGCCCGCCTGCATGCTGGCCTTGCTCGATTCCTGGATGCGGCCCGCAGGAGCGGACAGGAAAAAGCGAAGCGCCGATGCGTCTTCAGGTTCCCCATACTTCTGATACACGACAGAATTGTCGATCTTCTTGAGGATGCCAAGTTCGAACGTCACAGCGTCGGGCGCCTTGACCCCGAGTTGCAACGCCTTTTCGAAATGCGTTTTGGCGGTAGCGAAATCGCCCAAGATCTTGGCGAGGTGCCCCAGATGGACCTGGAGATCCCCGTCGTCGGGACGAATTTCTTCAGCCATGCGATAGGCATCGAGCGCGCGCTTGTGGAACCCGGCTTCCTTCAGGGCATGGCCCAGTTGAATCCAGTTGCCGGCCCGTTCCGGTTCGATCTCGCAAAGGCGACGACGATAGAAGGCGTCCGCGTCAAAATCGCGCCGTGTGCGGGCGTTGTCCGCCAGTTGGCGGAGCTCTTCCGGCCTCTTGTTGCCGCTGCCGTCGCCCAGATTGACGCTGGGCGGACTCAGGCGCCGAAGCAGGGCGCGGGTGAGATGACGCCTGTTGTTCATTCGAATCTCAATCAGCGAGACGCTGCTGGCAAGTCAGCGCCCCTCTAGCTTTCATACTAGGAACGAACGTCCGGATACGCTGATTCATACCAGTCGAAAGTCTCCATGAGACCCTGCTCCAGCGAGACTTCCGGCGTAAACCCGATGCCCGCTAGTCTCGAGACGTCGTAGTTGCGCAGCAGCTGGCCGTCGGGCTTGTTCGCGTCCCACTCCACGTTGTTGACGCCGGAATGCGCCTGGAGGATATCGACGACCTCCCGGATGCGGACGGTGGTGCCGGTCGCGACATTGATCGGCCCCTCGAAGCTTTCGCCAATGGCCACCAGCGCCCGGGCGGCATCGCGCGAGAAGATGAAATCACGTTCCGCCTTGCCGGTCCCCCAGATCTCTACCACTTCGCCGGTCTGCTTGGCCTTGTGAAATTTGGCGACCAACGAGGGGATGACGTGGCCGTAGACGGGATCGAACCGATCGTGGGGACCGTAGATGTTGGTCATGATGGGGTAGGCGAAGCGCAGGCCGTGCTGGGCGCTGTAGGCTTCCAGTTGCGCTAGCATTCCGCGCTTGGCGTGAGCATAAGCAGCCTCGGAGGCGTGCGGCGGCCCGTCCCAGATGGACGTCTCCTTCACGGGACGGGGCGCATCTGAAGAATAGGTCGCGATGGTGCTGATAGCGACGATCTTCTGGCACTTCGCCACAGAAGCGGCGTCAACGATATTCGTGTTGATACGAACGTTGTCCGTATACATTTCCGCCGGATACTTGCCGTTCCCTCCCAAGCCATGAACACGACCTGCGACGTGATAAATCACGCGGGGACTGATGTCCTTCACTCTTGCCGTGGTGGCGTCGGCATCCCGAAGATCCAGCTCGCTGCTGGAAATGGTGACATATTCTTCTTCGCGCCGGTCAAGCTCTTCCTGCAACGCGCGCCCGAGGACGCCGCTTCCACCCGTGACGAGAATCATTGCTTGCCCTCAACCAGCTTGCCGGATTCTTCTCTTGAGCCGGCTTTCGTCGAGTCCCCGATATGGGACACCCCATCCTGTACGTCTTCTAGCACTGCAATAGCGCAGACCGCTACTCCCAGCAGCCTACCATCGACAATGTCATGCGCTTCGTCGAACACAGCTTCGGCGTGGGCCGCAGTCAACCGGACCTTAATTGAGGAACCGGCCAGATCTTCAGGCAATAATTTGATGTTGAGCGTCTGACGCCCATCCTTGAGTTCAAAGACGCCGAGCAAGCGTTCATTGACGCTGATCGTGACATCCTGCAGCTTGCCCGTGAGCAGTGAAGTGCGCGCGATCAAATCCAGGTTTAGTACTGGATTGTTGGGCTCGCTGCTCAGAGCAAAACGCAGGTCTCCCTGAAGCCCGGCCACCCAGGTCAAGTCCGCTTCCGGCGCGTAGAAACCCTCAACCAGCGCCTCGGAGCCCCGCCCAAGCGTCGTGCAGCCGTAAACCTCTCCGGGCACAAACACCGGGACAGGCTGCGTTCGCGACACCAGCGTGACTCCGGTTAGCCGCAAGCTTAGACGTCGCTCATCGGCGATTTCGCCAGCACTACCGAATACCTGTTCAGCATGATCGGGAATCAGTTCGACGTGGCACGATCGGACCTGTTCAGTCAGGCTGGTCGGGAGGGCGATCACAATGTCAGAATAGTGTTCCGGCACCCGTACGTAGGAGATAAGCTTGCCGTTCAACGCCACGGCGCATCTCTGCTCCAGACCAGTGATGGCGGAGCGTCTCCCGCTTCCACTCAGAACCAGTTCATAGGACTCGAACCGAGATGTGCGTTCGGGTAGCACAAAGTCGATCGTGCCCCGCTCGGCGGTCAGCCAACTGAATTCGGGCTCAGCCGGGGCGAATCCTGAGGTGAGATAACGTAGAGCCGGCCCATCAAGACCCGCGCTCAAGGTGCGGCTGACCGGCATCCGATGCGTGATTTCGAAGGGCACAGTGAAGTCGGTCCATCGGACAGCGGGACCCTGCTGAGCGCTTGATGCGGTCAAGGCTCCAGGCTGGTAGAGCGCCGAGCGTTCAGACATGCGCGAATCTCGCGCGAAGGTGTCACGAATATACTGCCGCTGATATTCGGCGGCATCTGTGCCTCGGAACTGCGCCCAGTTGCCGCTCTCCCTGAAGCTGTAACTTACGTAGTCGGACTCCGCGAGAGGGCCGCTCAAGGCTCCTGCCAGCCTGAAATAGTTGTGCTCTTCGCCGTCGAGCATGTCGAACAGATGCGGGGGGAGATCCGCAGCCAGCTCGGATCGGAACATGAAGCGCCCCCGGTGCCCTTCTCCCGTGACCGCAATGAGCGAGGCGCGATCGGTAAACTTCAGACCCTCGAAACGCCGCGCCTCCAGCCCGTGAGTGTCCTGGGTTTGGATCACAATCCCCGAGCACGCTAGACGGGCTTCAGCGTTCAACTCAAACGCCTTGGCCAGCGACGCGAAATGGTCGTGGAACAGCTGATCCTGAAGATCCATGAGAGCGAAATAGTTCGTCTTCACACTCTTGAGGGCGTCCCGGGTCAGAGGCCCTGAGCGCTGATTGCGGGGCGGGGGGCCATCAAACGTGCTCGGGGCGCCCTGAAATTGGCCAGGACAAAGGACCACGCTGCGAAGCGCTCCGGACGGCTTGCCGGGCGCCAACGTCGCGCGGTGCTGGTTAGCGAAACGCTCGTCACAGATGAGATGCAGATCGATTTTCGTACGTGTCTGGGCCTTGAGCACATCATAGGCGGCAAGGACACCGGAGAGCGTGCCTCCTCGGGCGTCAAGAACCACCGTGACTTCGCATGGCGCCAGAAACTGGTCCTCAAAGTGCGCCTTGCGCGCCGGAGTCTGCTCGCACAGCGCCAGGAGGCTGCGCTCAAGCGAACAGGTCTCGCGCAGAATCCGCTGACCCTCGAGCACCCTTCGTTTGGCCTCTTCCGGATTGTCACGAATGCGGCGCATCATCGTCAGAACCTGCTGGCCGAGCGCCGCTTCGCCGCGGGAGTCGTCGACTAGATAGACGACATCTGAAAAGTATTTGTCGATCAGGGCGTTCGGGGTGGCAATGATTGCGGCGCCGCCTGCCAGGCCCTCAAACAGGCGATTGCTCATGATGCCTGCATTTTTGTGGGGCACCGAGGAGAACGCGAGGCAGATCCCCGAGTGATTAATGGCGTGCTTGACGCTGTTCCCATCGAACGGAAGCTCGCCCCGATAGCTTTCAAATCCGGCCCAGGGGGCCACACCGTGAACCAGTTCGGGGCCATAAATATCAAGGAGGTCCTTGTTATCCAACGCGACCAGCAGGTCGTGGAAGCGTCCTTTGGGACGACCCAGGCGCTCCCAATTGATCCCGATATAGAATAGTCGCGAGTCCGAGCTGATATTCGGCTTCAGGAATGGCTCGGGAAGCGTGTGGAACATACGCGGCAGAGGCAGCTGCGGTTCACGCCCGAGACCGGAGAAGATGTTCAGGGCATGAGCATCCGCCAGATCGGAATCACAGGATATCAGGTCGATATGGCTACTGAGCTTTTCGATGCTGCTCAGATATCCGAAATCGTGATAAAATTCAATCGGTTGCCATATCGCATAGTAAGTATGCAGGTCTACTACACGCGGCGATAGAAAATGGAGGGAAATGGCGAAGTCGACCGCGTCCTCAGGGAGGCGAGATTTGTGAGGAATAGAAAGACCTTCAGTCGCCCATAGGACCTGCGCATTGTCATCGATTACTACGACCTCGATTCCAACATTGGCCGCCGCAGCGAGAATTCTCTGCAATACTTCGTATTCAGCGTTACGCAGGTCGGGCCAAGTGTGGATGATGGCAAAGGCGTTCTTCAAGACGATCATCCCTCAAGCAATCTGAATTCGCCGCTGATGCTGGAAATTATGAGCCGACACCAAGCGGGGCCTTGGTGTCGGCTCAGAAACATCGCCGGCTCAAATAATTCTTACCCAAACATTGGCTTGGGTGACGCGGTTATAGACGGGGTCAGCGCTGTGTAAATAGAATATCTTTGTCATATGAGCGCTGGAAGGCCTCACAAAACTAGCAACCCGCGCCCGCTTTGGAAAAACTGCGCGCGCTGGCCCAGAATGCGCGCAGCGACCCTATGATGGCGTCACGGCCGGCTGTATCGACGCTATGGACCGACAGAACCAGAAAGATCGATTTTTGGTCAGCTTTAGGTTTCAGGCACGCCAATGCCAATATGGCACCTGTGCTGATCTCCAGTATCAGGAAGTCTGGGTTGTCCTCGATGACACTATAGTTTCCCCTCTCGACTGCATTTTTCACAAGATCGACATCTGCAGCACTTTCACCCTGGCCGTTCCGGATTTCAGACGTCCTAGAAAAGGCGGCGCAGGGGACCGCCTCGCTGCTGACGGAGCGATTTCGCGCTGCCTTGATCAAACGTTTGATGCGCTTCCGCAGGGCCTTCAAAAACACGACGCTCGCCTTGCTGTTCTGTGTTGAACGATCCGTCCAGATGGACGGATGGCCGGTCAGCTCGCCAGATAAGGGTGGTTTCTCGCCATCACGACGTCGCAGTGTGCCAAGCTGGCCATCTCGATATGATCGACAGGTATCAAATCGGAATCGTACCCAATCCGCCAGAACTTAAAGCCCATGGCGTTGAGCCAGTCCACCAGTTCCGGCACGTCGCCTCGGGACGCCATCTGCAACACGTCCCATTCCATACAGACCACCACGTCGGGCCTGTGAAGCATACGTTCCGCCCCCCGCAGAATCAGGACCTCGGATCCCTCGGCGTCCAAGCGCAGAATGCGCGGTGAGATAGCGACGGCGTCGTCAAGTCTGACTGTCTCCACTTCGATCAACCGTTGATCATCCTGCTGGGCGTTAACCGCTGTTGCGCCACCGCCGGCGTTCCGGCGCGAAATGGCGAAGGTGGTGACGCCGTTCTGATTGGAAGCCGCTTTGGTCACCAGCGTCACGCGGGACTGGAGTTCGTTGAAGATCAGTGACCGGCTCAGCAGCGGAGTGAGGTCCGGGTTAGCCTCAAAGGACACGATCGATCCGGAGGGGCCAACGTCCCTCGCCATCGCCAGGGTGTAGTATCCAAAGTTGGCGCCAACCTCGACAATATGATCGCCGGGTTTCACGATATTACAGGTGACGGCATAGACCCAGTTCTCCCAGTACCCTCTCGTGATGAGGTGGGACGCAATGCTGTAATCTTGCGGATCGATATATATATACATACCATTCTTGAGCAAACAAAGCGCAAGATCTGGCCCAAGATAGTGATAGCGCGTATCATTGACTTGGGGCTCATTGAGCGCCCATCGCCATTTGACGATCGGCATCCCGGTATCCTTGGACACACGGAATATTTTCCATTCGGCCGGCAAAAGGGCGTTCGCCCATTTGACCGCATTGCTGGCCAGACTCATTCCATCTCACGGCGCGCCGCCGCCCCCTTGCCCGCAAAGGGGCCCAATACGAAAACTGGCCGACCTCACGCCCGTTGGACGCGCATCCCCAGAAAATTGAAGCAACCGCCCAGAGTGCCTTGCGTCAATATAACTCGCATTTCCGCTCCCTCAGCCTCGGACCATTCGTAGTCGAGCTTGAGTTCGAAAACGCCAGCGTTCCCGGGTGTGACAGTTTCACTTGCGTAGTCGGTGCTAGTTCCCCATTCCACGCGATAGCGATGTTTGGCGGCGTCGGCATCAAAGGAAAAGCGCACGGTCGCCGTCCATCGCCCTTTCGGCAGGACGAGGTATGGCCCGAACACCAGCGCCCGCGCCGGACCCATGATATCCATCCCAGATATCAGTGACCTTTCTTCAACGCGACGCATGTCGTAGAGAAAGAGGTCCTCGCTCCATCTGGCGTCCTGCTCGTCCGGCTTCTGATAGAGCCGTAGCGCATCTCGAACCGCCGCGTCTCGGGCGCTTTCTTCCATGGGCGCGGCCTGAAGGGGTGCCGCGATCCTGAAACCAGGCCAAAGTTCGATGTCGTGACGGCCGGCGTCACGTTCGGTAAGCCAGATCGCATCAAGGCGAGAGGCGTTCTCCAGCAAGCCGGACGTCCTGGCGAGCGCTTGAGTAAACTCCGGTCCAGCCAAGCCTGAGACGCATCGGTCAAGCCCGACACACACGATCACCCCATAGGCTTTGGAGAATCGTGAGACGAGGGACGGATCGACGCTGAGCACCACATAGTCCCCCAAGGGAACATCAGGGGGCGCCGCAGCGTCGTTAAACACGACGACGGGCAGACCGATCGCTGCCGCGGCGTCCCGAATGACGATTTCCCATGCCCGAGCTTCTGGCGTGGGCAATAGAACGACCCAGGCGATCACCCGGGATTCGGTCGATGCATCTTCGTCGGCATCCGCAACTGCATTTATGCCCGTCATGCGGATCGCAGCCATTTGTAAGTATCGACAGCTTCTTCGATGTCGTCGAAAATTTTTGCGCGGCCACCCTCAACAATCAACGCCCGGTCGCAATGCTCCGCGATCATCGCCGTGTCGTGTGACGCCATCAAAAAGGCGCGCTTCGCCCGCCGCTCGAAGAGCTCTCTCTGGCACTTCTCCTGGAATCTCGCATCGCCCACCGCGACGAGCTCATCGATCAGATAGCAATCGAACTCGATAGCGATCGATAGGCCGAACGCCAGCCGCGCCCTCATGCCCGAAGAGTAGTGTTTGACCTGCATCTTCAATGCGGGCCCCAGCTCCGCGAAATCATCAACGCGGGCCAGGGTGCTCCTCAGATCCCTGTTGTAGAGGCGTGCGAGGAACTTGATATTGTCCAGTCCAGTGGTGCTGCCTTGGAAGCCACCGCCGAACCCGATCGGCCAGGACGACGTCATTTGCCAATCGACTTTCCCCCCTGTCGGCGGGAGAACGCCACCAAGGATTTTGATGAGGGTAGACTTTCCTTGACCGTTGCGTCCCATGATGGCCAGCCGACCACTGCGAGCGACCTCAAAATTCAGGTTTGTGAACTGGTCTTTGTGAGATGTCCGGTAGCGCATGGTCAAGTTGGATACGCGCAACCCGATATTCTCGGGGCTCTCGGGGGTCATCATGCCTGCCTGTGTTCGCGCACCCCTGCATAGATCAGCCAACCCACGCCGTAGGCCAACATAGTCGTCAGGAAGACGGTGAAGATCGACGTGAGCCGACGGGGTTCTGCCGCCTTGTCGGGTAGGCTAGGGCTTACAACGCGTTCCAGATAAAGCTGCTGGCGGCGCACCTCCTGTTCCGCCGAAGTTAGGGCTGCTGTCGCCGCCGCCAACTGCTTGTCAGCCAGTTCGCGGTCCATGACGAGATCCTCATAGGTTCCCACTTTGGGAGCAAGAGATTCCGACGATCCGACGATCTTGACCCGTTCCGCCTCGATCTGACGCTCGTAGGCAGCGATTCGACTGTCGATAGACGGGAGTTGCGGACTGTTCGGAGCCTGGGCCGCGACCTGCGAACGCTCTGCCTGAAGATTGGCAAGGTTGGCCCGAAGCGACGAAATCAGCTCGGCCGATTCTCGCGCGCTCAAGGACGGGTCGATCATGCGCTCGCGATTGCGGAAACTTGTCAGCGCCTGCTGGCTCTCCGACACCTTGGCGTTCGCGCGCTCCAAGGCAGCCTCTGCCTCTGCGACGGCGTTGGAGGCCGACCTCTCGTTCAGACGGTTCACGAGGCCCTCTCCTCCCGTCAAAAGGGTCTCTGCAACGCCCTGTGCCTCGGCGGCCGAGAACGCTTTAACCCTCAATGTGCTGATGCCGGAGGTGGAATCGTAACCGACCGTCACGAACCGCTTGAAAGCTTTGTACAGCCCTTCATCAGACTCGGACTCCCAGAAACGCGGATATTTTGAGAAGAGGTCGGCGCTAGCTGGCCCCAGCAACGCGCGCACATCGTATCGCTGACGAACGGTCGCTAGGCCGTCACGCGAGTCTATATATTCATGGACCGCGAACGCATCGGTCTGATTGCTCGACAGGCCGACCCCCTGCAGCGCAACCCCGATCGAAGAAGGTTGCGCTTGGTTGGGAGAGCGGACAATGAAGCGCGCCTCCGATATATACATCGGCGAGGCGATAAGAATAAAGTACACTGCAGTTACAAGGGTCGGCAGAACGACGACGACCAGAAACGCCACGGGTATCTTTTCCCACCAGGCCTTGCTCTGGGCTGGTCCGGTCAGAAGTTCGGGGTAAGGCCCGACATAGGTCAGTTTAGGTTCGGTCATGATCTATCCAATGTACAGCTCTTACTAGCGCGACACGGCGAGCTATTCCACATCGATCCGATCACGCGATCCCGCGATCAGCACCATTCCGAAGATGTTCATACCGGTTCCCACAGCCAAGGCGTACGGAGGGTTGTAGTGGGTCTTCACAAACTCGCCGAACACGCCGGCGCGAATCATCTCGATTGGGTGGGCGAAGGGCATAAGGAGGAAGGGCTCCTGGATGCGCGGCGGCAGCCAATCGACCATGAAGAAGGCGCCCGAAAGAGGTATGAGGAGATAGGTCAGCAGCGGCACGATACGCTCAAGCATCTCGAACCGGATCGAAAGCCCTGCCAGAATCAAAGCAAAACCCATACCGATCCAAGCCAAAAGCAACCAGCCTAGATAGATTATGAGCAGGTCGTGAGGCGGATCCACCTGCCCTATCATGACTAGTGCGACATACACGACAATGAACGCGCAGGTCGCCCCCCCGAATTCGAGAAGATTCCGGGTCAAGAAGACATGCAGCGGTTTCACCTTCCGATGGTGAAGCAGTCCAATGTTGGCTTGCAGCGCGCCCAGCGAAAAGGCCACCATGTGGCGCAGGATGATGAGGGAAATATATCCCGTCATCACAAAAGCCTGAAGTTTTACGCCGTGTTCATAGGCCGGCTTGGTCAGGGTCCACATGATCAGCACGCCTACGCAAAAAGCCAGAGGCTCTACAATCAGCCAGACGAAGCCGATCCCTTCTCGCCCGAACCTCGTGGCCATTTCACGCAGAAACAGAGCGCCCATGATCCGGAACTGTTCCGACAGAAAGCCGAGCAATCCCCGTTTGCGCCTTTTGGAAGGCGCGACCGCAAGCTCAGACATTCTTCAAACTCCGTGAAAGCGCGTTTCTTTCATATTCCAACATCTCGGCGATAGTCGAGCTGAAGTCATAGCGAGGGCGCCATGCGAAGGTGTTTCTGAACTGGTCAAAGATTCCTTCTGTTCGCCGCAGGTCGGCAACGCGCCGCAAATCGGGGTGAGGTGCAGCTGCAAGAGGGGCGCCGTGCAGGGCGGCGATTTCGTCCAGTATCGATCGCACGCTGCGAATTCTGCCTGATCCGACGTTGTAAATTGCAAAGGCCTTGGCGGACTCGCGCTCTACAATGACCCGCAGATAGGCTTCGACCACGTCCCGCACATCCGTGAAGTCGCGCTCAGACTCTAGGTCGCCCACCGCGATCGTGCCGGAGGCGCCTAGCTCCAAGGCCGCAACCTGCTTTATCAGGGACGGCACCACAAACCGACCGTCTTGTCCCGGGCCGCTATGGTTGAACAGACGCAACACCATAACCGAGAAGAAGTCGCTGGCCAGATCGCGAAGCATGAACTCGCTTGCAGCCTTGGCGCGGCCGTAATTGGTGATCGGCGCGATAGGCGAGGTCTCATCACAGGGGCCGCCAGAGAAGGCGGCGCCGTATACTTCGGCGCTGGATGCGAAAATCATACGGACGTGCGACCCGTCCCGCGCAATCAAACGCGTCGCGGCTTCGGCCAAGTTTCGCGTCGCGTCAAAATTGCTCTTCCACATCTCCAGCGGCTCTTGCGCGCCCTCCCTGATCGAAGAGCGCGCGGCGAGATGCACGATTGTGGTCGGACGAAACTCATCGACCAGCCTGCTCGCAACTTCGGAGTCCGCCAGGTTAACCGAGGGGAAATCCCGAAACGCTTTACTGGAGGAGCTCGGCCCCCGGACCGCCAGATGCGATATCCGGGACCCAAGCTCCCTCAACCGTGTCGCCAGACGCTCCCCTACAAAGCCGGAAGCCCCGGTGAGCAACACTCGTTCTTCGACATCGTCAGCAGTCATGGCCGGCTTTAGACCAGACATCTCGGACGATCAATCAAGTCAGGACTGCGCCTTATGTCGCGCCAGATCGGCATCGACCATTTCGCTGATCATTTCGTCGAGGCTGATTTTGGGCTCCCAACCCAGCTTGGCTTTCGCCTTGGCCGGATTGCCAAGGAGGACATCGACCTCGGCCGGTCGCATGAAGCTGGGATCGATCTTGACATATTTGTCCGGATCCAGACCCACGCGGCCGAAGGCCGAGGTAATCAAATCCTTGACGCTGGTCGTCACCCCGGTGGCGACGACATAGTCGTCAGCCACATCCTGCTGGAGCATCAGCCACATCGCATGAACATAGTCCTTGGCGTGCCCCCAGTCGCGCGTGGCGTCCAGATTGCCCATGCGAAGTTCGTCGGCCTTGCCCAGAGCGATCATCGCGGCGGCGTTTGTGACCTTGCGGGTCACAAACTCCAGTCCCCTCAGCGGAGACTCGTGATTGAACAGGATGCCCGAGCAGGCGAACAGATTGAAGCTCTCGCGATAGTTGATCGTCATCCAGTGCCCCATCAACTTTGCGACGGCATAGGGCGAGCGGGGGTAGAACGGCGTGTCCTCGCTCTGGATAGGCTCCTGGATCAGCCCATACATCTCGGACGATGAGGCTTGATAGAAGCGAGCTTCGGGCGCGGCGATCCGCACCGCCTCAAGAACGTTCACCACGCCGACCCCGGTCGCCTGTGCCGTCAGAACTGGTTGATCCCAAGAGGTTTTGACGAAGGACTGGGCCGCGAGGTTGTAGACCTCATCCGGCTTGACCTCGGAAATGGTCCGGATCAACCCGCCAAGATCCAGAAGGTCGCCATCGACCAGTTCGACCTGGTCCGTGATGCCGAGCCAATCCAGACGGTGGGTGGCGACGCCATAGTGGCTTGAACGGCGGACAACACCCACAACGCGATAGTCCTTTTCCAGCAGAAGCTGTGAAAGATATGCTCCATCCTGGCCGGTGATACCGGTGATGACCGCGCACTTCTTCGTCATGAAAATCCCCTGCTGATAAGAAAGGCAGGACCCTGATAGAGGGTTGATTTCGAGCGTCCAACATAAAAATCGTCGCTTCAACGCTTTTACTCGGGTGCCGGAACGCCAGGGCGCAATTTCTTGACATCATAGACATCTGACGGTCTAGGCAGGAGCCTGTTCCAGAATATGAGCTCGTTCCCAAATGCCCTCCACCGTACGAGACAAGATTTCTGCAGACCTGGCACGTCGCATTTCACACTCTTCTTATCCCTCCCCATTCGAAACCCGCAGTCTCGCCGCTTTGGAATCGTGGTCAGGCCCGATCCCAAAAAGAGTCCGCGCCAAGGTGCTCATGTCCCTGATCGCGGCCGAACCGACGCCTGCTGTGGTTGAAGCCCTCGCTGATGCGATCGGCGCCCTGGACGACTGGAACGTCGTATTGGCTGAGTTTCTGAGGAACGCCCATGTCACGCCGGCGGTCGTCTTCGCGGCCGCGCGGATTGCTCAGGCGCGGGGCCTCGACGTGCCTTGGGCCGCCATGACCGAGCCTCCCAGCTATGCAGAAGCGGTCTATGAGGCGCTGGAGGACGGAAACGTGATTCGCTTCAAACGGCCAGATACCTATCCAAAAGCCGGCCCCTGTTTCATCGTCGGTATCGAAAAGCCTCTGGTGCAGTACGGAACCGGGGACCTCGCCTTCGACGGCGACGGCTGCATCCTTTCCGGCATTGATGACGCCTGGATCGAGCCTGGTCGTCTGGTCTGCCCCGCCTTCGCCGTCGTTGTTCGCTGACGCTTGAGTTAGGTCCTGGTTGTTATGGATATTGCATCGCTTCTGTACGGATACCGGCCGCTGTCTGAGCCAAATGTGGCGTCCAAGACATTAAGCTTGAGGTCCGCCTATTCTGTCTTGACTGACGCTGGCCACGACATTTCGACTGACCAGTTCGTCGATGTCGTTTCCGATATCGCCGAGATGCAGTTCGGCGGCGGCGCGGCGGACTCCTATTTCACCGCTTTCCTCTCTGTCGCGAAATTCTATGACCGCGACATCGATACCTTCGCCGGCGCCGTCATCAACTCGGTCGTGCTGGATCTGAATTTTCAGACCCGGCTATCCATCGACGGCGTGATCGGCTCGACCGAAGCGGCGCTCTATGAGGGTGATGAGGGTCTCTTCCCCGTCGCCATGACGCACGCCAACGTCGTGATCGGCTTTCATATCGATGGCGCGAATGAGAACTGGCCGCCGGAATGGGCGAGGATCCACCCGTCCATCGAAATCAACTGGGACAACGCCGTAAAGGCTTTGATCGAGGACCTTCCAACCGAGTTGGCCAGACGGGGCAAGGATCGCATCGGCGCCATTATCGTCGCCTTCCCCCAGCGCGTCGGCGGTTTCAATCTGGCGGAGCGTTATCAGCCTGTTGCGCACATGGTGTCACGCCACACCATATATGCCTTCGCGGGTTCGGCGGAAATGATCCTTTCGATCGCCGCCCAGTTCGAAGCGCTCGGTCACGCCAAATTCGATTTGCGGCTTTATAACCATGACGTTGGCAACGCGGTGGAACATCGAGGAGTGTTGGTCGCCACAGGCCTGTCGTCGATCCCTGCCATTTCAGTAATTCCCGGCGTGACACGCGACTGCAGCTTCATCGAAGCCGCGCCCATCGACGCACAGATACATCCTGGTGTGGAAATCTTTTCGTATCTCGATCCCGAGGTGCCACTCAGTCGGACGGAGTATCGGGAACTGGAAGGCGACAAACCGGAGATCGGTCGATGGGAGCTCGCGCCACGACGGACGCCGTTTGTCGTGAGATCGAGCGCGCCCATTCCAGGGGAGGGTAGAGCGCGGATTTCGGATAATTCGGAGATTTTTCACACTACTGCGGTGCTGGAAAACGGCATTTTGATCGGTTCTCAAGACTTAGCGTCCTCGACCTATCTTCACGCCACAGGCAAAGGAGAAATCCTTCTAGACTATGGGGACGAAAGACGAAACATCACCAGTTCCCCGATCTTCCAGAATGGTGCGGTTGACGAAGGCGGCGTTCTCAGAAGTGTGTTGTCGTCAAACCGCATCATACGCGTCCGCGGCGCCGCCATGCCGTTGATGTTCACGCCCATGCTGCACAAGTGGCACTCTCATTTCATGATCCAGTGCCTGCCGCGCGTGATTATTGCGCGCGCCTACGGCGAAGATGTAAAAATCCTTATACCGCAAGACTTGCGTGCCAAGCAGCTTGAGATGCTGGAGGTCTTGGGTTTCGGACCGGACCGCCTCGTCAGAATACCGCCCAACTGTCTGGTTCAGGCGGGCAAGCTGATCGTTCCGCGTGCCTGGCAGTTGGCGTTCACCGCATCAACTCTTGAAGTATATCAGGAAATAGCTGACAAACTCGACTTTAAATCTATCGAGTCTCCTAAGAGGATACTTATAAGCCGGGAATCCAGGAAGTCTTGGCGGAACATGCTCAATTACGAGAGCCTGCAGTCGCTGCTTGTGAAAGATTACGGCTTTGAAGTCGTTGCGCCTGAACGTTTGTCGCTGACAGAAGAGGTGGCGACCTATGCCAATGCTGAAATCGTGATCGGCGCCGAGGGCGCCGGCATGTACGGGGCCGTCTTCAGCAAGCCCGGCAGCGCCTACCTGACAATCTGCGACGAGGACTATGTCATGGTAATCCTCGCCACGATCGCTGAGAGGCGCGGCATCGACCTTGGCTATGTGTTCGGCGAAAGCTTCCGAAGCGACGACGATGTCCTGCGTCGCCTCCCTTTCGGTCACGCGGATTTCGTGATCGACTTGGCCAAGGTCGAGGAGGCCCTCATCGCCGCTATCGCCCGTACCAGCGAGCGTTGACTGGACGAATACATAAGCCCGTCAGGTTCATTCGGAAGCTTCTGCGCCGCCCATTTAGCCCGTTCCGCTACCGGCCGGCACCTGGCAAGCGGCGCATAGCCCTTGCGCTCCGTCCAAACGACAAACGCGCTGGCCTGACGCCTGCGGAGGGGATTGCCTTGGCCGACAACCTGGGACGCTTCGCTGGAAGTCGTTTCTGATCAGGTGTCCCGTCCCTATCAATAGCGGCTGCATGAGTATGTTAAGGCCGTGACAGTGGGGCTGCGTAGGTCTATTTCGCGCGCGTGATGAACGAAACAGAACGCCAGTCGGAAGAACGCAGCTGGGAGACGGCGAAGACGCTCGCCGAGGCCTTGCCGTATATTCAGGTGTATGACCGCGAGACCGTGGTTATCAAATACGGCGGTCACGCCATGGGCGAGAGCGCTGTGGCGCGCCAGTTTGCGGCCGATGTGGTGCTGCTGAAGCTGATGGGCGTGAACCCGGTGGTGGTGCATGGCGGCGGGCCTCAGATCAGCGCCATGTTGGACAAGGCGGGGGTGAAATCCAGCTTCGTCGACGGGCTGCGGGTCACCGATCCGGCGACGATGGAGGTCGCCGAGATGGTCTTGTCGGGCGCGGTCAACAAGGAGATCGCCCACTGGATCACCATGGCCGGCAAGGAGGCGGACGTGCGCGGCGTCGGCCTGTCGGGCAAGGACGCCGGTCTGCTGACGGTCGAGAAGACACGTCGCACCAAGCGCGATCCCGACAGCATGATCGAGCATGAGGTCGATCTGGGCTATGTCGGCGAACCGACCAAGGTGGATCCCAAGCTGATCGCCGGCCTGATCGCGTCCGAAACGGAAGACTGGGTTCCGGTCATCGCCCCGATCGGTGTGGCCGAGGACGGACAGACCTACAACGTCAATGCCGATACGGTGGCGGGCGCGGTCGCGGGTTCGCTGAACGCCAAGCGGATGCTGCTGCTGACGGACGTGCCGGGGGTCAAGGGCGCGGACGGCGACATCATCCGTCAGATGACGCTGGACGAGGCGCAAAACCTGATCGACTCCGGCGTGGCCACTGGCGGCATGATCCCCAAGCTGGAGACCGCCATGGCCGCCGTTCGCGCGGGCGTCGAAGCCGTGGTCATTCTGGACGGGCGTCGCCCGCACGCCATGCTGGTCGAGTTGTTCACAGAGTTCGGCGCCGGCACCCTGGTGAAGGCGTCTTGATCGACCCCCATTCCACATCCCTTGGGCACGTGCGGGCCTGGGTGTTCGACATGGACGACACCCTGTATCCACGCGAGCAGGGGTTGATGCGGCTGGTGCAGGCGCGGATCAATGCCTTCGTGGTCGAGGCCGTGGGGCTGGATCCCGGGGCGGCGGCGGCGATGCAGCGCCAGTTCCTGGACGAGCACGGCACAACCCTGGCCGGTCTGATGGCCAACTATGCGGTCGATACCGAGCGGTTCCTGCATGAGGTGCACGACGTGCCGCTGGACGGGGTCGAGCCCAATCCACGGCTGGCCGAGCGACTGAAAAGCCTGCCCGGCCGCTGCTACGTCTTCACAAATGGCGCGCGGGAGTATGCGCATCGGGTGCTGGAGCGGATCGGGATCGCCGACTGTTTCGCCGACGTCTTCGCCATCGAGGACGGCGACCTCACGCCCAAGCCCAACCCCGCCACCTTCCGCTGGATGCTGGAACGGTTCGACATCGATCCGCACCGGGCCGCCTTCTTCGAGGATACGCCCAAGAACCTGGAGCCGGCCAAGGCGCTAGGCATGGCCACGGTCCTGATCGGCGACGGCCACGGCAAACCGCTGGGCGACCACATCGACCATGTGGCCCCCGACCTTCTCGACTTCCTCTCCGACCTGACCTTCAAGGACGCCGCATGACCGATCTGTCGCATCTAGAATCCGTCGTCGAGGCCGCCTGGGAACAGCGCACCGAGGTGTCCGCCGCCACCCACGGCGAGGTCCGCGACGCCGTCGAGACGGCGCTGGCCCTGCTGGATTCCGGCCAGGCGCGCGTCGCCTCGCGCGGCGCGGACGGCGTCTGGACCACGCATCAGTGGCTGAAGAAGGCGGTGCTGCTGTCCTTCCGTCTCAACGACAACCAGATCATGCGGGCGGGCGCGCCGTCCGTCATGCCGCTGTCGGCGGATCATCCCGTCGCCGTCGGTCCCTTCTGGGACAAGGTGCCTAACAAGTTCGGCGACTGGACCGCGTCGGATTATCAGTCGGCCGGCTTCCGCTCGGTGCCCGGCGCCATCGTTCGTCACGGCGCCCACATCGCCAGGAATGTCGTCCTGATGCCGTCGTTCGTGAACATCGGCGCCTATGTGGACGAGGGTTCGATGGTCGATGCCTGGGCCACGGTCGGCTCTTGCGCCCAGATCGGCAAGAACGTGCACCTGTCAGGCGGGGCGGGCATCGGCGGCGTGCTGGAGCCGCTGCAGGCCAATCCGACCATCATCGAGGATGGCTGTTTCATCGGCGCCCGCGCCGAGGTCGCCGAGGGCGTGATCGTGCGCGAGGGCGCGGTCCTGGCCATGGGCGTCTATCTGTCGGGTTCGACCAAGATCGTGGACCGGGCGACGGCCGAAGTCTTCCGTGGCGAGGTGCCGGCCTATTCGGTCGTGGTGCCGGGTGCGCTGCCTGATCTCAATGGCGGGCCGTCGCTGTACTGCGCCGTCATCGTCAAGCGGGTGGACGCCCAGACGCGGGCCAAGACCGGCGTCAACGAACTGCTGCGCGACTGATCAGGCGGCGATGCGGGCGTCTTGCATCACGGGCGTGTCGAACGTCGCATGAAGGGTGAAGGTCGATCCCTGGCCCGGGATCGACGCCACCGTGATCTCGCCGTCCATCAGGACGGCCAGACGCTGGCAGATGCTGAGGCCCAAGCCGGTGCCGCCGAACTTGCGCGTGGACGAGCCGTCCACCTGGGAGAAGGGCTGGAACAGGCGCGACAGATCGTCGGCGGCGATGCCGATACCGGAATCGACGACGCTGATCCCAAGGGCGATGCATCCGTCGGCGCGCGGTTCGCTTTCGACGACCAGACGCACCTCGCCTTGCGGCGTGAACTTGATCGCATTGGCCAGAAGATTATGCGCGACCTGGGCCAGGCGCAGCGGGTCCATCTTCAGAAGGGGCGGAAGATCGCCCCGGATTTCGGTCGCGAAAGTCAGGCCACGCGCCTCGGCCTGGGCCTTGAACGGCCCCGTCAGCCGGGTCAGCAGCGTGTCGGTCTCGATGTCGGCGATGTCGAGTTCCATCTTGCCGGACTCGATCTTGGTGATGTCCAGGATGTCGTTCAGCAGCACCATCAGCCCTTCGCCCGAGTTGCGGATTACGCCGACAAATTCCTTCTGACGGTCGCTGAGTTCGGACATCTGAAGCAGTTGCGCCGCGCCTAGCACCCCGTTCATCGGCGTACGCAGCTCGTGCGAGATGACGCCCAGGAAGTTGGACTTGGCCGCGCTGGCGGCGTCGGCGCGATCGCGAGCGATTTCCAGCTCGGCGATCAGTTCGGCCTGGCGGCGGTTCACGGCCTCAAGGTCGCCGTCCTTCATCTGGGTGATGACCACCTTGATGAACAAGGCCAGCGCCAGGACGGGGACCATGCCGAGCATGACCCAGAAGCCCGGATCGCCCCATAGGCTGATCAGCAGCAAGACCGTCACGATGGAATAGGGCGCCGAGACGATCACCGCTTCTCGCGGCGCGGCGCGCATCTGGGTGAAGACCAGCACGTAACCCGCCATCAGAAGACCGACGCCCAAAGGCACGCCATAGGCGCCGCCATGAACGAAGGCCAATAGCGGCGCGGCCGCCCAGGCGATGCAGGATAGGGTCGCGATCGTCAGCTTGATGCGGTCGTGAAGTCGGCGATCCGATAGCACCAGGCGGCGTTCGACGAAGGTTCGGACCATGCCGATGGACGTGGCGGCGCAAAACCAGGCCACGGCTTCCCGCCAGCCCGTGACCGTGCCCAAGGCAAGCGCCCAACTGGCGATCAGAAGGTAACGCATATAGCCAGCGGCAATCACGTATTGCAGAACCGGACGGCCTGCGGCGGATTGGGGCGGGATCATCGGATAGCTCTCCAAGGTCAGAGAGCCAGCTTCGATGACGGTCGCCTAACATACGGTGAACGCTAGTCTTTATCGCCACCTATGTCCGGTATCGTATCTTTCGAGGGCAAGAGGAAGGGTGGAGGCGGTTGCGAAACCGCCTCCACCGAGGGTCAGGCCGTCTTCATCGCGTCGGCGTTGACCGCGGCGTCGGCGATGCCGGTCAGGTCTTCGTCGGTCTGGGATTCTTCCTGCAGGGTCTCGTCCAGCAGGGCGGCGGCGTCCTTCATTCCCAGCACCAGCGCCCAGCGCTTCAGCGTGCCGTAGCGGGTGATCTCATAGTGTTCGACCGCCTGGGCGGCGGCCAACAGGCCGGCATCCAGGGCCGGGGTGTCCTTGTATTCCTCCATGATTTCGTCGCCCTCGGCCAGGATGCCTTCGATGGCGTCGCAGGTCTTGCCGCGCGGGGCCTTGCCGATGATCTCGAACACCTGTTGCAGGCGTTCGATCTGGCCTTCGGTCTGATCCTTGTGCTTTTCGAAGGCTGCCTTCAGCTCGGGCGACTGGGCCGCACGGGCCATCTTGGGCAGGGATTTCAGGATCTTGCGCTCAGCGTAATAGATGTCCTTGAGCGTGTCGTGGAACAGTGTGTCGAGGGTTTTCTCGGCCATGATCGTATCTCGCAAATTGTGATGGGGCGCGGGGGGCGCACCTCATCACAAGCGATCAGGCCGGCTTCCGTTCCTGTGCACGGTTCCGTGCGCAGGGCTCTGAACGCTAAGCCTCGTGCGCCTCCCGCTCGGCGGCATGCCAGCGCCAAGCCGTACGAACGATGTCGTCCAGAGTCCGCGTTGGTCGCCAGCCCAGCACCTCGCGCGCCCGGCTGTTGTCAGCCACCAAACAGGGAGCATCGCCCGCGCGACGGGGCGCGGTCTCGACGGGGAAGGGGCGGTTTGTCGTGCGGCGGATGGTGTCGATCAGTTCCCTGACCGTCGTCCCCCTTCCGGTCCCTAGGTTGAAGACCGTCGTCTCGCCCCCGTCGAGCAGGTATTTCAGCGCCCGCACATGGGCGTCGGCGAGGTCCATGACGTGGACGTAATCGCGCACCGCCGTGCCGTCGCGCGTGTCATAGTCGTCGCCGAACAGTTTGAAGCCCTTACGTTGGCCCAGAGCCGTCTGAAGGGCGAGCGGAATGGCGTGGGTCTCGGGGTGGTGGCGCTCGCCGATCCGGCCTTCTTCGTCCGCTCCGGCGGCGTTGAAATAGCGCAGGCAGACCGAGCGGAAGCCAGCATAGGTCGAATAGTCTGCTAAGGCCTGTTCGACCATCAGCTTGGATCGGCCATAGGGGTTCAGCGGCGCCTGCGGATGGACCTCGTCCATCGGCAGGTACGCGGGATCGCCATAGGTGGCGCAGGTCGAGGAGAAGACCATCGCCTTGATCCCGCCGCGGCGCCCCGCCTCGATCAGGGTCAGGGCGCCCACGACATTGTTGTCGTAGAAGCGGCCAGGTTCCTTCACCGATTCCCCGACCTCGATAAGGGCGGCGAAATGAAGGACTGCAACGGGCCTGTGCCTGGCGATCACCGCATCGAGGCGTGCGCCGTCACGGATGTCGCCGATCTCGAGCGCGCCCCACTGGACGAAGGTCTCATGGCCGTTCGACAGGT
This sequence comes from Brevundimonas sp. GW821-FHT10A07, assembly GCF_059415785.1. Classification (NCBI taxonomy): domain Bacteria; kingdom Pseudomonadati; phylum Pseudomonadota; class Alphaproteobacteria; order Caulobacterales; family Caulobacteraceae; genus Brevundimonas; species Brevundimonas sp. GW821-FHT10A07. The sequence continues at coordinate 204,579 of NZ_JBWKNX010000002.1, forward strand.
TGTCGTAGACCACCGGCGAGAAGCCGGCCTGGTGAAGGGCAAGACAGACATGTGAGCCGACATAGCCGGCTCCCCCCGTGACCAGGATGGTGGTCGACATGACTGCTCTCTCCTTTGACCCTCGCCACGACGAACAAGGGGGCGTGCGAGTGCTTGACGTCCTACCCCAGGCGAGTTTCGCCGTGAAGGTGCGGCCTCAACAGACCACTTGCGATTGCTTCAGATCCGGCGGGGTCGCTTCGTCGGTCAGGAGGCGGATCGCCTCCTCCACCGTGACCACCGTCTGGGCCTGGGAGCCCAGGCGGCGGATGGCGACTAGGCCCTGTTCGGCTTCCTGGCGGCCGACCACGGCGATGACGGGCACCTTGCCCATCGAGTGTTCGCGCACCTTGTAGCCGACCTTCTCGTTGCGCAGGTCGATCTCGGTGCGCAGGCCCGCCGCCTTGAACCGGGCCATCACGTCGCGGGCGTAGTCGTCGGCGTCGGAGGTGATGGTCGCCACCACGGCCTGGGTCGGGGCCAGCCACAGGGGGAAGGCGCCGGCGTAGTTCTCGATCATGATGCCGATGAACCGTTCGAAGCTGCCCAGAATCGCCCGGTGCAGCATGACCGGACGGTGCTTCTGGCCGTCCTCGGCGATGTAGGTGGCGTCCAGCCGTTCCGGCAGGACATAGTCCAGCTGGATGGTGCCGCAGGTCCATTCGCGGCCGATGGCGTCCTTGACGATGAAGTCCAGCTTGGGCGCGTAGAAGGCGCCGTCGCCCTCGGTGACGACCGGCTCGGTCCCGGCGGCGCGGGCGGCCTCGGCCATCAGGGCCTCGGCCTTGTCCCAGAACTCGTCGGAACCGGCGCGGTTCTCGGGCCGGGTGCCCAGGCTGATATAGGCGGTCTCCATGCCCAGGTCGGCGTGGACGCTGCGGGCCAGTTTGATGAACTCGGCCGTCTCCTCGACGATCTGGTCCTCGCGGCAGAAGATGTGGGCGTCGTCCTGGGTGAAGCCGCGCACCCGCATCAGGCCGTGCAGCGAGCCCGACGGCTCATAGCGGTGGCAGGCGCCGAACTCGGCCATGCGCAGCGGCAGTTCGCGGTAGGAGCGCTGGCCCTGGTCGAAGATCTGCACGTGGCCGGGGCAGTTCATCGGCTTGAGGCTGAGGGTCTCGCCCTCGACCGTCTCGCAGACGAACATGTTGGGGCGATACTTGTCCCAGTGGCCGCTCTGTTCCCAGAACTTACGGTCCAGCACCTGGGGCGTCTTGACCTCGACATAGCCGGCGGCGTCCAGGCGGCGGCGCATATAGGCCTCGAGCACGCGCCACAGGATCCAGCCCTTGGGATGCCAGAAGACCATGCCCCGGCCCTCTTCCTGCATGTGGAAGAGCTCCATCGCCTTGCCGACCTTGCGGTGGTCGCGCTTCTCGGCCTCTTCCAGCCGCTGCAGATAGGCGTCCAAGTCCTCCTTGGTCGCCCAGGCGGTGCCGTAGATGCGTTGCAGCTGTTCGCGCTTGGAGTCGCCGCGCCAGTAGGCGCCGGCCAGCTTGGTCAGTTTGAACGCCTTGCCGACATGGCGCGTCGAGGGGAAGTGCGGCCCCCGGCACAGGTCGATCCAGTCGCCCTGCTTGTACAGGGTGATGGTCTCGTTCTCGGGCAGGTCCTTGATCAGCTCGGCCTTGAACTTCTCGCCGCGCGCCTCGAAGAAGACGATGGCCTCGTCGCGGTCCCAGACCTCCCGCTCGAACTTGGCGTCGCGATCGACGATCCGGCCCATCTCCTTCTCGATGGCGGCGAAGTCGTCGGTCGAAAAGGGCTCGTCGCGATAGAAGTCATAATAGAAGCCGTCCTCGATGGCCGGGCCGATCGTGACCTGGGTGCCGGGGAACAGGGTCTGGACCGCCTCGGCCAGGACGTGGGCCGTGTCGTGACGGATGGTGTAAAGCGCGGCGGGATCGTCGCGCATGATCAGGCGGAAGTCGCCGCCCGTCTCCAGCACCCGCCCCATGTCACGCTGCTCGCCGTTCAGCTCGGCCAGCACGGCCTTCTTGGCCAGGGACGGCGAGATCGAGGTCGCGACGTCACGCGCCGTCGAACCGGCCGGATATTGGCGCACGGCGCCGTCAGGGAATTTCAGATCGATCATGACTGTTGTTCTTTTTCGTCAGTCTTTGCAGGCGGAACCGGGTCATAGCCCGAGCCGCCGAAGGGATGGCATTTACAGAGGCGACGCACGGTGAGCCATCCCCCCTTGAGCGGTCCGTGCTGGATCAGGGCGTCGCGCCCGTAATCCGAACAGGTCGGCAGAAACCGGCACTGCTGGCCGATCAGGGGGGACAGCGTCAGCTTGTAGCCCCGATGGGCCGCGCGGACGCCGCGTTCATAGAGAGACATATGTCCCTTCGCCGGGGGCTGGATGGGTTCGCCGCGCTTATCCCCTGTCATCGCAGGGGGATCAACCGCTGAGAGCCGGTCAGGCCGCGCCGGCGAGACGAGTTCGTTCCGCCAGGGCCTGGTTCACGGCCTCCAGCGTCGCCTCGACCGCCACCAGGGTGGAGGCGTGACGCGCCGGATAGTCGGCGACGGGCCTCAGCACCCGCAGATCCTCGAACCGGCCGATGGGGCCTTCGCCGCCGGATTTCAGCATGGCCGACAGGGCGTCGCGCGCCTCGGCGATCTCTGCGGCCGCGGCGCCGATCACGGCCTGGCCCAGCACCCCGGCGGCCGCCTGGCCCAGGGCGCAGGCCTTGACGTCCTGGGCGAAGGCGATGACCCGGCCCTGGTCGTCCAGCGTCACATCCACCGTCGCCCGCGACCCGCACAGTTTGGCCACCCGCTCACCGGTCCCGTCCGGCGACGCCAGCCGCCCCGCATGGGGCAGGTTCGCCGCCAGCATCAGGATGCGCGCGCTGTAGAGATCGTCGATCATGGTGCGAACATAGGACGACAGCCGCGCCCGCGAAACCTCCCTCTCCCCTGCAGGGGAGAGGGAGAAGGGCGGCCTACGACTGGATCGGCAGGAAGATGTCCGTGACGGCCTCATGCTCCGGCACGTCGGGGAAGAAGCTGACGCGTTGGGCGAACAGGGGGAAGTCGCGAAGCTCGTGTCCGCTGCGCGGCAGCCACTGCCCATAAAGCCAGGCGGCCGAGGCGCTCAGATCGTCGCCGCCGCCGACCTGCCGCAGCACCGCACAGCGTCCGGCGGGGATGACGCCGGCGACCACGCCCGCCGCGTTCGGCAGGATCGCGCGCGGGGTGGCGGCGCACAGATCGATGCGATGGGGCGCGGCGGCGTCATCCTCGGGCTCCGTATGGAAGATGTTGAAGGTGGCGCTGATCTTCGGCGGCAGGCCCGCCGCCTTCCGCCAGGCGATGAAACGACGGATCGTGTCGCCGATGTGGGCGGGATCGCCGCTGTGCGTCAGCAGGCCGACGGCGGTTTCCGGGAAGTCGAGAATGCGAACCTCGGCTTCGGTGGGTGTGGTGGGTGTCATGGTCTGGCTCCGGGCTTGGGTGAGCGGCGTCTGGGCCGCAAGCCAGGGCGTCCAGCGGGGCGCTCTTCGGAACTCGGTCGGGCTCTGGTCGAAATGACGTCGGAAGGCGCGGCTGAACGCCTCGGGCCCCTCGAACCCGCTGTCGAGCGCGATCTCCAGCACGCTGGCCCCGTCACGAAAGGCCAGCCGGTAGGAGGCGCGCTTCATCCGCTTCAGTTGGACGTACCGACCGACGCTGATCCCGAACAGCGAAGAGAACTGCCGCTGGAAATGGTGTCTGGAAAAGGCGGACACGTCGCTCAGCAGCTCCACGTTCAGATCCGCCTCCAGGTTTTGGTCGATGAAGACCAGCACCCGGCGCATCCGCGCATGATAGTTGTCGATGACGCTTCGGCTCATCCGCACCTCCCTGGCACGGCTGGAGATAAGGGAAGAGGGGCGGCCGAGCCTGACCCGGAATGCTCAGGTCTCGATCGAGAACCCAAGCGCCCCGTCGGCCTCCACCTCCAGCCGCGCCTGGGCGTAGTCCGCCAGTTTCGGGTGCGGCGTCTCCAGCGGATGGGTCCAGGCGGCGGTGATGACCACGACGTCCGCGCCCGCGGCCTCGCCGGCCGTGATCCCGGCCTCGGCGTCCTCGAACACCAGACAGTCCTTGATATCGACGCCCAGGGTTTGGGCCGCCAACAGATAACCCGAGGGGTCCGGCTTGCCGCGGTCCACCCGTTCGGCGGTGACCATGACGGCGGGCGGCTCCACCCCGGCGGCGCCCATGCGGGCGCGGGCCAAAGGCACGCTGGCCGAGGTGACCACGGCCCAGCGGTCGGGCGGCAGGCGTTTGAGGAAATCCAGGGCGCCGGGAATGGGGACGACCCCGTCCACATCCTCGATCTCGCCGCGCTCGACCCAGGCGGCCTCCTCGGCAAGGTCGATGTCCGGCAGGTTCTGGCGGCGGATGGTGTCGGGCGCGCGCACGCCGTGGATGGTGGGAATGAAACGCGCCACGTCCAGGCCGTGCCGCTCGGCCCAGCGGGTCCAGACCCGCTCGGCGGCCGCGGTCGAACTGATCAGGGTGCCGTCCATGTCGAACAGGAAGGCCTGATAGGTCTTGGGCGTGTGGGGAGAAGCCATGCGCCTATCCAGCACGGGTCTGGACCGGGGGCAACCGGACGCCGGCCAGCCCCCGTAATGACGCTGGTTCGCCGCCTGTGTTTTCAACGGCTTGACGAAATCTCGCGGCCATCGACCTGTCGGTCTTCCGATCCGTGCGATCCTGGATGGGGTGTGGTCGCCGCAGGGGCGGCCAGAGTTCGGATGGGGAGATTTCAGACGATTCAGACAATTCAGACTATGTTTTTGTGAGTCTGAAATCGCGGCTCAACCGCCCTGAAGCGAACTCCAGGTCCGGGCCGTGTCCGGCGTCGTCCCGCCCGAGGCCGCCGCGCCGCCGTCGGAATTGCGCGCCTGCAGCCATTGCAGGCTCTGTTCGGCCTGTTCGGGCGGCAGTTCGCGGCGCAGGATCTGTTCGGCCTCGCCCATCTTGCCCTGAAGGCCCACCACCATGGCCAGGTTCTGGCGCACCCGGCTGGAGGCGGCGGGCTGGGCCGCCGCACGCCGCAACAGGGTCTCGGCGCCCGGCGCGTCGCCGCGGGTCAGGGCGGCCGTGGCGGCGTTGGTCAGGACGTCGGGATTGTCGGGGGACAGGACCAGGGCCTGGTTCCAGGCGGCGTGGGCGTCGTCGAACCGCCGCACCTGTTCGTAGGCCACGCCCAGCAGCGAATAGGCCCGCCAGTCGCGCGGCGCCAGGTCGCGCGCCTTCTCCAGCGGAGCGACGCCGTAGAAGGCCTGGCCTCGGGCGATATGGGCGCGACCCAGCTCCAGCAGGGCGTCGAGATTGGCCGGCTGGACGGTCAGCACCCCCTCGGCGGTCTGGACCGCCTGGTCGTACCGCCCCATTTCGCGCAGGGCCTGGGCCAGTTTCACCCCGGCCACGGGATCGGCCGGATTGATCTCCTGCTCCCCGGCCCAGAAGACCGAGCGCGACAGGGCGTCCATCCGTTCATAGGCGGCGCGGGTCTCGGCCGGGGCCGGGGCGCGGCCCTGTTGGGCGGGGGCGGGATCGGCCGCAAGCGCCGGTGCGGCCGAGAGGCTGAGCAGGGCGGCGGTTGCGAGAAGGGCGGGCATGGGCGACATGGGTGGAGTCCTGACGGTCCTCGGTCGCCCCCAGACTCGCCGGTTCGCGTCAACTGTTGGTTAAGAAGGCCCGTCATGTCCGTATTCCATCCCCTGCTGGTCGCCGCACAAGACGGCGCAGACGCCGTGCCGATCCGCTTCGTCGGTTCGGATCAGGCGCTGGACGGCGCCGTGCGCCCCTGGGCCGATCTGCACGGGTTCGAGGGCAAGCCGGGTCAGCTTCTGATCGCGCCCCGGGGCGACGGGATCGGCCAGGTCCTGGTCGGAACGGGGCCGGTCTTCGATCCGATGGCGGCGCGGGGCCTGTCCGCCCGCCTGCCCGGCGGCCTCTATCGCCTTGAGGCTGAACCGCACCAGGCCCAGGCCGCCGCCCTGGCCTTCCTGCTGGGGGCCTATGTCTTCGACCGCTACAAGGCCCGGCCGGACAAGACGCCGGTGCGGCTGGTCGCGCCCGAGGGTCTGGACGTCGCCGAGACAACGCGGATCGTCGCCGCCTGCGCCCTGGCGCGCGAGATGGTCGATACGCCTGCCGCCGACATGGGGCCTTTGCAGATCGAGACCATCGCCCGCGAGATCGCCGAAAGCGCCGGAGCCGCGATCACTGTCGTCGAGGGCGACGCCCTGCTGGAGGCGAACTACCCCGCCGTCCACGCCGTGGGTCGCGCGGCGGCGGCGCACCGGGCCCCGCGCCTGATCGAGATCGGCTGGAAGCTGGACCAGACGGACCTGCCGCTGGTGGCCCTGGTCGGCAAGGGGGTGGTGTTCGACACCGGGGGGCTGGACCTGAAGCCGGCCGCCGGGATGCGGAACATGAAGAAGGACATGGGCGGATCGGCCCACGCCCTGGCCCTGGGGCGGTTGGTCATGCAGGCCGATCTGCCGGTGCGGCTGGTGGTCATCGTCGCGGCGGTGGAGAATGCGGTGTCCGCCGACGCCTTCCGGCCCGGCGACATCCTGAACAGCCGCAAGGGACTGACGATCGAGATCGGCAACACCGATGCGGAGGGGCGGCTGATCCTGGCCGACGCCCTGACGCGGGCGGGGGAGCATGAGCCCGACCTGACCCTGGACTTCGCCACCCTGACCGGGGCGGCGCGGATCGCCCTGGGGCCGGACCTGCCGCCCCTCTATACCGACGACGCCGCCCTGGCCGAGGGGCTGCTGGCGGCGGGGACCGCGGTGCGCGACCCCCTGTGGCGGATGCCGCTGTGGGCTGGCTATCGCAGCGCTCTGGACACCGAGATCGCCGACCTGAAGAACGACTCCTCGGCCTGGGCCCAGGCGGGGTCGGTGACGGCCGCCCTGTTCCTGCAGCGCTTCGCCCCGACCACCGGCGCATGGGCGCATATGGACATCTTCGCCTGGAACCCCCGCGCCCGGCCCGGCTATCCCGAAGGCGGCGAGGCTCAGGCCCTAAGGGCTTGTTTCCACTATTTGAAAACGCGGTTCTGTTGATTTCTTTCAGAAAAAAGACGGCTGTTAACGGCCCCTTCGGCATCTGCCGATAGGGTTTGGGTTCAACCATGCGAGTCCACGTTTGACCGACGTCCTCGACCTTCTTCCGACCGGCGACCGCCTCGCTCGCCCCGACCTCGCCGAACAGGCGCTGGAAGGGCTGGTGCGCGCGTCCGCCTATCGCAAGACCGAGCCCATGCATTGCCGCGTCGCCGTGGCCGACATCCTGTCGGACCGCGACGCCCGCATCGACCAGCTGCTCCACGGCGAGATCTTCGACGTTCTGGACCGGGCCAACGGCCGGGCCTGGGGCCGGGCGCGCCGTGACGGCGTGGTCGGCTGGGTGGTGCTGGACAGTCTGTCGGCCGGGGCGCCCCTGCCGACCCGCCGCGTCGCCGCCGTGGACGCCGCCCTGCCGCTGAACGCCCTGGTGGTCGAGACGGCCGAGGGCCTGGCCGAGACGGATCTGCAACCCGTCGGCGATTTCGAACGCGACCTGGCCGCCGTGGCCGAACGCCTGCTGGGCCGGCCGCACGAGTTGGGCGCCCGCTCCTCCGTCTCCACCGACTGTTCCGGCCTGGTGCAGCAGGCCTTGCTGGCCTGCGGCCTGCCCGGTCCGCGTCGCTCCGACGCCCAGGCCGAACTGGGCCAGGCGGCCCCCGCCGGCCCGCACCTGCGCGGCGACATCGCGGTCTGGCTGGCGCCCGGCGGCGATCAGGACTGGACCGGCCATTCGGCCCTGATGATCGACGCCGAACGGATCATCCATTCCACAGGCGACAAGGGCGGGGTCGTGATCGAGGCCCTGGCCGAGGTCGAGGCGCGCCTGACGGCCGAAGGTTTCGCCTCCGCCGTCTTCCGCCGCCTCTGATTTAATCCCGCATCGTCCGCATCGCCCCCAGCCGCGCGAAGGCCAGGGTCAGGGCCTTGCGTCGCGCCGGCGCCAGCGGACTGACCGGCGCCGTCCGCACGACAGCCCCGCCGAAGCCGTCGGCCACGATAAGCCCGGGCGCCTCCGGCAGGATGTCCTGCGGAAACTCCGGCGCGACCGCAAAATAGAGGGCGTCGCAGAACGGCCCGTATTCCTGCCATTTGCGGTCGACGCGATAGTCCTCCACCCCTGACTTGACCTCGCAGATGACGATGTCGCCCTTCGGCCCGACCGCCATGACGTCGGCCCGCCGTCCATTGGGCAGGCAGACCTCGAGCAGGGGCGCATAGCCCATGTCCAGCATCAGCCGCGCCGTCCCCCGCGTGACCGACAGGGTGGTTTCCGGCCGACTGAAGACCAGTTCGAGCGAGACTGCGGTGGCGGCCATGCCGGATTTATGTTCCGGATACGTTCCGGACACAAGCGGCGGATCGTCCGGCGGCCCCGATCGGGCTCAGGATTATGGATGGGCTCCTGGGAGGGGATGCGCCTCAGGCGATCTCCTCGACCTCGCCGTCCAGATCCATCAGGGCCAGCTCGACCTCCACGTGGGGGTGGCGCTGCTTGATCGCGTCGCGCAGGGCGTGAAGCTGCTGAGTGTGGACCGCCAGTTCCTTGTCGGGCGTATCGACGGTCTCGGCGCCCAGAAGGACCTTGTAGGCGCCGCAGTCGCGGTGGTCGATCACCATGACCTTGTGGATGTGGTGGAGGTCGATGGCGACGTCCATGTGGGTCCAGAAGGTCTCGCCCCAGCTGGGGAATTTGTCGGTCAGAGCGCCCAGCGAGGCGCCGGCCAGGACGACGTGGTCGTATTTGTCATGGAGACCGTGGCCTTCCATATAGGCGATGGTGTCATCGGTCAGGCGATAGTCCATGCAGGTCAGCAGCAGGATTTCGGTGTGGCCCCGCGCCCGGGCGACGCCGGGCGCCAGGGTGGACAGCAGGCTGACGCCGCCGCCCAGGGCGATCAGACCGAAGGCGCTCCGGCGCGACAGGTTGGGGGTGTTGTGGGCGCAGCAGTCGGTCACGATGATCGCTCCGTGGTTGAGGGCGATGTCACGGGTAACTGCGTTCGTCCAGCTTGACTATTCAGTAGTCGTGCGGACCAGGGGGATAATACGGCCTTAAGGCTTGGGGGCGGGCGAGCGCGGCGTGTTGCGACCTCGATCCGGGCCTCTCAGCGCCCCGTGCTGACCACCCGGCTCATGTCCAGGCCCAGGGCGCGGGCGCGGGCCATCAGGCGGCTGCGTTCCGCCGCGGAGACGCTCTGGTGGCGATGCCAGATCCACCAGTCGGACTTGTTCGGCAGGGCCAGGATGGCCCAGCTGTATTCCGGATCATGGTCCCAGACCCAGTAGTTCTGGCCCGCCAGACCGCCGAAGCTGAGCAGGCCGGGCAGGGTGAAGCGGAATTTGGCGTTGGTCGTGGTGTCGGCGATGCGGGCGTTGGCGCGCAGCACCTCGTTGCGCCCGTCGGCGCGGCGGGTGCAGGTGACGACAATGCCGTAGCGGTCGGGTCGATCCTGACGCGTGAAGTCGATCTGGGCCCGGCTGCAGTCCTTCTGGACGTCGTTATGGCTGCGCTCGATCTCGAACCAGCGGCCGTCGAACCGGTCCAGATCGACGGCCCGCGACTGGGCCAGGGCTGCGGAGGGCAGGGCGATCAGGGCGGCGGCGACGAGGGAGGCGGTAATCTGGGCGGCGCGGATCATCGGGCGTATCCTCGTTCGGGTTTGAAAAACGGATACGTTGCAAGCCGGCCTTCGGTTGCCGTCAGGGGTTCAGGCGCGCCCGATTGACGGCCCAGTCGGCGCGCGTCTGACCCCACAGGTCGATGACATGATCCTGCATCGGCTCGGGCAACTGGCCGCGTCCACGATTGACCGAGCCCAGCCGCGTCGCCACCCGGGCCGAGGGCAGGTTGTCGGGATCGATGCAGTGGATCACGTCGCCCCAGCCCAGGACGTCGAAGGCGTAGTCCATCGTCGCGGCTGCGGCCTCGACCGCATAGCCCTTGCCGGTGGCGTCGCGGTGCAGGCTCCAGCCCACCTCACGGCCCGGCCAGCCATAGGGGTGGAGGGGGCCGATCCGTCCGACCCATAGACCGGTCGATTTTTCCAGGATGGAGAACATGCCCTCGCCCGTCAGGGCCCACATGCCGGCGATGGTGCAGAGGGTGCGCCAGACCTGGGGCGGGGGTTGGACGCCGCCGATGAAACGGGCGGTCTCCTCATCGGCCATGAATTCGGCCCAGCGTGGAAAATCCTCGACCGCCGGCGGACGCAGGATCAGCCGCGCCGTCTCCAGCGTCGGACCGAGGGTTACGTGCGGCGGAACGGCGTAGGTCACAGCAGATACTCCCGCTCCAGCGCATACTGGCTGCCGTCGCCGGTCAGGACGCTGGAATAGAGGCCGAAGCGGTCGAGCCGGATCGGCGGCGAGTGCAGCAGATTGTGGCCCGCCATCCAGGCGCCGATCCGGTCCGGATTGGTCTGGGGCTTCAGATAGGCCAGGGTGACGTGCGGGCGGTAGTCGCGGGCCTCCAGCCTCAGCCCCGCCCGTTCGCCGGCCTTCTTGCAGCGGCCCGCCAGGACGGCCAGCCTTTCGTTGGGCGTCTCGACCCCGGCCCAGAGGGTGTGGCTGCGGTGATCGTCGCCGAAGGCGCCCACGCCCTTCAACACGATCTCGAAGGGGCCTCCGGCGACGCGGGCCAGTTCGGAGGCCAGGTCGTCAGCCCGGCGCTCGTCGGTCTCGCCGTAGAAGGCCAGGGTGACGTGCAGGGCGTCCAGGGGTCGCCAGCGCGCGCCCGGAAGGCCCGACTGGCGGCGTTTCAGCGTCTCCTCGACGTCCGGCGGCAGGGTCAGGGCGGTGAACAGGCGCAACATGCGACCGAAGGTAGCGGCAGGAACCGCGCCCTCCAAGTCCGGTTTTCCTTGCAGTGGAGCCTGTGGCTCACGATATTCGAGCCCTGTGATCGGAGAAGTCTCTCCGGCCAATCGGAGAAAGCACGTCGCCATGAGCGATTTCAACAACGGCTACGCCCGCCCCCTGCCGCAGACGGCCGACATGTCGGTGGACGCCGGCCTGCGCGGCTTCATGCTGGGCGTCTACAACAAGCTGGCCCTGGGCCTCGTGGTCGCGGCGGCCCTGGCCTATGTCACCGGCAATGTGCCGGCGGTGCAGCAACTGCTGTTCGGCGTAACGCCGGACGGCCGCGTCGGCCTGACCATGCTGGGCATGATCGTCCAGTTCTCGCCCCTGGTCCTGCTTTTCGGTTCGATGTTCTTCATGAAGAACCCGACGGCCAAGGGCGTGAACCTGCTGTACTGGGCCGTGGTCGCCTCGATCGGCGCGGGCCTGGGCGTCCTGTTCCTGCGCTATACCGGCGCCTCGCTGGCCTCGACCTTCCTGGTCACGGCGGCGGCCTTCGGCGGTCTGAGCCTGGTGGGTTACACCACCAAGAAGGACCTGACGGCCATGGGCACCTTCCTGATCTTCGGCGTGATCGGCCTGATCGTCGCGATGATCGTCAACATGTTCATGCAGTCGGGGACCCTGTACCTGATCATCTCGGGCCTGGGCGTGCTGATCTTCGCGGGTCTGATCGCCTATGACACCCAGCGTCTGAAGATGACCTACTACGCCCTGGGCGGCGACCAGAACGCCATGGGCGTGGCCACGGGCTTCGGCGCCCTGAGCCTGTTCATCAACTTCGTGAACCTGTTCCAATTCCTGCTGGCCTTCATGGGCGGCAACCGGAACTAAGACCTGTCGCAAGACGGATGCGGAAAGGGCCCCTCGCGGGGCCCTTTCTTTTGGGTCAGTCGATCACCTGGAACTTCCGCCCGTCGAAGACCCGTAGCGCCTGGGCCAGGTCGCGGCCGCGTTTCAGGATCTGGCCGCCTTCGCCGATGATCGCCCACTGGCCCTGACGCGCCTGGAGCGCCGGGCGTTTCTCGATGCGGTAGAAGGGGGCGTCGCCCGACCGGCGGAAGACGGCGAACTCGGCGAAGTCCTTGTGGCCGACCATGGCGTAGTCGCGCCATTCCCCCTGGGCGACCATGCGGCCATAGACCCGCAGGATCAGGTCCAGCTCGCGCCGTTCGAAGAAGACCGTGCCGGATTGGGGCTGGGCCTCGTGCGGGGTCATGCTCATGGTCTGAACTTAGTCGCCCCGGCGAGCGGCGCCAGAGGGGTCTGGCGGGGAAGAAAACGCCCGCGACACCAAATGGCCCTGTTTCGGTCCTTCGCCCGCCCGTTTGGAAGGCGAGATACCGATCATCGGCTCGTCGGAGTTCGGAAGCGTCCGGATCCTGAACAGCCCCCCCCAGCCCCCTGGATGTTTCCACAAAGGGCTCCGGCGGCCGATGCTTCCTCCAAGCGAGCGCCCGCCTTGCCGATCCCCTCCCCCTCCCAGGCAAGGCGGGTGTTTCTTTCTGGAGCCAGGCTCGGGTCGGATGCGCCACGGTCGGCGCCCGACCCGAAGCCTTTAGGCCGCGCCTCAGGCCGTAAGAGGGATTTCCAGGTTCACCGTCACCGTATCGCCATTGCGGCGCCCCTCGATCGCGGTCGCGCCCGCCGATCCGCGCAGGGCCTCGGCCGCCGCGCGGGCGTCTGCGACCGGGGCGCCCCCGACTGAAGTGATGATGTCGCCGGCGATCAGTTCGCCCTGGGCCGCCGCCGAGCCGCCCTCGACAGCGACGACCTGAACCTCGCCATCGAGGTCGCGCAGGGTGGCGCCGTAAGCCAGCACCCGGTCCGCGCCGATATGGATCGCGCCCTCGACGGGGGCCGCAACCGTCAGGGCGGTCGTCGCCTCGTGCCCGGCGCGCAGATAGACCACGTTCAGGCTGGACCCCGGCGCGGCGACGCCGACCGTGGCGTTGACCGACCCGGCGTTGGCCACCGGCCGGCCCTGGATGCGGGTGACGACGTCGTCGTCGCGCAGGCCTGCCCGCTCGGCCGGCGAGCCCGGGGCCACGTCGGCGACCACGGCCCCGCGCACGATGCCCAGCCGCATCTCGCGGGCGCGTTCGGCGGTCAGGGAGGCGAAGATGGCCCCGGTCTCGCCGCGCTTGACCTCGCCGTGGGCGCGCAGCTGGTCGGCGACATACAGCATGATCCGCGTCGGCACGGCGAAGGCGATGCCGTCATTGCCCCCGCCCATGCCGCCCGACAGGATCGAGGTGTTGATCCCGATCAGCCGCCCCCGGCTGTCCAGCAGCGGCCCGCCCGAATTGCCCGAGTTCACGGCCGCGTCGGTCTGGATATAGTCCTCGACGGCGTCGCCCAGGCCCGAACGGTTCAGGCCCGAGATGACGCCCATGGTCAGGGTCTGGTCCAGGCCCAGCGGATATCCGACCGCAAAGGCCAGGTCGCCGGTGCGCAGGGTGTCGGAATCGACCGTCTGGACCTGTTTCAGGTTCAGCGGCCGGCCGTCGGGCACGATCTTCAGCACGGCGATGTCGGTGGCCTTGTCCGCCCCGACCAGGACGGCGTCGAACAGGCGGCCGTCGGTCAGGTCGACGGTGAATTTCCGCCCGTTCTCGACCACGTGGTTGTTGGTGATCAATATGCCCTGGGCCGCGTCGACGATGACGCCCGAGCCCGAGGCGTAGGGTTTGGGATCGTCGGCGTCCGAGCTGGGGCCGCGCGACTGGCCCAGGGTCGTCACCTGGACCACGGCGGGCAGGGAGGCCTCCAGGCCGGCGGCGAAACTGAAGACTCCGCGCCGGGCGTCATAGGGAAGATAGCTGGGGCCGGACTGCGCCGGAGACTGCGCAAGGACCGGACCGGCGAAGGCCAGCAGAGCGGCCGCAAGAGCGAGGGTCGAGGCGGCCGTGGAGCGAAGCGTCATCGAGATTTCCTTGATCGAGACGCGACTCTAGCCCGAGTTCTCGCGCATGACGATGGGCTCGGCGGCGGCTTGTGTCGGGCGGTTGCAAAACAAGGCTTGCGTCAGGCCCGCTCCCACATGACCATCGGCGTTCGCGAACACCCGGAGCCGCCGCATGAGCCAGACGACGATCGACCGCGCCCGCTCTGGTTCGACGGCGTTCGACCGCCTGTTCCGCGAGCACCCCCGCCAGGTCGGCGAGACCTATCTCCAGCATATGGCCGCCTCGACCGTCTTCGGTTTCCGCCTGCTGCGGCTGGCCGGCGCCGCCTTCGCCCACGCCCTGGTTCCTGGCGTGCACAAGACCACCGTCTCCACCGCCGTGCGCGGCATGGCCCAGGAGATGGGCGGCCGGGCGGAAGAGGCGAAACTGACCCGGATGCGCGACGCTGGGGTGTGGGACGTGGGGCTCTAGCCGGGTCGGGAACCGCCCGGTCATGCAATTGCCGGGGTTCGTGCTATATAGGCCGGCTAAACCGCATCCAGGATCGCCGCCTTGAGCATCACGCTCGATCTTTCCCGTGTCTCCAACGCGCCGGCTTTGAAAGCCCCCGTCAACCTGTCCGGTCTGACGCGTGCGGGCCTGCGCCAGGCCCTGATCGACGCGAATGTCTGTCCGCCCGAAAAGGCCAAGATGCGCGCCAGCCAGGTGTGGGGCTGGATCCACCACTATGGCGTCACCGAGTTTTCGGCCATGAGCAATGTGGCCAAGGACATGCAGGCCAAGCTGGCCGAGCATTTCACCCTGGCCCGGCCCGAGATCGTCGAACGTCAGGTGTCGAAAGACGGCACCCGCAAATGGCTGATCCGAACCGCGCCGGGCATCGAGATCGAGACCGTCTATATCCCCGACGTGGGCCGGGCCGGCGCCCTGTGCGTGTCCAGCCAGGTCGGCTGCACCCTGAACTGCACCTTCTGCCACACCGGAACCCAGAAGCTGGTCCGCAACCTGACCGCCGCCGAGATCGTGGCCCAGGTCCAGGTGGCCCGCGACGACCTGGAGGAATGGCCGTCTCCGAAAGAAGACCGTCGCCTGTCGAACATCGTCTTCATGGGCATGGGCGAGCCGCTCTACAATCTGGACCATGTCGCCGACGCCATCGACATCATCTCTGACAATGAGGGCATCGCCCTGTCGCGTCGGCGGATCACGGTCTCGACTTCGGGCGTGGTGCCGCAGCTCGACGCCCTTGGCACGCGCACGGCGGCCATGCTGGCCATCAGCCTGCACGCCACCAACGACGCCCTGCGCGACGTTCTGGTGCCGCTGAACAAGAAATATCCGCTGGACCAGCTGATGGCGGGCATCCGGGCCTATCCGGGCCTGTCGAACGCGCGCCGGGTGACGTTCGAATACGTCATGCTGAAGGGCGTCAACGACAGCCCCGAAGAGGCGCGGGCCCTGCTGAAGCTGATCGAGGGCATACCGGCCAAGATCAACCTGATCCCGTTCAACCCCTGGCCGGGCGTCGAATACGAATGCTCGGACTGGAAGACGATCGAGCGTTTCGCCGCCATCCTGAACAAGGCCGGCTACGCCAGCCCCATCCGCACGCCGCGCGGCCGCGACATCCTGGCCGCCTGCGGCCAGCTGAAGTCCGAGAGCGAGAAGGTGCGGGCGAGCACGCTCAGGAAGACGGAGCAGGCGGCGGCTTAGTTTCGTTGCCTTCCCATGAGATGGGGAGGGCGTCGCGCGTGGCGTACAGGGGTTTTTGAGGCCCCTCGGGCGCGGGTGATGCGGAAATGCCCCCTCCGCCACGGCTGAAGAAGCGCCGCGCCATCGCCCCAGAGGGGAGGTGACGGCCCCTTCGACACATAATGTCACGCACTGTGTCCGCCGCGCGCTTGCGGATTGGGGCGGCAATCGGGCAAGGCGTGTGGATATGGACCCATCACTGTCCGACGTTCTGTCCAGCGCCGAGGTGCAGGCTTTCGCCTCGGGCTTTCCGGTCATGGTCATGCACCTGGCCGTCACCCTGCTGCTGCTCGCAGCGGGGGCGGCGATCTACGCCATGCTGACGCCGTGGAAGGAGATCGCCTTGATCCGCGAGGGCAATCCGGCCGCCGCCGTGGCCTTCGCCGGGATTCTGGTCGGTCTGGCCATTCCGCTGGCGGTGTCCCTGTCGGTCTCGACCTCGGTTCGGGACATCACCATCTGGGGGGTGGCGACCCTGGTGCTGCAGTTGCTGGCCTTCCGGGTCGTGGACCTGATGCTGCACGGCCTGCCGCAGCGGATCAAGGACGGCGAGGTCTCGGCCGCCGTGGTCCTGGTGGGGGCCAAGCTCGCCACGGCCGTGATCCTGTCCGCCGCCCTGACCGGCTGATCGGCGGGCTGGCCCATGCAATTCCCCCGCCTGCCGGACTGGGCCATCTACAGCGCGGTCGCGGGCGTGCTGCTGGCCGTGTCGCTGGGCCGGCGCGAGAACGCCGACGCTCCGCCTGCACCGCCGCCGCCGGACGAGATCGAGGGCGCCCTGCTGGGGCCCGTCACCCCCTTCGATGCGGCCGTCACCCTGGACGCGCCTGACACGCCTTTCAGGCCCCGGTCCGGCACCGCCTTTTCCATCGCCGGGCGCGGCCGCTGGATCACCGCCCGCCATGTGGTCGAGGGCTGTCGTCGCCCGGCCCTGGTGATCGGCGGCGGCCGGGCCGTGGCCGCCGACGTGCGCCTGGCGCCCCGCGCCGACGTGGCGCTGCTCATTACGGACGGCGGCCCGCCCGCCCTGCCGGTCGCCGCCCAGACGCCGCTGCGCAAGGGCCAGCGCGCCTTTCATCCCGGCTTCCCCCAGGGGCGGGCCGGCGAGGTGACCTCGCGCCTGCTGGGTCGCGAGACCCTGAAGGTGTTCGGGCGCGGCGCCCGTGACGAGCCGGTCCTGGCCTGGGCCGAGGTCGGACGCACCGACGGGCTGGAGGGCACCCTGTCGGGTCTGTCGGGCGCGCCGGTGATGGATGGACGCGGCCGCGTCCTGGGGGTCACTATCGCCGAGGCCCCGCGCCGGGGGCGAATCTACACCACGGCGCCGGAATCCTTCGCCCCCGCCATTCGCGGCGAACAGCGCGCGGACGAGGTGGTGCTGGGCGAGCCGGTGACCATCGACAACTATGGCCGGGTGGCGGATGCGTTGCGGCGGGACCTGCGCGTGGCGCAGGTGGTGTGTCTGTCGGTTTGAGGATTTGAGGCGGCGCCCCTCCCTCCCCGGAACGGGGAGGGAGAGGTCTTCGCGAACCCTACTTCAGCGCGCCGCTGTTCAGGTTCAGGTCCCCGGCCTCGATGACCTCCAGGTTCGGGTGTTTGGCGCGCAGGGCGTCGAGGAACAGCGAGCTGTCACCGACGATCACCAGGCTGGCGCGATTGACCGGCAGGTGGTCGGCGAAGGCGGCCTGGACCTGTTCCGGGGTCACGGCGCGGACGCGGCCGGCGTAGTCGGCCAGATCGCTCATCGGCAGGTCGTACAGAGCCAGATTGGCGACCAGCGAGCCCAGGCCGTCGACTGTCTCCAGCGAGCGGCCGAAGCCGCCGATCAGGGTGGCCCGGCGCGGGGCCAGGTCGGTCTGGGTCGGGGTTTCGGCGCCCAGTTTGGCGATCTCGGCCAGGATCAGGTCGGCGACCTCGTCGGCGGTCTCGTTCTTGGTCTGGGCCGAGGCGGTGAAGAGACCCGCGTCGGCGCGGACGCCCAGCGAGGATCCGGCGCCGTAGGACAGGCCGCGCTTGATGCGGATTTCCTGGTTCAGCCGCGACGAGAAGCCGCCGCCCAGCAGGGTGTTGCCCACCGTCAGCGGGAAATAGTCGGCGTCGGTGCGCGACACGCCGCGGATGGCGGCGGTGACGGCGGCCTGACCAGCGCCCGGCTGGTTCACCACCACGATGCGCGGGGCCAGAGCCTGACCTGCGGGATTGGCGGCGCCGGCGGGCGCCGTCCCGGCCGGGCGCCAGTCGCCGAACGCCTGTTGCGCCAGGGCGCGGGCGGCGGCGGGGGTGATGTCGCCCGAGAAGACCAGGGTGGCGTCCGACGGCCGATAGCGGGCGGCGTGGAAGGCGGCGACGTCGGCGGGGGTGATGGCCGGCACCGTCTGTGGCGTGAGCGTCGCGCCATAGGGGGCGTCGCCATAGATGACGCGGCCCACGGTCATGCTGGCGATGGAGCTCGGCTGGCTGAGCGCGACGCGCAGGCCGTCCAGGGCCTGGGCCTGCTGACGCTCAAGCTCCTCGGCGGCGAAGACCGGGTTCTTCACCAGATCGGCCATCAGGGCGACTGTCGCCGGGAAGGCGTTGGCCGGGGCGTTGGCGTAGACATTGGTGAAGTCCACGCCGGCGCCGGCGCCGACCGAGGCGCCCAGTTGTTCGATCTGGGTCGCGATCTCGGGCGCCGTCCTGGTCTTGGTGCCCTGGGTCAGCAGGGCGGCGGTCATGGCGGCGATCCCGGCCTTGCCCGTCGGATCGTCGGCCGAGCCGGCGTCGAAGCTGAGACGGGCCGACACCAGCGGCAGGCCGTCGGTCGGGGCGACCAGGACGCGCAGGCCGTTGTCGAGACGGAAGTCGGCGACGCTGGGCGTGGCCGGGGCCACTTCGGCTCCCGGCTGCGGCAGGGGCGTGCGTTCGGCCTCGGGCAGCAGGACCGCAGGGGTTCCGGCCGGCGCCAGGTCGGCGACCTTGACCGGGGCGTCGACGTTCATCTTCTGAACCGAGGGCGGGTTCTGCTCGTCGGCGGCCAGGTAGCGGATCGTCGCCTGGCGCTGCGGCGTCAGATATTTGCGCGCCACGCGCTGGATGTCGGCGACCGTGACGGCCTGGATCTGGGCGATCTCGCGGTCGGCGGCGGCGGCGTCGCCGGTGTTGA
Organism: Brevundimonas sp. GW821-FHT10A07; assembly: GCF_059415785.1. Lineage (NCBI taxonomy): Bacteria > Pseudomonadati > Pseudomonadota > Alphaproteobacteria > Caulobacterales > Caulobacteraceae > Brevundimonas > Brevundimonas sp. GW821-FHT10A07. Next base: position 223,370 of record NZ_JBWKNX010000002.1, read on the forward strand.
TCAGGGCGAAACCGAGCGCCGTGGCGCGGTCGTCCACCGTCTCGCGGCTGCGCAGGGCGTCGGCGACGATCTCGTTCTTGGCCTCGGTCAGTTCGGCGGCGGTGACGGGGGCGTCGCGCAGCTTGGCGATCTCGGCGTTCAGGGCGGCCACGCCCTCTTCGGCCGTATGGCCCTGGGCCATGATGGCCAGGGCGGTCAGATTGCCGGCCTGCTGGGCGAAGTCGGGGGTCGAGCCGATCTGGGCGGCGATCTGCTGATCATAGACCAGCGACCGGTACAGGCGGCTCGACTCGCCGGTGGACAGGATGCCGTCCAGCACGGTCAGGGCGGCGCGATCGGCGTCGGCGTACTTGACCGTCGGCCAGCCGACGACAGCGGTGGGCAGGGGCACGTTGGGCGCATAATAGGTGGCGTCGCGCGGGCCGGTCGGCTCGGGCTCGACGACATTATTGGCCGGCAGGGGCGTGGTCGGGTTCTTCAGCGGGGCGAAATACTGGTCGATCCAGCGGTCCAGCTGGGCCTGGTCGAAATTGCCCGCCACGATCAGATAGGCGTTGTCGGGCCGGTAATAGGTGGCGTGGAAGCGCAGCACGTCGTCCAGGGACGAGGCCTCGAGCTCCTCGATCGAGCCGATGCCGGCGCGGCGATAGGGGCTCTCCTGATACAGGGTCTCGGGCACGAACAGGCCGAACAGCCGGCCGTAGGGATTGGCCAGGATGCGCTGGCGGTATTCCTCCTTCACCACGTCGCGCTCGGCGACGAAGGTCGGCTCGTCCACGACCAGGGAGCCCATCCGCTCGGCCTCGGCGAACAGCATCCGCTGCAGGTGGTTGGCCGGAACCGTTTCGAAATAGGCGGTGGTGTCGTCGGCGGTGAAGGCGTTGTTGGACCCGCCCACGTCCTCGGTCAGCCGGTCGAAGGTCTCGGGCGGCAGGTTCTTCGTCGCCTTGAACATCAGGTGTTCGAACAGGTGGGCGAAGCCCGAGCGGCCGGCGGGATCGTCCTTGGACCCCACCTTGTACCAGACCTGGACCGTCACGTTCGAGGTGTCGGCGTCGCGCGCCGTATAGACCTCAAGCCCGTTCGGCAGCACGCGCTTGGCGAATCCCAGCGGCGGCACGACCACGCCCTGGGCGGCTTGGACAGCGGCGGGCGCGGGGGCCGGGGCGGCGAAGGCGGGGGCGGCCAGCCCCAGCAGCAGGGCCGAGGCGGCGACGGTAAGGGACAGGCGGAATTTCATGCGGCTCTCCAAGGCCCGGAACGCCGGGCGGCTGGACCGTATCAGCGATTGCCCGCAACGCACCTTACAGAGCTGTAATCTTCAGCGTCCGAACACCTCGACGCCGATATCGCCGGCGGACGTCAGCCAGGCGCGCTTCATGCCCTGGCTGTTGAAAGGGCAGGCGATGTTTCCGGCGGCGTCGAGGGCGATCATTCCGCCGTCGCCCCCCATCCCGCCGATCTCGTCGATCACGGCCTGGGTGGCGGCGGCCAGGGTCTGGCCGGCGGCGACGCGCCAGGCGACCTGGGCGGCGGCGGCGACGCGGATGAAATATTCGCCCTGGCCGGTGCAGGAGGTCGCGGCATGGCCGTCGGCCCAGGTTCCGGCGGCGGGGATGGGGGTGTCGCCGACGCGGCCCGGCATCTTGCCGAAGACCCCGGCGGTCGAGGTGGCGGCGGCGAGACGGTCCTGGCTGTCCAGCACGCAGGCGCCGACCGTGCCGTGGCTGAGGGTTCCGGGCGGATGATTGTCCTCGCCCTGGCCGGCGCCGGTGTACCAGGCGGCCTCGTCGGCGATGGGCTCAAGCCCCTGATCGTGCGCGAACAGGGCCGCGCCCTCGCCGACCAGCATGACGTGGGGCGTGCGGTCCATGACGGCGCGGGCGGCGACGACGGGGTTGCGGAAGCCTTGCAGGGCGGCGACCGACCCGGCGCGCTTGGTCGATCCGTCCATCAGGCTGGCGTCCAGCTCATAGGCGCCGGCCAGATTGGGCGAGGCGCCCTTGCCGGCGACATAGAGGCCGGAATCCTCAAGCAGGGTCACGGCCGCCACGGCCACGTCCAGGGCGCTGTCGCCCGCGTCCAGCCGCGCCTTCATGGCCTCGACCACCTGGCGCATGTGCACGACCTCGGCGTCATAGTTGCGTTCGCGCCGGGCGCCGGCGCCGCCGTGGAGGATGAGGGCGGTCATGTCGTCTTCCTGAGCCTGTTTCTGTCGCCTCTTTCAATCGGGCGTGGCGCTCTTTAGCGTTGGGATGAAGGCCGCGCCATGTCGGCTTGTCCAATAAACCAACGGCCTCAAGTCGCGCGAAGCGCGCTAGGCCAAGGAGGAATAATGCGCGCTGTCTTGTCCAAGGCTCCTGGCGGTCCCGAAACCCTGGTGGTGGAAGACGTGCTCGATCCTACGCCCAAGGCGGGCGAGGTGGTGATCGAGGTGAAGGCCGTGGGGATCAACTATCCCGATACGCTGATCATCGAGGACAAATACCAGTTCCGGCCCGAACGTCCCTTCTCGCCCGGCGCGGAAGTCGCCGGCGTGGTCGAGGCGGTGGGCGAGGGCGTCAAGGGCGTGGCCAAGGGCGACCGGGTCATCGCCGTGCCCGGCTGGGGCGGGCTGGTGGAGCGGCTGGCGGTGCGGGCCGAGACGGTCATTCCCATTCCAGAGGCCATGAGCTTCGAAGAGGCCGCGGCCCTGATCATGACCTATGGCACCAGCTATTACGCCCTGAAGGACCGGGCGAAGCTGCAGCCGGGCGAGACCCTGCTGGTGCTGGGCGCGGCCGGGGGCGTGGGCGCGGCCGCGGTCGAACTCGGCAAGGCCATGGGGGCGCGGGTCGTGGCGGCCGCCTCGACCAATGACAAGGTCCAGTTCGCTTTGGACCTGGGGGCCGACAACGGCCTGATCTATCCAACCGGGCCGATGGACAGGGCGGCGCAGAAGGAACTGTCGGGCGAGTTCAAACTGGCGACGGGGCGAGACGGGGCCGACGTGGTCTATGACGCGGTGGGCGGCGACTACGCCGATCCGGCGCTGCGGGCCATGGACTGGAACGGGCGCTATCTGGTGGTCGGCTTCCCGGCGGGAATCCCGTCCCTGCCGCTGAACCTGACCCTGCTGAAGTCGGTGTCGGTGATCGGCGTCTTCTGGGGCGCGGCCGTCGCGCGTGATCCGAAAGGCCACGCCGCCAATATGGCCGAGCTGATGCAGATGTACGCTGAGGGCAGGATCAAGCCGCGCGTGTCAAAGACCTTCCCGCTGGAGAAGGCCGGAGAGGCGATCAAGGCGCTGGGCGACCGTCAGGCTCTGGGCAAGATCGTTGTGACGGTGGGGGATTGAGTCTCCTTCTCCCCTTGCGGGAGAAGGTGGCCCGAAGGGCCGGATGAGGGGTTTGTGCGAAACGGCGAGGCCGGCGCGACCCCTCGCCCGACCGCGCCAGGACGACGGCTGCGCCGCCGTGCGCGGTCTCCCTCTCCCGCAAGGGGAGAGGGGTTGGACTATTTGTCCTTCAACCGCTGAACCGCGTCCTCGGCCTGGTCGCGGTGGCGGCGTTTGATGTTGGCGCCCAGGGTGGCGATCAGGGCGGCGATGACGGCGGCGTCGTCGGTGTAGCCGATGCCGGCGAACAGGTCGGGGATCGCGTCGATCGGCATGATGAAATAGGCCAGGCCGGCGAAGATCATGCCCTTGGCGGGCAGGGGCGTGGCCGGGTCGCGGGCGGCGTACCAGGCCGCCAGGGCCTGATCGGCGAAGGGGATGCGGGCGGCCGTGCGCTGGATCTTGGGCCAGAAGCCCTTGGCGACTCGCACCTCGTTGACCTTGACCACAGAGGGCACGAGGGCCTTTCGCGGATCCAGGGCGTCGACGGGTTTGGCTTTGGCGCTCATGGCCGCTAAATCCTCAAACGAAACTCAGGTTCAATACAACATAGGAATGACCGGGATGAAACTCGACAGCACCATTTCCGCCGTGGTCACGGGCGGTGCCTCGGGTCTGGGCGAAGGCACGGCGCGCGCCATCGCCGCCACCGGGGCCAAGGTCGCCCTGTTCGACCTGAACGCCGAGAAGGGCGAGGCCATCGCGGCCGAGATCGGCGGCGTCTTCTGCCAGGTGGACGTCACCGACGACGCCTCGGTCGCCGCCGCCTTCGCCAAGGCCCGCGCCGCCCACGGCCAGGAGCGGCTGACCGTCAACTGCGCCGGCATCGCCACCGGCATGAAGACCGTCTCGCGCAAGAAGGACACCGGCGAGATCAAGGCCCACGACATGGCCCAGTTCGAACGCACGGTGCGGGTCAATCTGTTCGGCACCTTCCGCGTCCTCTCGCAGTCGGCGGCGGGCATGGTGACGCTGGAGCCGATGGCGGACGGCGAGCGCGGCCTGATCGTCAATACGGCCTCGGTGGCGGCCCAGGACGGCCAGATCGGCCAGGCGGCCTATTCGGCGTCCAAGGGCGGGGTCTACGCCATGACCCTGCCGATCGCGCGGGACCTGGCCCAGGAAGGCGTCCGCTGCAACACCATCCTGCCGGGCATCATGTGGACGCCGATGATGGCCGGCATGGACCAGAAGATCCAGGACGCCCTGGCCGCCGCCATCCCCTTCCCCAGCCGCCTGGGCACGCCCGCCGACTACGCCTCCCTGGTGCTGGAGCTGGCGCGCAACGTCTATATCAACGGCGAGTGCATCCGCCTGGACGGGGCTATCCGCTTGGCGCCGCGCTGACGCGCGGAGGGGCGCTACGCTCGCGACGCGTTCCCGCCTTCGCGGGAATGACGAAGCTCGCTGCTTGAGCGCGAAGGCGCTCAGGCGGCGAGCGGCGGGAGTGTTCCTGAACGGGGTCGTCAGAGTTTTCCTGGCTCAAGCAGCGCGAAGCGCGATAGCCTGAAAAAACCTCTTGCAGGACCGATCAACCCTCCGCTATACGCCCCCTCCTCGACGGGGAGCGCACCTAGCTCCTACGGAGTGCGGGCGTAGCTCAGTGGTAGAGCACAACCTTGCCAAGGTTGGGGTCGAGAGTTCGAATCTCTTCGCCCGCTCCAGTCGAGATAGCTAAGGCTATCAATAGGTTACGGCAGGGCGATCCCATAGGGATCGCCCACCCTAATTTTCCCGCCGCTACCATCCCGCTACCAAATGGTTTTGGTCTCTGTTTTTCGGCTCATCTGCGATTTGCACTCGCTGCGATGAAACTGGTTGAAATCCGCTGCAACTATGTCACGCCCGAAGCATCGTAGGTGTCTGAGTCCAGGCTCCGGCAAGGGCGAAACGGCTTGGACAGGCACATTCTTCACAACCGCTTCGGCTCAAGACTCATAGCCAGAAGATCACGTCAGGGGCGAAGGCCATGGCGTAGAGGAAGATGGTCGGGCATCAGTCGTGGTGACGCGACGCCTGTTTTTCCGCCCGCCGAACATAATCTCGATGGGATTTCGGTTTTTGTATCGACCCTTGTCATATTTGATGGGTCCGTTTCGCAACTTACTTCCGTGGATGCGGGCGTGATGCCTTTGGCCTGCAAGGCACCTTTGAACCAGTTCGAGTCATAGCCCTGATCGCCCAACAGCCAGTGCGCCTTTGGCAGGCTGTCCAGAAGGTCTGGTGCACGGGCGTAGTCACTGGACTTAACCCGCCGTCATGAAGAAACCGATCCGGCGTCCGTGCGCATCGGTCACAGCATACAGCCTTGTGTTCATGCCGCCTTAGGGACGTCCGATAAACAAGCCAAAGACTTTTTAACCCCATGATCGAAGCTGTGCGGTGCGCCTTTGGTTAGAGTTACGTCGCGTCGATCATGAGGGCGCGCCGTTCGGCCTGAGCGCCGATAACACCTCCCTCATCCGGATGAAGACCCCAGCCTCGCTCCACCGCTTCCAGATCCCGCTCGGCACGCGCCGATCGTCAACCCTGGGCTTGCCATGGCTCTTTGGAAGGTGCGGCTGCAGCCGCGCCATCTGCTCGTCAGTCACCCGGTCGCGGTCGCTTATGTTCAGTCTCCTTGCAGAGGCTAGTTCAGATCGAGCGCATCACAGGAATGGGGCCTGAGCCTAGGTCAGACGGTCCCCGAGGTGCGGGGCAGTACAGGCCGGAATCGAAGCTGTTGAGGTTGGTGAGTAGAAGACCGCGATCGAAAGCTGGATAAAACAGGCCCTACGACACCGGGGCTACCTGCCTGGATAGATAGAGGTGATCTGAGCTCCGGCTGTGACCAGCAGAACGTCCAGCCATTCGCCGCGCGTGAGGCCGGAAGATCTCGCCTGACCGATAGCCGCCTCCACGCCCGTTTCAGCGCGCTCGGGGTTGCACGACTATGCGGCTGACCGCATCGCGATGCTCATGACGATGTAGCTGTATTTCGTGGCGAATCAGAAATAGGCCAATCACGCCCACAATCCAGAACAGTGTGAGGCCTACGGCAACGATTATCCCCAGACGATCGCGTGGCCCCAAGATCAGGCCCCCGGCGCCAACGAACGCGAGCAAGGCTCCATAACTAATGTACATGGGCACCTGGAAAGACCCCAGGAGAATGAAGGCCATTGCCAGAACGAACGCCACCGCAACAATGCTGGAGATCAGGCCCAGGCCATACTCAAGCAAAGTGGGCGGTTTCGGCGCGACCTTGACGCCCCGGGCGCGTCTGCGCTTACCGTAACGCCCTTCCTTCCAACTTATACTGCGCTGCAGGCGTGTGAACTGTTTGCCGCCCATGAAGTCAGGGCTTCCCGGCGGACGGCTTCGAGGTCTCCCGGCGCGCAAGCCAGATTCGCATCCGTTCGATCTCGGCCGTCTGGGCGGCGATGATTTCCCCGGCCAGGCCCCGCACATCCGGATCGTCGCCGAACTCTTGCTCGACCTTGGCCATCGCGATCGCGCCCTGGTGGTGGGCGATCATCCCGCGCATGAAGTCGAGGTCCGCGTCGCCGCTGTAGTCGATGGCCATGTCGCGGTGCATCTGGTCGCTTGCCTCCCGATAGGAACGTGTCGACGCGCTGTCGGTCGGGGCGTCGGCATGGCCGGCATGCGGATCCAAGGGCCGGGCGTCGACCGCCGCGGGCGCCTTGAGGTCGACGGCCGGATGGCGGGAAATCCAGCCGAAGCCGAAGGCGGCTGCGGCGATAAGCAGGGCCACGAGCGAAGTTAAGCCAAGACGGGTTTTCAATGTTCTGTCCTCTGGAATTTTCGAGTCAAATCCGCCGGGCGTCCGACGCCCCCGCTTGGGCCGGATCGCGATAGGCTAGCAGGCGCAGGGCGTTGATGACCACAAGCAGGGTGGATCCCTCGTGAAGTGCGACCGCCGGGCCGATCCCAAGACCCAGGATGGTGGCGGGAACCAGGAAGGCTACGACACCCAGGCTGACGATCAGGTTCTGCAGGATGATGCCGCGGGTGCGACGGCTGAGGCCGATGGTGAACGGCAACTGAGCCAAGTCATCGGACATCAGGGCCACGTCCGCCGTCTCTAGGGCCACGTCCGATCCGGCCGCTCCCATGGCGATGCCGACGGTGGCCGTAGCCATGGCGGGGGCGTCATTGACGCCGTCGCCGACCATGGCGATCATTCCTTCCAAGCGGAGCTTCTTGATCGCCTCAACCTTGTCCTCCGGCATCAGGTCGCCCCACGCCTCGGTCAATCCGACCTGACCCGCAATGGTTTGGGCGGCCTTCTGGTGGTCGCCGGAGATCATGATCATGCGCGAGATCCCCAGGTTGCGCAGGGCGGTCAGCGTGCCGCGCGCCGCCGCGCGCGGCGTGTCCAGAAGGCCGATCACGCCCAAGTCGCGTGCACCTTTGCGAACCACCATGAGGGTCCGGCCCTGCAGACGGAGCTGCTCCACAGCCGCTGTCGTCTCGTCGCTGAGCGCGCCGACGTCGCCCCTTCCGAACATCTCCGGCTTGCCGATCCAGATCGTCTCTCCCTCGACCAGGGCAGTCACCCCCTGCCCTGTCAGGCTTCTCACATCGGAGGCGGTCGCGATCGGCGCCGATCCGAGCCTTTCGGCGCCGTCTCGCGCGATGGCTTCAGCCAACGGATGATCACTGAGCCGTTCAACGGCGACGGCCGTGGCGAGCAGGTCCGCCTGCCGCGTCCCCCGGACCGTAACGACGTCGGTGATGCGAGGCCGGCCCTCGGTGAGGGTGCCGGTCTTGTCGAACGCGATGGCCTTGAGTGAGCCCAAATTCTCGAGGGGGGCGCCGCCCTTGATCAGAACACCGGCTCGCGCAGCTCGGGCCACGCCTGAGAGGACGGCGCTGGGCGTCGCGATCGCCAGGGCGCAGGGACTCGCCGCGACCAGGACCGCCATGGCGCGATAGAAGCTGTCGCGGAAGGGCTCGTCGACCACGACCCAGGCGAACAGGAGCAGGAAGGCTAGGGCCAGGACCACCGGAACGAAGATGCGTTCGAAGCGGTCGGTGAAGCGCTGGGTCGGTGACTTTTGCGTCTCCGCCTCGCTCACCATCCTCACCACCTTGGCCAGGGTGGTGTCGCTGGATTTGCGGGTCGTCTCGATCTCGATAGCGCCAGCGCCGTTGATCGTGCCGGCGAACACGAGCGAGGCCGGTTCAAGCCGGGAAGGATCGGCTCGGGCCAGCGCAGGGTCGGCGACGGGCTGTTTATCGACCGGCATGCTTTCGCCGGTCACCGGCGCCTGGTCGACACTGGTCACGCCCGCCACGACGAACCCGTCGGCCGGCAGACGTTCGTTGGGGCGAACGACGACGGTGTCGCCAACCTCGACCTGGTCGACTGGCAGTTCAATGATTTGGTCGCCGCGCTTCACATGGGCAGTTCGTGGCGCGAGGTCGGCGAGCGCTTCGATGGCGCGCTTGGCCCGACCCAAAGCATAGTGCTCGAGCGCATGACCGATGCTGAACAGGAAAAGCAGCAGCGCGCCCTCCGCCCAGGCCCCCAGGGCTGCGGCCCCGGCAGCGGCGACGAGCATCAGGGTGTCGATCTCGAACCGTTTGCGTCGCAGATTCTCGAACGCCTCGCCGACAGTGAAGAAGCCGCCAAAGCCATAGGCGACGATGTAACAGGCGATCGAAGCCCAGACCGGAAGGCCGCTCGCCAGATTTTCGAGGCCGAAGCCCAGAGCCAGGGCGGCTCCGCAAGCGAAGGCGAAGACCAATTCCGTATTCGGCCCCAGGAACCCGCCGTGAGCGTGGTCATGGGTGTCCTCTCCCCCTGGGGCGTGATCGTGGGGGCTCTCACCTTCCTGGACATGGGAAGGAGGGGCCGCTTCGGTCGGGTTGAGGACCAGCCCGACGGTGTGGTCCTCGGCGGCCCGGACCGCGTGGCCCCGCAACGACGGCTCGCCGTCGACCACGGCCCTCGTTTCCATTCCCGCGTCTCGCGAACCGCTGGCAGCCGCCACAAAGACGAGTCCTTGGCTCTGGATGAGGGCCTCGATCTGACCCTGGTCGATCCGGGTCCTGTCAAACTCGAGCCGCAGCGCGCCCGACGGGTCCAAGCGCGCTTCAAGCACCCCGTGCTGATCCGTCAGGGCGGCTTGAACGCTGCGCGCCTGACGGACATGACGAACGCCGACGATCTGACCGCTGATATGGCCGAACCTGGCGTCGATTTCAGCTCCTGCAGCTTGCGCTGTTCGCCGCACTTGCCCCAGCGTCAAGTATTCGGGGTCATAGTGGATGCAGAGCAGAGGGTCGGTCCCGCCTTCGGCGACATGGACCCTAGCCACGCCCGGCTTTTGCCCGAGGCTCGCGATCAGTCGGGCGACACAGGCGTCCGACGCCTCCGGCGCGTCGGGTAGAAGCAGCGGCAGATCGAGTTGGACGGTTTTGGTCATGGCTGAACTCCGGCGCGACAGACAGTCCGTGAAGGCTCCGCAGGCGATGTTTGTTGCGTGTACGCGGCCTTGCGCACTTCCTGTGGCGACCGCCGAGGAGTGGCCCGGTCGGCTTTCTGGCCGAAGCCCGGCGTGAGGACTGTGTCGACCGCCGGAATCGCCGCCCCAGTTGACCACCATCTCTCTCGCAAAAGTAGCCTACCGGCAGTCATGGCAGCCTCAGGAGTACGCGCACCAGTCCGAGATGCTGAAGCCGCTCCAGAGCCTCGAACAGAGGCAAGGCCAGCAAGAAAACCAAGCCGTCGCGCACGGTCCGGACAAAGAAGGCGGGCCGGATCGTCAGTTCCGCCTCGTCGCGCCACAGGCGCGGATCCGGTAGGAACCGCGGCGTGCGCGCGACATAGGATCGGTAGGGTGCGCCGAAACCGTCCGTGAGGAACGCTTCCTCGCGCGAAACCACGAGACGGAACACCATCCAGGCGGCGAGGGCGAAGATCGCACCCACGGTCACGCTCCCCGTCTGACAACCGATGCCGAAGGCGCCGATGAAGCTGAAGACATAAAGCGGGTTTCGGCTGATCGAATAGGGGCCGGACGATACGATTTCCTGCTTCTTGCGACCCCCGATGTAGAGCGAACACCAGGAGCGCCCGATGATGCAGACCATGATGGCGATCAGGCCCACGTGTTCGACCGCATGTTCGAGCACCGGGATGAAGGTGACCGTCAGGGTCGTTGCGGCAAGGAGAAGACCGCCACCGAGAATCGTCACTTTGCGTAGACGCTGGACCGCCTGGATATCTATCGCAGGACGGTCTGGCTCGTCGTGCCGGGGGGGCTCTGGGCTCGGCGCCCCAGGCGGACGCGGTGGCAGCGGCGGGAGGCCGCGAGAATCCACGGGTATCATGTCGTCTCTCCTGCCTTGTCGCGGGCCGCGTCCCGCAGGATGTCGAGCCCGCCCTTGATCGCGATTGCTGCCACTAGGACCCCGACGACGAGATCCGGCCACGCCTGACCCAGCCAGAGGACCAGCCCGCCGGCGACTAGGATGCCGCCGTTGGAGGCGAAATCGTTGAAGCTGAAGGTCTCCGCCGCCTTCATATTGACGTCGCCACTCGGCTGCCTGCGGATCAGCATCAGACAGACGAGATTGATTACCGCCGCCACGACCGCGAGGGCCATCATCGTGGGCCCCACCGGCTCCGTTCCGGTCAGGAAGCGGCGAAGGGCGTCCAAGAGGACGCCCGCCGCGAAGATCAGCAGCATCAGCCCCGACAGACGCGCAGCGCCGCGTTTCCAGGATCCGGCTCGGCCGATCGCCAGATAGCTGAACAGGTAAACGGCCGCGTCCGATCCATTATCGACAGCGTTGGCCAGCAATGCGCTGGAATCGGCGGACACGCCGCCGATCCCGAGCGCCACGGCCAGACCGGCATTGAGCGCGAGGACCACCAGCAGGGTTCGCCCTTGCCGGCGGTCCGAGTCGTCCTTGGTCATCAGTCCTCGATCCCCTCGTCTTTGCGATGCTTTACCGCCCGAGCCGCGAAGGTCGGCAGCACCAGTAGGGTCAGGGCTGTGGCGGTCAGCAGGCCACCGATGACGACGGTGGCGAGAGGCTTCTGCACCTCGGCGCCGGCGCCGTGAGCCAGCGCCATCGGGATGAAGCCGACGATAGCGACGAGCGCCGTCGTCAGCACCGCCCGGAGGCGGCTGAAAGCGCCTTCGATGGCGGCTTCACGGGGTCCGAGCCCTGCCTGGAGCCGTTCGCGAATGGCCTGCATCAGCACCAGACCGTTCAGGGTGGCGACGCCGGACACGGCGATGAAGCCCACCGCTGCCGAGACCGAGAACGGCATGCCCCGCATGACGAGGGCCAGAACGCCGCCAATCAGTGCCAAGGGGACACAGGCGAACACCAGACCGGCCTCCGCAAACGAGCCCAAGGCCATGAACAGCAGCACCCCGATAAGGACGAAGACGATCGGAATGACGAGACCCAGCCGCTGCTCCGCCCGCTTCAGGTTTTCGAACTGCCCGCCCCAGGTGAGACGAACACCCGGTGGAAGCGCGATCTCCGCGACCTTGCCCTGCGCCTCGGTGACGAAGCCGCCGAGATCGCGGCCGCGGACATTGGCCTGCACCACCATCCGCCTCGAGCCGTCGTTGCGGCTGATCTGGTTCGGCCCTTCCGCCGTCTGGATCCGGGCCACCGAAGACAGGGGCACGATCACCCCCGTGGACGATACTATCGGCAGCGCGGCGAGCGCTGCGGGATCGTTGCGGGCGTCGGCGGGCAGACGAACGACGACGTCGAAGCGGCGGTCACCCTCGAAAATCCGGCCGGCCTCGGCGCCGCCGATGGCGGCCGAGACCGTCTCGGAGATATCTGCGGCGGACAGGCCGTAGTTGGCCGCGGCGAACCGGTCGACGCTGATCGTGAGAGTCGGCAGGCCCGACGCCTGTTCGACCCTGACGTCGGCCGCGCCCGGCGTGGCGCGAAGTTGGATCGCCACCTGGTCCGCCACCTTTTGCAGGGTGTCGAAATCATCACCGTAGACGAGCACCGCGAGGTCCGTTCGCACCCCGGAGATCAACTCGTTGAAGCGAAGTTCGATAGGCTGGCTGAACTCGAAATTGTTGCCGATCTGGGTACCGGCGACCTTTTCGAACCGCTCGAGCAAGGCTTCCTTCTCAAGCTTGGGATCGGGCCATTCCTTGCGGTCCTTAAGGATGATGACGCTGTCGGAGATGTTGGGCGGCATGGGATCCACCGCCGCCTCCGCAGTGCCGGTCCGAGAGAACATAGTCTTGACTTCCGGCTGGGCTTTGATGGCGCGCTCTAGCGCCATCTGCATGGCGAGGGACTGCTCCAGCGACGCGGATGGGACGCGCAGGGCCTGCATGGCGATGTCGCCCTCATCCAGGGTCGGAATGAACTCCCGGCCCAATGTCGTGAAGGCGAAACCGCCCACGACGAGCGCGCCGACGACAGCGACGATGACGATCCTGGAGTGATCGACCGCCGCCCGGATGGCTGGCTGGATCCAACGCCGCGCGAATTTCAGGATAAACGTCTCATGCTCCTCAGCGTGGCCCCTTTCGTCGACATGTACGGTCTTGGGATCGCGCACGAGGAGCGCTGTCATGGCCGGCACGAAGGTAAACGAGAAGATGAACGCCCCGACGAGGGCCAGCATGACCGTCGCCCCCATGGGCACGAAGGTCTTACCCTCGACGCCTTCCAGCATCAGCAGCGGGGTGAACACCAGCAGGATGATCAGTTGGCCGAAGGCGGCTGGCTTGACCATCTGTCTCGCGGATTGAACAGCGACGTCCAAGCGTTCGCGGCGGGTGAGCATCCGGCCGAGCGACGCCCGGCGCTGCGTCAGCAACAGCAGGGTGTTTTCGATCACCACCACTCCCCCGTCGACCATCAGGCCGAAGTCGAGGGCCCCCAGGCTCATCAGGTTTCCGCTGATGCCGAACCGGTTCATGCCGATGACGGCGAACAGGAAGCTGAGCGGGATCATCAAAGCGGTGATCGACGCAGCCCGGATGTTACCGAGCAGCAAGAACAAAACCACGATCACGAGAAGTGCACCCTCGATCAGGTTCCGCGCCACCGTGGCGATTGTGGAGTTCACCAGGGCGCTACGGTCTAGAACCGTCACCGCCTCGATCCCCGACGGCAGGGTGCCGCGGATTTCCTCCAGACGTTCGCCGGCGGCCTGGGCAACCGTGCGGCTGTTGCCGCCCGCAATCATCAGCGCCGTACCGAGGACCGCCTCATGGCCGTCGCGGCTTGCCCCGCCCAGCCGTGGAGCCTCACCGATTTCCACGGTCGCAACATCGGCAACCCTCACCACGAGACCACCGCGATTGGCGACCGGCGCTTGGGCCAGGTCCTCGATGGTCGAGGCCAGGGCGTCGGTGCGCACGGTCAGGGCCTCACCGGCCCGCTGGACATAGCCGGCGCCGGCTTGAGTGTTGGCTCGGTCCAGCGCCTGGATAAGGTCGTTTAGGCTGAGACCGTAGCCGGATAGCCGGGAGGCGTCAGGTCGGACGGCGTACTCCTTGACATAGCCACCGACGGTGTCGACGCCTGCTAGGCCGGGAGCCGTCCGCATCTGCGGAGCGACGATCCAGTCCTGTACAGTGCGGAGATAGGTGGCGCGTCGTTCCGGCGTCGTCAGCAGATCACCTTCGGGCGTCAGATAGCCACCACCGGCTTGCCAGCCCGGTTGCCCGGGTTTGGCCATGTTGGCCGCCGTGAAGGGTTTGTAATCGACGGTCCACATCAGAACCTCGCCAAGCCCTGTCGTGATCGGCGCCAGGTTGGGCTCGACACCCTCCGGAAGACGCTCGCGCGCCTGGGCCATCCGTTCAGCGACCTGCTGTCGGGCGAAGTAGATGTCCGTCTGATCGGTGAAAATGACGGTGATCTGGCTGAAGCCGTTGCGACTCAGGGAGCGGGTCGAGGTGAGGCCGGGAATGCCTGCCATGGCCGTTTCAAGGGGATAGGTGACCTGTCTTTCGATCTGTTCGGGCGCCAGCGCAGGCGCGACGGTGGTGATCTGAACCTGCCTGTTGGTGATGTCGGGCACGGCGTCGATCGGGAGCTTCGTCAGTTCGAACAGGCCAAGCGCGGCGACGAGCGCCGTAACAAGGACGACGAACCATCGGAAGCGGACGGAAGTCTCGATGAGAGCTTTGAACATGATCAGTGCGTCCTAGTGGCCATGCTCGGCTTCGCCCTTGGCCAGTTCGGCCTTGAGCAGGAAGGCATTCGTGCCGGCGATCCGGTCGGACGCTGACAGGCCACGCAGGATCTCGGTGCGGCCGTTGGCCTGACGTCCCGCCAAAACAGGGGCGGCTCTGAAGCCGGTCGCGGTGCGAACGAAGACGACCGTGGCTCCCTCCACCGTCTGGACGGCCTCTGTCGGCACGGTCATACCCCCTGTCGCCTGTCCTGTGACGATCGAGCCCGAGAGGGCCGATCCTGCTGGCGGAAGGGTGGCTCCGGTCGGTCGTGCCCGCACCACGGTGGCTCCGCTTTCCGCGCCCGCGCCGGCCGCGACCCCTGTGACGATGGCGTCGAATTCGGCTCCGGGGCCTTGAACCCGCATCGCCGCGCCAGCGCGAACGAGCGCCGCTAAGGCGGGCGGAGCGTTGAACACGATCTCGACCCGTGCCGGGTTGGTGATTTCAGCGATCACGCCCCCCTGGGCCGCGAAGCCCCCGGGTCCGACCTGGACGCTAGTCACTACGCCAGAGATCGGGCTGGAGACATTGACCCGCCCCGAGGCGTTCGGACCGCCAGCGGCGGCTGCGCGAGCCCGGGCCGCTCGCGCAGCCGCCTCTGCGCTGAGCGCCTGCGCATGGGCCATCTCGGCCTCACGTTTGGCAACCACCCCCTGCTCGGCTAAACTTTCTTCGCGTGCATGGGCCTGTTGGGAGGCGACGGCGTTGGCCTGGGCGGCGTCGGCGTCGGCGCGCAGACTGGCGGCGTCCCCGCTGACGAGTATGGCCAGGGCTTGACCCGCGCGAACGGTCTGGCCCGGGACCACAAGCACGCGCTCGACGCGGCCGCCGACGACGGCGGCGACGGCGGCGCGCGCGTCGATCATAGGCTCGACACGGCCCGACAGACGGGTCTCGCCGCCGCCTCCGCCGACCACTGAAACAATCGAGATACCGGCCGCCTCGACTTGGGCGGCGGTCAGTTCAACGACGCCCTCTACAGCGCTCTCGGCGGCCTCGCCGCCCTCGGCATGCCCGGCCTCCCCCCCGGCATGTTCGCCCTCGGCTTCGGCGTGCCCGGCCTCCCCCTCGGCCGCGACCGGCGGGGCCGGTCGGTTCACGGCCAGATAAGTAGCGCCGCCGCCGAGCACGACGAGCGCAGCGGCGCCGCCGATCAGCAAAGTCTTGTTGGAAGTGCGCTGGCGCATCATTCGGCTCCTTGGAAGGGGGCGCGGCCGTCCTGGCGCGCAAGGTCGATCTCGGCGCGAACACGCGCAAGGCGGGCGTCCACGGCGGCGTTTCGGGCGTTGATCAGGGTTGTGCGGGTCAGGCGCAGCTCAAGCTGGGAGATACGCCCCGCCTCGAACCCGATCCGGGAAAGGCGGTAGGCTTCCTCAGCCGAGGCGATCCCGGCCTCGGAAGCACTGACCCGACTGGCCGAAGCCCCGAGACGGGCTCTGGCGGCGGCCCTGTCAGCCTGGGCGTCCTGTAGCGCACCCGACAGTCGGGCGTCGGCGGCGCGGAACTGGGCCTGGGCTGCCTCGATATTTCCGCGGTTACGATCAAACAGCGGCAGCGGCAGGCTTAGGCCGATGGTCAGGGCGGTCGCATTTTGCGCCTCGAACCGACGAACGCCAACACTGGCGCTGACATCAGGCCGCGCCCGGATTCGCTCGACTGCGATACGGCGTTCGGCAGAGGTGCGCTCCGCTTCAGCGACGCGGACGGTCGGCGCGGCCAGGACCGGCACTATGGCCATGGCGGGCGTCCGGTCGAGCAGGCTGGCCTCGATCTCGGTCACCGGGGTCGGCAACATAGCGATGGCGGTCAGGCGGGCGAAGGCAGCGTCCCGTTCGGCCTGCGCCTCGTCGAGGCTTGCGCGGGCTGCAGCGGCCTCGCTCTCTCCTTGGATGCCGCGTAGCAACGGCTCCCGCCCCTCCTGCACGAGGACGAGGGCGGCGCGCGCATCGGCGAGGGTGAGGGCAAGAAACTCCTCCGCCAGGTCGAACCGACGCTGGGCGGCTTCAGCGGTCGCATAAGCCAGGGCCAGCCGGCCTGCCGCGTCCACGACCGCGAGATTCCGGCGCAGTCCCGCAGTTCCCGCCTCGGCGCGCGCCACATCGATCCGCGCCGAGCGCCGCCCCCAGAGCTCCAGGTCCTGGGTGATCGACAGCGTGGTTTCGGCATTGCCGTAACCCGAGAAGTCCCGCGTGCCGAAGCCGTTCTCCGAGGTCAGGCCCACGGTCGGATTGGGCCTGACGCCCGCTTGCCGCAGCTGGGCTTGGGCCGCGTCGGACAAGGCGTCGGCTTCGAGGGTGGCCGGGGCCTGATCGAGCTGAGCTAGAAGATCGGCGAACGACGGGGCCGGGTCAGCCTGGGATGGGCTGGCCAGCGTAACCGCAAGAGCGGCCAGCGCGCAGCCCACCGCGAAACGCGGCGGCCGGCGATAGGAGGGAGGCATGTTTCATTTTCCAGAGAGTTGACACGAGAACAGGCGCGAGTGCGCGGCGGTCGTGTCAGCCTCTAGGGGGTCGTTTTAGGCCGTCGGGCGATATCGAGGCCCGAACCTTATGCGGGAGCGAGGCGTGAACTGGCCGGCCGTAGTGCTGAGCCAGAACAGCGTCTTGTGAATCGGTTCTGGCCGACCCGTTGTGATGGCAGTGGCCATGCGCGCAGATTCCGTGCTCGGTTTCGGGATCTTGCGGTTCGTCGTCTGACGGGTGGGGGTCCGCCGCAGCGTGGGCGACAACAAGCTCAGACGCGCAGGTCGCCGCCTCGGCGATGGGGGCGACGAAAAACGTGGCGGCGACCAGGGTCACCGCCAGCATCAGTTTCGCCAATGTCGCCATCGACCAGGTCATTTTGGGGCGCTTACTGTCATTTGCCAGACGGTGCAATCTGTTACTTCGTCCGCCAAGGTGACGCTTGCAAACCCTTCGTGGCCTTGGTCGAACCTGCGGAGCGCACCTGTTATCCGAAGCGGCGCGGCGTTGTGAGGACTGCTGCGCACAGGGTTGCCGCTCCCGGGCCCTTGCTGTTCGCGAACCCTCGCGTCACAGGGCGGCGACGTGTCGCACCTGTCTCCATCGGATCGGGCGC
The DNA here is from genome assembly GCF_059415785.1 of Brevundimonas sp. GW821-FHT10A07. Lineage (NCBI taxonomy): Bacteria > Pseudomonadati > Pseudomonadota > Alphaproteobacteria > Caulobacterales > Caulobacteraceae > Brevundimonas > Brevundimonas sp. GW821-FHT10A07. Next base: position 241,019 of record NZ_JBWKNX010000002.1, read on the forward strand.
AGGTGGGTCGGGCGCATCGGAGCCCCATATGCCAGAACAACAGCGGGCCGCCTGACCATCCTGACGGGCAAATTGCTGGCGTTATCCCCAGCGCATCCCTGACGCAGGCACGCACGCGACCCGGCTTGTCGTTTACAAAACGCCCAGCGGCTGGATCGACCATACGCGCCGGACGGGATGGGGCCTTGACGTGATTCACCGCATCCACTTTGCATCGTAGAACCGGACACGGCGTGCCTCTTCCCGCCTCCTGCCACACGGCTGTTGTTGGCGCCTATTTCCTTGAAGGCCAGGCGCCCATCGCCGATCTCGAGGGGCTTGTCCGCAAGGCCCTTGTCGCCAAGGGTCTGGCAGTTCGGGGGACGTCGGCGGGATCACCGGCTGGAAGGCAGGCAGGCCTTGGCCCTTGTCAGCCTCCTGGTACTGGACAACGGCCAGACCCGGGTATGGAGCTGACAAAACGGCGGCTGAGGCTTCCGACCAAGTCTGTCCACGCTTGGGATTGGGGGTTCGGTCACCTCGCGGGAAGTGGCCCCCCAGTCCGCCGAAAGGTCGAGAAACGGCAATCGACCCAAGCTTAACCGACGAGACCGCAGGATCAAAACCGCGGGCGGCGCTTAGTCGCCGCCCTGACAGACGAAGACGTTACGCCGTCCCGACCGACAACAGACAGTCGTGCTTGGCCTCCGTGCAGGGCTTGAGCCGTTCCATCTTGAGCTCAAACTCGACCAGATGAAGTCCCGCAATCACAATGGACTCCGCGCAGGGACGATCGAGTTGATCGCTGAGGTCGAGCAGCGAGCGGATCGCGTCCAGGTCGAAGTTCAGGAGACGGGCGTGTTTGAAGAAGGCAAACCGCCGGTAGACCGCCGCGTCGTAAGGCCTGCGGCCGTCGGCGGTCCGAGACGGCTCCGTCCCCAGGCCGATCCACTCATAGGACCAGATGGTCGGAACCTTATCGCCGGTTTCGGCGGAGCGCCGACCGATCAGTTTCGGCGAACCGGATGACAAGATTGAGGTCATGCCGGCAAAACAAGTGTCGATCCTCTAGTGGCTAGAGGATGCAGGCTGGGTAGTACGCGAAACGCCATGACCAGTCTTCAACCTTTCAAACTTTTCGGCCACGGATTGTCATACGACGGGACGATAGCGCCTTCGCTGGTGTGGTCACGACCCGAACCGCCGACGCTCGCCCGAGCTTCCGCCGGCCGGACACACGCTGCCGGTCCAGACCGCCAGTGCGCGCAAAGGGACAGGATAAGGCGATTGCCCCTTGTTGCGAACGTGGTATGGAGCCCGATGGTCGCGAATTCCCGCAAACACTGGTTGGTAACGGCGCTCATTGCGCTGGTCACCGTCCTGTTTGTCTTGGTTCCCCTGGCTGACGCAGCGGCCTGTGGTTCGGAACTCTCCCCTCCGCATGCCACAGCGTCCTTCGATACGCCGTCATCGCCAACAGACAAAGCCCCGACCGGCCATGGACTTTGCGTTCACGGTCACTGCCACCACGGCGGCGTCGCCATCCCTCAGCCGCTCAGCCCCGATCTCGGCCGGACGGCGATAGGGGCGCCCGAGCTGCCGCTCGGCGCAGCCCCGCTGGCATCACACGCTCCCGGCGGACTGAAGCGCCCCCCCAAGGGCTGACGAGCCGCGCGCCCGTGCGCGCTCCTCGTCAGCAACCCTTGGGATACATCAATGCCACCCCTCCAATTCCATCGACCGCATTGGGCGGTCGGCAGCGCTGTGGTCGCCCTGACCACCGCGCTCAGCCTCACGGCGCCCACTCGCGCCTGGGCTGAACCGATCACCCTGGCCGAGGCGCTGTCACGCGCCTCGGCCTCCTCCCCGATCCTCGCCGCGGCCGAATCCGCCGTCATGGCGGCCCAGGGCCGTGCCCGACAAGCCGGGTTCAGGCCCAACCCCGAACTCGACCTCGCCGTCGAGAACTTCGCCGGAACTGGCGGCTTTCGGGGTTTGGATCAGACCGAAAGTACGCTTTCTGTTGGTCAAAAGTTCGAACTTGGCGGCAAACGAACCGCGCGCCAGCGGGCTGCCGAAGCTGAGACCCAAGCTACCCGTGTGCGTCTCGCCGTCGCCCGTGCGGATCTGCTGAACGATGTACGGATCGCCTATGCCGAGGCGTATGCCGACGGTCGTCGCGTCGATCTCGCGCGCGACCAGTTCGTTCGGGCCGAAAACCTACAGACGATTGCAACCGAACTGGTTGACGCAGGACGGGAGCCGCCGCTGCGCGCTCTGCGGGCCCGGACTGCGGCGCTTGAGGCGGTCGGTCGCGTTCGGGCGGCCGAAGCCGAGTACGCCCAGGCCCAGCGTGCGCTGGCCGCTCTATGGGGCGGCGTCGAGGATCTGCCTGAACCTCAAGCTCCGCTCGTCGAGGCGGCGCCAGTTGTCGCTATCGATCCGGCGGATTCGCTTGACGTTCGTCTGGCCGAAGCCGAGGTCGCTTCGTCCGTAGCGATATTCAACCGGGAACGAGCCTCGTCGCGACCGGACGTCACGCTAAGCGTGGGCGCCCGCCAGTTTCGCGGCACCGACGACACCGCTGTGGTTTTCGGAGCCTCGATGCCAATCGGGGTGTTCGACCGCAACCAGGGCAATATCGCCGCCGCCAACGCTGATCGTACAGGCGCCGAAGCTCGACGCAATGCCGCCCTTGCGGCGGCGATCCGTCGGACCCGAGACGCCCAAGCGGCGCTCCGCACCGCCGAGGCACGCCTGACCTTCCTCCAAACCCGGGCCGAGCCTGAAGCCATCGAAGCTGTCCGTATCGCTCGCGAGGGCTTCGCTGCCGGCCGATTCACACTGCTGGATGTGCTGGACGCTGAAGACGCGCTCAACACCCTTCAGTCCGACCTCATCACCGCTGAACTGGAACGCTCTCAGGCGCTCGCCGCCCTGACCCGCGTGACCGAGACTCAAGGATCCACCCAATGAGACAGTCCAAAACCAAGACGCGACTCATGATCGGCGGCGCTGTCGCCGCCGTCGTGATTGCTGGAGCCGGTGTGATGATATTCGCCGGCTCCAAACCTGCCGAGGCCCCGGTCGAGGCGACCGCCGCCGAAGCGCCGGCGCATGGCGCCGACGCCCTACCCATGGACGCCGCCCGCATCCAGGCCGCCGGGATCGTGCTTGCGCCCGTGGAAGATGGTTCCCTGAGCGCGGAAATCCTTGCCCAGGGCACCGTCGCCGGCACGCCCCAGGGGGAGGCCGTCCTCGCGGCCCGCGCGGACGGGGTAGTCAGCCGGATCAGCCTCCGCCTCGGCGACGCCGTGTCAGCGGGTCAGACCGTCGCCCTGATCGAGAGCCGTGAGGCCTCGGCGATCGCCGCCGAACGCGCCACCGCCTCGGCCCGGCTGACGGCCGCGCGACAGGGGTTGGCGCGCGAGCAGAGACTGTTCGACGCCAAGATCACGGCGCGCCAGGATCTTGAAGCCGCCCAGACCACACTGGCCGAGGCCCAGGCTGAGGCCGGAAGGACCGCCTCCGCAGCGGCCGCCGCACGCGTGTCCCGCGATGGGCGCAGCACGGGTGTGGTCAGTCCGATCAGCGGCCGGGTGACTGCCGCTCCAGTGGTTCTCGGATCCTTCGTCACCGCCGGCACCGAACTGTTCCGGGTCGCCAACAGTCGGGAGGTCCAGATCGAGGCCTCTGTTTCTGCTCAGGACTCGGCGCGGATCATGGTAGGAGATCGGGCGCGGATCACCCTTCCCGAAGGCGATCTGGATGCGGTCGTGCGATCCATCACGCCGGGCGTCGATTCCGAAAGCCGCTCGGCGACTGTCCTTCTGACGCCGTCGGCCAGCACAGGACTTCGCCCCGGTCAGGCGATCTCCGCCAGGATCTTCACCCGCGATGGCCAGGGCGTCGCCGGCGTCTCGGTGCCCGACGAGGCCATCCAGTCCTTCGAGGGCCGCGATGTCGTCTTCATCCGCACACCAACGGGCTTTGTCGCCACCCCGGTCCTGACGGGCCAGCGCAGCGGGGGGCGGACCCAGGTCACCTCCGGCCTCACGGCCGGCCAGACCATCGCGACGCGCAACGCCTTCCTGCTGAAGGCCGAGCTCGGCAAGGGCTCGGGCGAGGACGAATAGGTCATGATCGCAAACCTTATGGCCCTGTCGGTGCGGGCGCGATGGATGATCATCGCGCTCGTACTGCTCGTTTCCGCCTACGGCGCCTGGCAGCTGACGAAGTTGCCCATCGACGCCGTGCCGGATATCACCAACAAGCAAGTCCAGATCAACACCCAGGACCCCTCCCTCTCGCCCGTGGAGATCGAGAAGCGGGTCACTTTCCCGGTTGAGACCGCCATGGCCGGGATTCCCGGCCTGCAGTCGACGCGCTCCCTGTCGCGCAACGGCTTCTCCCAGGTCACCGTGATCTTCAACGAGAACGTAGACCTCTACTTTGCCCGCCAACAGGTCAGCGAGCGGCTTGGCCAGGCCCGGGACAGTCTGCCCGAGGGCGTTCAACCCCAGATCGGACCGGTCACCACCGGTCTCGGCGAAGTCTTCATGTACGCCATCGACTTCGCCAACCCCGGCGGTCGCGGCGCGACCGTACGCAACGGCCAGCCCGGCTGGCAGTCGGATGGGTCCTTCCTGACGCCCGAGGGCGACCGATTGACCGACGACGTCTCGCGTTCGGCCTATCTGAGGACGGTTCAGGACTGGATCATCGCGCCGCAATTGCGGACGGTGAACGGCGTCGCCGGCGTCGACACCATCGGCGGCTTCCAGAAGCAGTATGTCGTCGAGCCCGACGCCACGCGTCTCGCCCAGTATGGCGTGTCGTTCAGCGAACTGGCGCAAGGTCTCGAAGCCGCCAATCTCTCGGTAGGGGCGAACTTCGTCGAACGCGGCGGCGAGGCCTATCTGGTGCGGGCCGACGCACGGATCCGAAGCCTGAGCCAGATCGAGGAAGCGATCATCGCCACGCGCGGCGGGGTTCCCGTCTCCGTTCGCGACGTCGCCGCGGTTCGCCTCGGCGGCGACCTGCGGACCGGAGCCGCCACGATGAACGGACGCGAGGTGGTCATCGGCACCAGCCTGATGCTCATCGGCGAGAACAGCCGCACCGTCGCCAAGGCGGTCGGCGAGAAGCTTGACCTCACGACCCGGTCTCTCCCGCCCGGGATCAAGGTCACGCCGGTGCTCGACCGCTCCAAACTCGTCAACGCCACGGTCGCGACGGTTCAGCGCAACCTGCTGGAAGGCGCCTTGCTCGTCGCGGTCGCCCTCTTCCTCCTGCTCGGCAATGTGCGGGCCGCGCTGATCGCGGTCCTGATTATCCCGATCTCCTTCTTCATGACGGCGATCGGCATGAATTTCATGGGCGTTCCCGGCAATCTGATGAGCCTGGGCGCCCTCGACTTCGGCCTGATCGTCGACGGCTCGGTGATCATCATCGAGAACTGTCTGCGACGACTGGCGGACCGGCAACATCACGAGAACCGTCTGCTGACGTTGCGCGAGCGGCTCGAGGAGACCACCCTTGCCACCCAGGAGATGATCAAGCCGACGGTCTTCGGCCAGACCATCATCCTGCTCGTCTTCGCCCCGCTGCTGACCTTCCAGGGCGTCGAGGGCAAGACCTTCTCGCCCATGGCCATTACCCTGATGCTGGCCCTGGTCTCGGCCTTCCTGCTGTCCATCACCTTCATCCCGGCGATGATCGCGCTCCTGATGCGCAACAAGGTCTCGGAGAAAGACGTCTTCATCATTCGCTGGATCAAGGCGAAATACGAGCCCGTCCTGCGCCAGTCCGTGGCCAGACCCTGGCCCTTCATCGCTGCGGGGGTGACCCTGTTCGGCGTCGCCGCCTTCGTCTTCACCCTGCTGGGCCAGGAGTTCATCCCGACCCTCGATGAACGCAACCTCGCGCTGGCCTCGCAGCGGGTGCCCTCGACCGCCGTCGAACAATCGGTGCGCATGCAAAGGGGCGTCGAGACGGCGATATCGCAACTGCCCGAGGTGGAGGTCATGTTCTCCAAGACGGGTACGGCGGAGGTGGCCACCGACCCGATGCCGCCCAACATTTCCGATGGCTTCATCATCCTGAAGGATCAGAAGGAATGGCCCAAGGACGTGAAGTCCAAGGAAGATGTCCTCGGCCGAATCGAACAGGCGGCGAGCAGCCAGCTCGGTCAGGCCTATGAGCTCAGCCAGCCAATCGAGATGCGGTTCAACGAACTGATCGCCGGGGTGCGGGGCGACGTCGCGATCAAACTCTATGGCGACGATCTCGAGAAGATGACGGCCACGGCCAATCTGATCGCGGCCCAGCTTACCGCCACCCCCGGCGCTGCGGACGTCAAGGTCGAGCAGACCGACGGGGCGCCGTCCCTCGACGTCACCTTCGATCGGGCCGCGATCGCCCGGTTCGGCCTCACCGTCCAGGAGGTGGCCGATACGGTGGCCGCCGCCATGGGCGGACGCGAGGCCGGGCAGCTCTTCGAGGGCGACCGCCGCTTCGATGTCGTCGTCCGCGTGCCGGGGATCAGTCGCAACAACCTGGACGCCCTAGCCGCCCTGCCCGTCATGCTGCCGGAACAGGAGGGCCGCACGCGCGCGTCCGTCCCGTTGCGCCAGGTCGCCGAGTTCCGGTTCGCCGAGGGTCTGAACCAGATTAGCCGAGAAAACGGAAAGCGGCGGGTAGTCATCCAGGCCAATGTCCGCGGTCGCGACGTCGGCTCCTTCGTCACCGAGGCGATGCCCAAGGTTCAGACGGTCGCCCTGCCCGCCGGCTCCTGGATCGAATGGGGCGGGCAGTTCCAGAATCTGAAGGCGGCCTCCGACCGGCTGGCCCTGGTCGTGCCGATCTGCTTCCTAGCGATCTTCGCGGTCCTCTTCCTGGCCGTGGGGAGTTTCGGACGGGCGATCGCGGTGTTCGCCGCGGTGCCGCTCGGACTGGCGGGCGGTGTCTTCGCCCTGGCGATCACCGGCATCGCCTTCTCGGTCTCGGCGGCGGTGGGCTTCATCTGCCTGTCGGGCGTCGCCGTGCTGAACGGTCTGGTCGTCATGTCCAGCATCCGGCAACGGCTCGAGGACGGAATGGAGCTTTCGCGCGCGATCATCGACGGCTGTATGGAGCGGGTCCGCCCCGTCATCATGACGGGTCTCGTCCCGGCCATCGGCTTCGTGCCCATGGCGCTCGCCCACGGGACGGGAGCCGAGGTCCAGAAGCCCCTGGCCATGGTCGTCATCGGTGGGTTGATCACGGCAACTCTGCTGACGCTTCTCGTCCTGCCCGCGATCAGCAAACTGATCCTTGGCCTGAGCGAGAAGAAGCCGACCCCCGAGAGCTCGCCGGCTGAGCGGCTTTCGCCCGCGCCTGCGGAATGATCTGATCCGCGTCGCGCCTACCCGGCGCGACGCGGGTCCTTTTTGGAGAGACCCATGACCGGCCCGATCAAACTTCTCAGAATCTACACCGATGAATCCGCCTATTTCGGAGACCAGAAGGTTTTCGAGGTCGTCACCACCCGGGCCCGCGCCGCAGGGGTGGCGGGCGCCACCGTACTACAGGCCCTCGTCGGCTTTGGTCATAGCCCTCGTCTCCACCGTCGCCATGTGCTGGACGACGATCAGTCCGTGGTCATCGAGATCCTCGACGAGGAAGCCAAACTGCGCGCCTTTGTCGAGACCTTGTCGGACCTGGAACATCTGGGGCCCGTCACGCTTGAAGCGGTGGAGGTCTTGCGCTGGACGCAATCCGGAACCGAAGGAGACCAAATCAATGGGTGAAGGCCATTCCCACGGCGCGGCCGCGAGCAGTAAACGGCTGACCATCGCCCTGACGCTGACGACCACCTTCCTGGTCGCGGAGGTGGTCGGCGCGGTCGTGTTCAAGAGCCTCGCGCTGCTGTCCGATGCCGCGCACATGATGACCGACGTCGCCGCGCTCGCCATCGCGCTGGCCGCCATCAAAATCGGCCAACGCGGCTCCGACGACCTGCGCACCTTTGGTTACCGTCGATTCGAAATCCTCGCCGCCACCTTCAATGCGGTGCTGTTGTTCCTCGTCGCGGGCTATGTCCTCTACGAAGGCATTCTCCGCCTGTTCTCGCCCGAGCCGGTAGGATCGACGGGGATGCTGATTGTCGCCGCCTTCGGGCTGGTGGTGAACCTCGTGTCGATGCGCCTGCTCGCCGGCGGCGCGGACACGAGCCTCAACGTCAAGGGCGCCTATCTGGAGGTCTGGGCCGATTTGCTGGGCTCGATCGGTGTCATCGGCGGCGCCATCGTCATCATGCTCACAGGCTGGACGTGGGTCGACCCGATCGTCGCGATCGGTATCGGGCTGTGGGTTCTGCCCCGCACCTGGATCCTGTTGAAGAACACGACCCACATTCTTCTCGAAGGCGTGCCTAAAGGTCTCTCTCTGTCCACCGTCCGCGCCACCATAGCCACCGTTCCCGGTGTGACCGACGTTCATGATCTGCATTTGTGGGGCGTCAGCAGCGACGACGTGAATGCGTCCGTGCATGTGGTCATCGCTGAAGGCCAACCACCCGAGCCGGTACGGTTCGCCGTGTTGACCAAGCTGGAGGAGGTTCACGGGATCGAGCACGCGACGGTCCAGATCGAACTCGGGCCCGACGGCGACAAGACCGGACCGGGCCATGGCGACACGCCTCACGCCTAGGGCGGGGACACGTGATGGCGAAGTTCGGGAAGACCATACGCAGTCGCGCGCCGTCCTACAGCGTGCGCCAGACGCCGCGTCGGCGACGCCGGCCGGAGCGCCCTGAAAGGCCGCTGGGTCTCCTGGCTGAGATCGTTGCGGTCTTTGTCGGCGTGGGGCTGTCCGCCCTGTCCGGCCTGTTCGTGGCGGCGCGACTCTTTCCGTTCGGAGCGGTCGTCGTCGTCACCTACGCTGTCGTCCTGACCCTGGGGAGCGGGGCAACCTTCATCATGATGAAGCGCTTGCCTGCCCGACTGGCGTGCCTGGCTTGCTGGGCGTGTCTCATCGCCCTTGGCTTGACGGTTTAGGCAAGCCAGGGACGCCGACCGGAACGAAGGCAGGATGACAGGCCTTCCTGATGGGAAAGCGAGAACAACATGCCTGATTCAGACGCCACTAACCCGAAGGACGCCAACCGATCCGATCCTCGCGACCTTGCGGACGAGCCGGTCGCGGAGCCTTCGCCTTCCGTCCCGACCGAAGATAAGACCGCCAAGCCCTCCGCTATGATCGACGAAGGAGAACGGCCCTCCGCCGACCACGGCTCGGTCGAGGGGCTGGCCACAGCCGACCGACCCGGCGGCATGGCTGGAGAGGGCTAACCCGTCTGCAAACCCATCAGCTAGCCACTGGACATGTGCGGCTTTCGCTCAGCTCTTGGGTTTCCAGCGCAGCAGCCGCATCGCATTGGCGGTGACCAGCACGGTTGCGCCGGTGTCGGCGAGGATCGCCGGCCAGAGGCCGGTGATCCCGAGAATGGTCGTGACCAGGAAGACGACTTTCAGCCCCAAGGCGATCGTGATGTTCTGATGGATGTTACCCATCACGCTTCTCGACAGGGTGATCATGTCGGGTATGTCCTGGACGCGTCCGTGAAGCACGGCGGCATCGGCCGTCTCCAGCGCGACATCGGTGCCGCCGCCCATGGCGATCCCGACATCGGCCTGGGCCAGCGCAGGGGCATCATTGATGCCGTCGCCAACCTTTGCGACCACGAACCCTTCGGCCTGAAGTTCCTTGACGATACGAAGCTTGTCCTGCGGCAGCAATTCCGCCCGCGCCTCGATGCCTAGACCAGCCGCGACAGCCTCGGCCGTGCGACGGTTGTCGCCCGTCAGCATCACGAGCCTGATGCCGCGCGCCTTCAGGCTGGCGAGACCCGACATGGCGTCGGGCCGCGCCTCGTCGCGCATGGCGAGGAAGCCGGCGATGTCCTTGTCGACCACGATGATGGACACGGTCTTTCCTTCCGCATTGAAAGCGGCGATCTGCGCATCCTGCTCGGGGGAGAGAGATGCGCGCTTAGACACGGCCTGTGGGGAAGCCAAGAAGACGCGCTCCCCGGCGACGACGCCTTCAACACCTTCGCCAGCAATCGCCTGAGTCTCGCTTGCGGGTAGCGTCTGCACACCGTCCGTTTTCGCGCGACCAAGGATCGCCAAGGCGAGCGGGTGGCTCGATCCCGTCTCAAGCGCTGACGCCAGAGCAAGGACGGCGGCCTCATCCCGCGTTCCCGCAACGACGTCGGTGACGACAGGCTTGCCGGCCGTGAGGGTGCCGGTCTTGTCCAGGGCAATGGCTGTGATCTTGCCGAGCGTCTCCAGCACCGCCCCGCCCTTCATCAGGAGGCCGCGCCGGGCGCCCGACGACAGGCCTGCCGCAATGGCGGCCGGTGTGGATATAACGAGCGCACAGGGGCATCCGATCAGGAGAATGGCCAGCCCCTTGTAAATCCAGTCGCTCCAGACCCCGCCGAACACCAGCGGAGGAACGACGGCGACCAGGGCGCCGACCACGAGCACGGCCGGGGTGTAGACCTTCGAGAACCTGTCGATGAACCGTTCGGTCGGCGACTTGGATTCCTGCGCCTCCTCCACCAGCTTCACCACGCGGGCGATGGTGTTGTCGGCGGCGGCGGCCGTCACCCGCACCCGCAGGACGCTGCCGCCGTTGATCGTGCCGGCGAAGACCGGATCGCCGACGGCCTTGCGTTTGGGCACACTCTCGCCCGTGACCGGGGCTTCGTCGATTTCGCCCGCGCCTTCGAGGATGTCGCCGTCGGCCGGGACCCTGTCGCCGGGGCGCACCAGGATCGTCGCCCCGATCACGAGCGTCTCGGCGGGGATTTCCGTCGTGATCCCGTCCACCTCCACCAAGGCGGTCTTGGGCACCAGAGCTGTCAGGCCCTGGATGCTCTTGCGGGCGCGTCCGGCGGCGACGCCTTCAAGCATCTCGCCAACCAGGAACAGCAGGACGACAGCTGTGGCTTCTTCTTCCGCGCCGATGAAGACCGCGCCGACGGCGGCGATCGTCATCAGCATTTCGATGGAGAAGGGCGTGCCGTAGCGCGCCGCCGAGATCGCGCGCCGTCCCACGGGGATCAGGCCGACCGCCAGGGCGGCCAGAAACACATAGCGTTCGATTGCCGGGAAGGCCGAGCCGAGAGCGTAGGCCAGGAGCAGAGCCAAGCCGCAGGCCGCCGTCAACCGGGCCTTAGCGGTCGCCCACCAGGGTCGATCGTCATCGCCTGGCGCGCCATGAACGTGGGCTTGGCCCTCAGTCTTGGCGACAGAGTTTTCGGCTTCGCCCTCGTAACCAAGGTTGCGGAGTTGTTGCAGGACCGCGTCGTCACCGACGGCGCCGCCGTGCTGGACCTTGAGAACGCCCGACGACACGCTGACGGACACGTCCTCGACACCGGCCAGCCGGCGCATGGCGGTGTCGATCTTGCGACCGCAGCCGGCGCAATCCATGCCGGTCACCCGGTATCGGCTCTCGATCGTTGCCGCTGACATCACCTGCTCCTTGTCTCGAACTCAGAGCGACGCTAATTCCTCTAGTGACTAGAGGAGCAAGCGGAAAATGAGCCAGGGCGTGACGATCGGCGGGGCCTCAAGGGCCTGCGGGATCAAGGTTCCCACGATCCGCTACTATGAGCAGATCGAACTTCTGCCCTCGCCGCCGCGCACCGACGGCAACCGGCGGCTCTACGAGGAAGGCGACCTCAAGCGGCTGCGCTTTATTCGGCACGCCCGCGAGTTGGGGTTCGAGATCGAACCCATTCGCGAACTCCTGGCCCTGGCCGGCGACCCGAGCGGTCCGTGCGAGAGCGCCGACAGCCTGGCGCGCTCACACCTTGCGGCGATCGACCACAAGATCGCGAGACTGACGGCCTTGCGGGTGGAGGTGGCGCGGATGGCCGATTGTCCGCACGGATCGACTGCGGAATGTCGGGTGATCGAGGTGCTCGGCGATCACGCCGAATGCCTCACCGCTCAGCACTGAGCTGTTCGCCACGGGAAGGGTGAAAGCCCATAAGCCTGGATCAGGACACCGCGCCCGCAAACGGAGCGAGTTCCGGCGATAACCTTTCTTTGCCCCCTGCGGGTCTAGAGTCGGCCCATGCGCCGCGTCGCCGATGAGCCCATGAACCGATCCCCGCCGCGCATCGCGCGCGGCGGATGGCTCGACGCGCTCCGCTTCATTGTCGGGGCGCTGATCATCCTCTACCATTTTCGCGAGGCGGCGCCGGTCCCGCTGCCCCAGTTCCATCCGGTGTTCGACCGCGGTTATCTGCTCACCGACTTCTTTATCATCGATTCCGGCTACGTCCTGGCCCGCATCTACGGCGACAGGCTGGCTACCCGGCAGGCGTCGCTGGGCGCCTATGTCCGCCAGCGTCTGCTTCGCGTCATCCCGGCCCATCTCGTCGTCAGTCTGATCCTCATCGCCATCGTCGGCGGCGCGGCATTGGCCGGCGTCTCGCCAAGCAATCCGCAGTGGTTCGACTGGTCGCAGCTGCCGGCGCAGGTGTTTTTGGTCCAGGCCTATGGCGTGCCGGGCGGGCAGGGCTGGAACGCCCCGACCTGGACCCTTTCGGCCCTGATTGGCTGCTACCTTCTCCTGCCCTGGATCTGTCGCGCGCTCTGGCGCTGGCCGCCGGCTCTCGTCCTGGTCGGCGCGGTGATCGTCGTCATGATCTCCAATCTCGCCGCCTTGATGTGGCTGGGCGATCCGATCTACCGTTTGCCGCTGCGCTTTGGCATTGTTCGCGCTCTACCGCTCTTCCTGCTGGGTGTGGCAGCGGCCTACTACGGCTCACGCGTCTATGTCGCGCCGCGAACCTCGGGTGCGATCGGCCTCGCGGCCGCCGCCACGCTCATCGTCCTCCAGGCTTTCGGCGCCTTCAGTTTGCTGTCCCTGGGTTTGATGACGGTGATCATTTGGGCGGCCGGGGCCATCCCCGTGATCAAGCCCTCGCGCCTGATCGAACATCTCGCCCTGATGTCCTTTTCGATGTTCCTCACCAATGAGGTGACCCGCATCGTCTGGTTCGGCCTGCTTGAGGCTTTGGGGCAAGGAGCCCTGCCGTCAGGACCCCGCTGGGCGCTCTGGTGGGTCGGCTTCATCGGCGCCTTTCTCGCTGCGGCCGCGTTTCGTTACGGATTCGACCGCCCCGTCCAGACTTGGCTCGGCTCCTCCCCTCCTCGCCACGCAAAGACAGGTCAGTCAGGCGCCGTCCTCTCGGCCGAACACGCGATTTGAACGTTATTTAGGATCAGCACGGTCGCATACGGCTTGCACTCTGCTGCCAGCGTGAGCGACTTGCGATCGGCAGACGAGTGCGCGCTCGATGCAATCAGATCTCGTCTATAAAAAATCGACGCACTGAGTGAAATTTTTACGGGGGGTCAGGCTGATTGCTGCGTAAAGCGATGTGCAGAGCGCCATTCAAGATGGCTGTGGCTTTTGCGTTGCACCATTGCTTTTGCTCGTAGAAGTCGGGCTGCCTTGAAAAAGCCACGTCCAGCCCCTGGACCCGGTGATGCCGCTGCTATTCATGCGCGCATGCGCATTTCTTAGCAATAGCCCACCCCAATGTACGCAATCTTCGCAAGCTGCGGAGAAGATCTGACCCCTTAATATGTCTATACATGTCTTGACTCGGCGGGTTGGGGATCGGAGCTTTGTTTGCACAGGGACGGCTATCGGGAGCTGAACCGGCAAGGGGAACCATGATGAACCGCCTGAGAAAGAGGCTTTTGTTCGCAGGTGCGGTCATCACCTCGACCCTGTGTGCTGCGGCCGCCTCGGCCCAAGATGCGACCACCAATATCGATGAAGTCGTGGTCACAGGGACCCGGATCAAACGGGCGGACATAAGCGGCGTCGGCCCCGCCACGGTGATTACCGAGGAGCAGATCGCCAACACCGGGATCACCAATCTCGAGAACCTGCTGCAGCGCTTGCCGGCCTCGGCCGGAAACGCCGGAGGACAAACCAACGCGTATTGGACCGGCAACGGCTACGGCACGGCCCAAGTCAATCTGCGCGGCCTTGGCATCAATCGGACTCTGACCCTCATCAATGGTCGACGCGTGGTCAACGGCGGCACCGGCGCCAACAGCGCGCCGGACCTCAACATGATCCCCACCGCGATCATCCAGCGGATCGACGTCCTGAAGGACGGCGCCTCGGCGATCTACGGCGCCGACGCGGTCGCCGGCGTGGTCAACATCATCACGGCCAACGATTTCGAAGGCCTAAAGCTCTCCGGCAAATACGGCATCACTGATGAAGGCGATGGCCAAGATTACACTCTAGACCTGCTCTGGGGGATCCACAGCGACCGGGGTCGCGTCGTCGCCGGCCTGTCGTATCAGCAAACCGAAGCGGTCAATCTAGCCGATCGCGCAGCCTGCGGGCTCGGCGAGGTCGGCGGACAGCTAGTCTGCGTATCGAGCGCCTCGACGATCGGCGGGCGCGCCGTGTTGCCGAACGGTCAGCAGATCAACTTCAACCAGACGCCGGGCGGGAACGGCAATTTCTACGAGCCTTATGACGCCGCCAAGCACAACTTCAACTCAAATCCCTATCTGAACGCGGTCTCGCCGATAGAACGGTTCAGCACGGCCTTCCTCGCCGACTACCGGCTCACCGACAACGTCACCCTGTTCGGGGAAGCCTTCTTCACCCACCGCAAGAGCAACCAGGTGGCCTCGCCCGGAACGCTGCGCAACCTGGCGATCCTCGCCACGAACCCTACCAATCCGACGGGTCAGAACATCACCCTGATCCAGCGCCGCCTGCTGGAACCCGGCCCACGCCAGTTCTTCCAGGAAACGGACACCTACCGCTTCGTGGGCGGGGCAAGGGGCGACTTCATGGGCGACTGGAGCTGGGAGGTCGCCGCCAACTGGGGGCGTAGCACCGGTGTCGACGGCAGCACCAACGTCGCCAACCTGGAGCGGGTTCGCAACACGCTCAACACGGCGGTTTGCAGTTCCGCCGCCGGCGCGGCCATTCCCTGCGGCGACTACCTCGGCTTCGGCGACATCAGTCCTCAGGTCCTCAACTACATCCTGTTCACCTCACGCGACACCGGCGGCAACGAACAGCGCAGCGTCACCGCCGACGTAACCGGCACGGTCCTGCAACTTCCTGCCGGTCCCCTCGCCGCAGCCGCCGGGCTCGTCTACCGCGAGGAGGAAGGGTATCGAAACCCCGACGCCCTGACGGTGCTGGGGATCGCCAATACCAACCAGCAGTCGCCCATCGCGGGCAGCGTCACCGCCAAGGAAGCCTATCTCGAGCTGTCTGCGCCCCTGCTTGCGGACCTGCCCTTCATTCAGCGGCTCGATCTCGACGCAGCGGTTCGCTACTCGGACTACAATCTGTTCGGCGACAACACGACGTACAAGCTGGGCCTTAACTGGACGGTCATCAACGACCTGAGGTTCCGGGCGACCTTCGGAACGGGCTTCCGGATTCCGAGCGTCCCGGAACTGTTCGGCGGCGTCGCCGAAGGCAATCTGACGACGACCGATCCGTGCAGCCGTTATTCCACCAGCACCAACGCGACCCTGGTGGCGAACTGCCGTGCGTCGGGCGTGCCGGCGAACTATGTCCAGCTGGGCAACTCTATCCTGACGACGGTTGGGGGCAACTCGGCCCTCCAGCCGGAATCCACGGAAACCCTGACCCTCGGTTTGGTCTGGCAACCCTCGCAGGTGTCCGGCCTGTCGATGACCGTCGACTATTTCGATATCAAGATCACCGATGCGATCCGGTCCATCCCCGGCTCGACCCGCCTGGCGGTCTGCTACGCCTCGGTCGGACTGAGCCATCCGTTCTGCGGCCCGACGAACTTCACTCGCAGCACCCTGACCGGCGAGGTCAACTATCTGTCGGCTCAACCCTCCAACGCGGGTGAGGAACAGATGACGGGCGTCGATATCGGGCTGCGCTACGCCTTTGACCTCTGGGACCGTCAGGTCAGCCTGGACTGGAACACAACCTATCTGGACGAGTATACGATCACGCCGTTCCAGGGCGGGGCCCCCATCGAATTCGCCGGCCATATCGGCGGTGGCAACGGCGGCTATCCGCACTGGCGCTCGCTGGCCAGCGCCTCGGTGACGGACGCGCGCTGGACGGGCGCCTATTCGGTGCAGATGATCGGGGAGGCGACCGACTTCAACGCCGCCCCGACGGACATCGGCTACACCTCGCCGAACGTCTTCTATCACAACGCCCAGTTCGCCTATCGCCTGGGCGAAAGCGCCGATATCGCCTTCGGCGTCGATAACCTGTTCGACAAGAAGGCTCCGTTCATCAAGAGCTGGACCGACGGCAACACCGACACGATGACCTATGATCTCCTGGGTCGCCGCGGCTATGTCCGTCTGACCTACCGCTTCAACTAAGTCTTGTAACCGCCGGGTGGCTTCCAGCCGCCCGGCGGGTGCGTTTTGCGACCAAGCTTATCGAGAGACCGCCCATGCGATTGCCGGCCCTTGCCAGAACATCCCACAAGTGGCTCGGCCTTCTGCTGGCCATCCAGGCCGTGTTCTGGACGGCGGGCGGCCTCTACATGACGGCCGTCCATATCGACATCATCCACGGCGACCGTCTCGTGCGGCCTATCCCGGCCACGCCGCTGAACCTCGCTTCGCTGGTCGAGCCAAGCGCGCTCGCGGCGGGCGCCGAAACCGTCAGGCTCGAAACCCAGTTGGGGCGCCCGGTCTATATCATCGGCGGGTCCGGCGGGTCTCGACTGGTCGATGCGCAGACCGGCGCTCAGCTATCGCCGCTGGGCGAGGCCGCCGTTCAGGCGCGCGCCGACGCGCATTTCGCCGAGCAGGGCGAAATCGTCGACGCCGAGCTCCTCAGCGAAGCGCCCGGGGAGTTGCGCGGCCGGCCCGCGCCCTTGTGGCGCGTGCAGTACGAAGGGGCGTGGAAGCCGACCCTCTACATCTCGCCCCAGACCGGGGAGCTGATGGCCAAGCGCCACGACCTCTGGCGGACGTTCGACTTCGTCTGGATGCTCCACATCATGGACTACGAGACCCGGGACAATGTGAACAATATCCTGTTGCGCATCACCACCTGGATGGCCTTCATCACCTCTCTCACCGGGGCCTGGCTTCTCTTCTACAGTTTCCGTCGTCGGCGCCGCGCGCGTCCGGCCAAAGCGTGAGGCCGCACCGATGTTCCTGATCCGCACACTTCACAAATGGGTCGGCCTCATCCTGGGCCTCCAGTTCATCCTCTGGAGCTTCAGCGGGGCGATGATGGCGCTGCTTGACACCGACAAGGTCTCGGGCGCGACCTCGGTGCGCGAACCCGCCGCCGTCGTCATTCCTGCCGCCGTTCTGCCGCTGGGCCAGGTGGCCGAGAGGATCGGCCAGCCGATCACCAGTCTTCGCCTGAAACCGCTGGGCTCAGCCTATGTCTACCAGGCGGCGACGCCCACCGGCGTCCGGTTGATCGACGCCGTAACAGGCGCGCCCCTCGCCATCGACGCCGGCCGGGCGTCGGCGCTGGCGACAGCCGACTTCAGCGGCGCCCAGGCTATCGCCTCCGTGCGAAGGATCACCGAAGGCGACGTCGAAACGCGCAAACTGCCGCTGCCGCTGTGGCGGGTGGAGTTCGCCGATCCGGAGAAGACGACCCTTCTGCTTTCCGAGGCGACCGGAGAGGTATTGGAGCGACGCACCGAAACCTGGAGGCTCTGGGACGTGTTCTGGATGATCCACATCATGGACTACACCAAGCGCGAAAGCTTCAACCACCCTCTGATCATCACCGTCGCCACGGGAATCCTGTGGCTGGCGATCAGCGGGCTGATCCTGCTGTTCCGCGCCTTCCGTCCTTCCGATTTCAGCTATGTCACGGAGCCTGTCGCCCGCACGCGCGCCGCCATCGCCTCTCGTCGTCGGTAGGCGAGGATTCGCCAAGTATCACAGGGCCGATATCGACACGCCGAGAGCGCGGCCGCCGACCTGAAGCGTCGGAGGCGGAGGCGCAGGGGCGAAGGCGCAGATCAGTCCGTCGAGGACCCCCAAGGTGGTCCTGTGGTCTGACCTGGTCTCCTCGATGACACTGAGGGGTTCGAGCGCAATCAGGAGTGCGACGTCGCCAATGGGGCGCCATCGGGCGTTTGACAGCCGCTCGACCTGCGATCGAAAACGGCCTCGACGAACCATCACATTGAGGTCCACCACCGCCCCCCCGACAGGCAGGCCGTGACAGGCCCGATCGCCCGGAAAGATTGACGGCTCGGAGCGTGCGTTTAGCGACACGGCGCGCCCTCCGCCGAAGGTCAGGCGCAGTCCGCCCTCGATCACCGTCAGGCAGCGTTCGACGCCGGGGAACAGGGAGAAGGCGCCCGGCTCCCTGACCTCCGCCATGCTGACGCGCCAGTCGAAATCGTCGAGGCCGGAGCCCGGTGGCCACACCGCGACTTCGCGGGTGACGCCGCCCCCGTTCTTCCACGGTGTGGCGGTCCGTTCCGATGCGGGAAGGACCGTGGTGATCATCCGAGAATGCCGGGCAGGTCGAGCCCTTTCTCGCGGGCGGTGTTCAGGGCGATGTCGTAGCCGGCGTCTGCGTGGCGCATGACGCCGGTCGCCGGGTCGTTCCAGAGGACCCGCGCAATCCGCCTGCCCGCCGCCTCGGTGCCGTCGCAAACGATGACGAGGCCCGCGTGCTGGGAGAAACCCATTCCGACGCCACCGCCGTGGTGCAGGGACACCCAGGTCGCGCCCGAGGCCGTCGAGAGAAGCGCGTTGAGCAGGGGCCAGTCGGATACCGCGTCCGAGCCGTCGCGCATGGCCTCGGTCTCGCGGTTGGGAGAGGCGACCGAGCCGGAATCGAGGTGGTCGCGACCGATCACGATCGGCCCCTTCAGTTCGCCCGACGCCACCATCTCGTTGAAGGCGAGGCCGAGCCTGTCGCGGTCGCCGAGGCCGACCCAGCAGATCCGGGCGGGCAGGCCCTGAAACTTGATCTTCGCCGCCGCCATGTCGAGCCAGTTGTGCAGGTGCGGATTGTCGGGGATCAGTTCCTTCACCTTGGCGTCGGTTTTGGCGATGTCCTCAGGATCGCCCGACAGGGCCACCCAGCGGAACGGGCCGATGCCCCGGCAGAACAGCGGGCGGATATAGGCGGGCACGAAGCCGGGGAAGTCGAACGCGTTCGTGACGCCCGCCTCCTTGGCCACCTGACGGATGTTGTTGCCGTAGTCGACGGTCGGCACGCCTGCGGTTTGGAAGTCGAGCATCGACTGAACGTGTTCGGCCATGGAGGCGCGCGCCGCCTGTTCGACCTGATCGGGCGCCTGGGCGCGCATCGCGGTCCAGCGCTCCAGCGTCCAGCCCTTGGGCAGATAGCCGTTGATCGGGTCGTGGGCCGAGGTCTGGTCTGTCAGCAGGTCGGGCCGGACGCCGCGCCGGAACAGTTCGGGCAGGAGCTCGGCCGCGTTGCCGAGCAGGCCGACCGAGGTCGGCGTCTTCGCCTCGCAGGAAGCGCGGATCAGGTCGAGCGCCTCGTCGAGATCCTCGGTCGCCTGATCGAGATAGCCGGTGCGCAGACGCATCGCGATCCGGCTCGGATCGCATTCGATGGCCAGGCACGACGCCCCCGCCATAACCGCCGCCAGAGGCTGTGCCCCACCCATGCCGCCCAGCCCCGCCGTCAGCAGCCAGCGCCCCGACAGGTCGCCGCCATAGTGCTGGCGACCCATCTCGACGAAGGTCTCATAGGTGCCCTGAACGATGCCCTGGGCGCCGATATAGATCCACGACCCGGCCGTCATCTGGCCGTACATGGCCAGCCCCTTGCGATCGAGTTCGTTGAAATGTTCCCACGTCGCCCAGTGCGGCACGAGGTTGGAGTTGGCCAGCAGGACGCGCGGCGCATCGGCATGGGTGCGGAAAACGCCGACCGGCTTGCCCGACTGGATCAGCAGGGTCTCGTCGTCCTCAAGCCGGCGCAGTGTGTCGACGATGGTGTCGAAACTCTTCCAGTCGCGGGCGGCCCTGCCGATGCCGCCATAGACGACCAGTTCCTCGGGCCGTTCGGCGACGTCGGGATCGAGGTTGTTCATCAGCATTCTAAGCGCTGCCTCGGTCAGCCAGCTCTTGCAGGTGCGATCCGGGCCGGTGGCGGCGCGGATAACGCGGGTGGGGTCGTTGCGGTTCATGACGGGCTCGGAGTTTCAGCAAAGGTCAGGCAGGCCATCAGGACAGCCTGCAAGGTGGCGCGCAGGGGCTCAGCCTGTTGAGGGTCGTAGGCTGAGGGCCATGTCGTGGGGTCAGGCGCTTTGTCCGGGTCATCCATATAGCCGCGACAGGCCAGCTCCATCTGGACGGCGTGGATCCCGATCTCGGGCCTGCCATAGTGCCGCGTGATCCAGCCGCCCCGGAATCGGCCGTTGGTGACGCGGGTGAACGCCCCGGCGTCGCAGGCGGCTTCGACCGCGCGGGTCAGGGCCGGGTGGCACGAGAGGTCGTCGTTGGTGCCGATGTTCAGATTGGGCAGTTCGCCGTTGAACAGGCTGGGAACCATCGATCGGATGGCGTGGGCGTCGTAGACGACGATGCGATCATGCTGGCGGCGGAGCCGGGCGATCTCATCGCGCAGAGCGACATGGTAGGGCTCGAAATAGGACCTGCGGCGCCGCTCGATCTCATGAGCATCCGGACCTGCCATCCTGTACAGCGGCTCCCCGTCGAACGTCTCCCTTGGACAAAGGCCCGTGGTGAACTGACCGGGATACAGGGAGGCGCCCGAAGGGTCGCGATTGACGTCGATCACGCTCCGGCTCAGCCGGGTGCGGACGGTGGTCGCGCCGAGATCGGTCGCGAAGGCGTAGAGTTTATCGACCCACCAGTCAGCGTCCTTGGTCGCCAGCCAGGGCGAGACGAATCCGCCCACGAGTTCGTCCGGAATATCCGAGCCGGTGTGCGGTAGGCTGATGATCAGGGGCGCGGTTCCACGATGGATTTCAAGCCAGTCCATCAGCAGATCCCGGGAAGCGCGACGCCGGCCGCCTCGACCGCCGCGCCGGACCGTACCAAGGACAGCGCGGCCTCGATGTCGGGATGGAAATGGCGGTCTTCGTCGAGATGCGGGATGCCCTCG
Source organism: Brevundimonas sp. GW821-FHT10A07 (assembly GCF_059415785.1). NCBI lineage: Bacteria > Pseudomonadati > Pseudomonadota > Alphaproteobacteria > Caulobacterales > Caulobacteraceae > Brevundimonas > Brevundimonas sp. GW821-FHT10A07. The sequence goes on from NZ_JBWKNX010000002.1 coordinate 262,154, forward strand.
CGGATCAGGCTGCGGACAGCTTCCAACGCGGTGCTCGAACCCAGCGGGCGATGGAAGTCGCAGCCCTGGGCCGCAGCCAGAAGTTCGATACCGACGACGGCGTTGGCCGACTCGACCATGGCCAGCAGCCTGCGCGCGCCGTGGGCGGCCATGGAGACGTGGTCCTCCTGGTTGGCCGAGGTCGGGATGGAGTCGACGCTGGCCGGATAGGCCTTCTGCTTGTTTTCCGAAACGAGGGCGGCGGCCGTCACCTGGGGGATCATGAAGCCCGAGTTCAGCCCTGGTTTGGCAGTCAGGAAGGCGGGCAGGCCGGACAGGGCGGGGTCCACCAACATGGCGGTTCGCCGTTCCGACAGGGAGCCGATCTCGCAGATGGTCAGCGCGATCATGTCGGCGGCGAAGGCGACGGGTTCGGCGTGGAAATTGCCGCCGGATAAGGCCTCGTCGGTATCGGGGAAGATCAGGGGATTGTCGCTGACGCAGTTGGCCTCGATCGACAGGGTGGTCGCCGCTTGTCGCAGCACGTCGAGCGCCGCACCCATGACCTGAGGCTGACAGCGCAGGCAATAGGGGTCCTGGATCCGCTCGTCATCGACCGCGTGCGACGCCCGAATGGCCGAGCCGCCCATGAGGGAGCGCAGCGCCGCCGCCGTCTCGATCTGACCGGCGTGACGGCGCAGGACGTGGATGCGCGGATCAAACGGGGTGTCCGATCCCTTGGCCGCTTCCGTGGACAGGGCGCCGGAGACGAGCGCGCTCTGGAACAAGGTCTCGGCGCCGAACACGGCGGCGAGCGCATTGGCAGTCGAGAACTGGGTGCCGTTGAGCAAGGCCAGGCCCTCTTTCGGCCCCAACTTCAGGGGCTCCAGCCCCGCCTCGGCGAGCGCCTTGGCGGCAGGACGACGGACGCCTCCAACCTCGATCTGGCCCACCCCGATCATGGCGGCGGCCATATGCGCCAGAGGCGCCAGGTCGCCGGACGCGCCGACCGATCCCTGGCACGGAATTATCGGCGTCAGGTTGCGGACGATCAGCGCCTCCAGCAGGGCGACCGTCGCTGGCTGCACGCCTGACGCGCCTTGGGCGAGGCTGGCCAATTTAAGGGCCATCATCAGGCGGATGACCGGCGTCGGCGACGGGTCTCCTATGCCGGCCGCATGGGACAGGACGATGTTGCGCTGAAGCGTGGCCAGGTCGCCCGCCTCGATGCGGACGCTGGCCAGTTTTCCGAAACCAGTGTTGATCCCGTAGACCGGTTCGCCGCGCGCCAGAATGCGCTCGACGGCGGCGGCGCTGGCGCGGATCGGCCGGGCGGCGTCGGGGTACAGAACGGCTGCGGCGCCGCGATAGATGGCGCGCCAGTCCGCGAGACCGACCTCGCCCGGATGCATGACAATGGTCTCGGTCATTGGCCTCTCCAGACGCGGGCATGGAGCGGGTTGAAGCCCATGCGGTATACAAGTTCAGCGGGCCGCTCGATGTCCCAGATCGCGAGGTCGCACCGCTTGCCGACCTCCAGCGTCCCGACCTGATCGAGCTGGCCCAGGGCGCGGGCGGCCTCGCGGGTTACTCCGGCCAGACATTCGTCGACCGTCATCCGGAACAGGGTCGCGGCCATGTTCATGGTCAGTAGCAGCGACGTCAGCGGCGAGGTTCCGGGGTTGCAGTCGGTGGCGAGCGCCATTGGCACGCCTGCGGCTCTCAAGGCCTCGATCGGCGGCAGGCGGGTCTCGCGCACGAAATAATAGGCGCCGGGCAACAGGGTCGCGACGACACCGGCTCCGGCCATGGCGGCTATCCCCGCGTCATCCAGATATTCGAGATGGTCGGCCGACAATGCCCCGAATTCGGCGGCGAGCGCCGCGCCGTGCTGGTTCGACAGCTGCTCGGCATGAAGCTTGACGGGTAGGCGGTGCGCCCTGGCTGTCTCGAACACCCGGCGCGTCTGGGCGGAGGTGAAGCCGATGCCTTCGCAGAACGCGTCAACCGCATCGATCAGGCCTTCGGCGGCGAGCGCCGGGATCATCTCGCGGCAGATGAGGTCGATATAGGCGTCGGCCTGGCCCGCGAACTCGAGGGGCAGGGCGTGAGCGCCGAGGAAGGTCGTGCGGATCGACACGGGGCGAAGTTCGCCCAGCCGCCGCGCCGCTTGAAGCGTCAGCCGCTCGTGTTGAAGCGACAGGCCATAGCCGGACTTGATCTCGACAGTGGTCGCGCCCTCGGCGATCAGGGCGTCGAGCCTGGGCAAGGCCGTGGCGATCAGACCAGCCTCGTCGAGCGCGCGTGTCGCCGCGACCGTCGAGGCGATGCCGCCGCCCGCGCGCGCGATCTCCTCATAGGCAGCGCCGGCCAGCCTGACTTCGAACTCATGGGCGCGGTCGCCGCCGTAAACCAGATGGGTGTGCGGATCGATGAGGCCGGGGGTGATGCACCGGCCCCCGCAGTCGACGATCTCGGCGGGATCAAATGGGGGTGCTTCGGAGGCAGCGCCGACGTGGACGATGAACCCGTCACGGGCGGCGATGACCCCATTCTCGACGATCCCGAGACCAGCGGCGTCGGGCGCGACCGTCGCCAGCCGTGCATTGGTCCAGACGCGATCACATTCCATGGTCCGCCCTCCAACATCTCACAGGAATCGCTAGCCGACCGCCCCGGTATTGTATAGACATATTGCAGACTGATGAGGATTGTCCAGTGACAGTCGACGCCCAGAACGCCGCATCGCCAGAGACCTGGCTTTGGTTCGAGCAGGCCCTTCTCGACACGGGATGGGCGCAGTCCGTCCGTATCGGACTTCGCAATGGCTTGATCGATGTGATTCTGACCGGGGCCGTGGCCGAACCCGGCGACCACATCCATGTGACCGGCGTCCCTGGACTGTCCAATTTACACAGCCATGCGTTCCAACGCGGCATGGCGGGACTGGCCGAAGCCCGGGGGCCATCGCGCGACAGCTTCTGGACCTGGCGCGAGACCATGTACCGCTTCGTCGATCGGCTGCGTCCCGACGAGGTGGCCGCCATTGCAGCCATGGCCTTCGCCGAAATGCTTGAAGGGGGGTTCACGCGCGTCGCCGAGTTTCACTATCTGCATCACGACCTCGACGGTCAGCCTTATGGCAATGTCGCGGAGATGGCTGAGGCGATCGCGGCGGCGGCGGCGGAGACCGGCATCGCCCTGACGTTGCTGCCGGTCTTCTATGCCCATTCGGGCTTCGGTGGCGCGGCGCCTGCGGAGCCGCAGCGGCGGTTCGTCAATGATCTGAATGGCTTCCACCGTCTGATGCAAGCCAGCGAAAGGGCGATCTCGATCCTGCCTGACGGTGTCATCGGCGTCGCGCCCCACAGTCTGAGGGCGGTGACCCGCGAGGAACTCGGCGTTGTCTGCGGCATGACGCGCGGCCCCGTGCATATCCACATTGCCGAACAGGTCCGCGAGGTGGACGATTGCCTCGTCTGGTCGGGCGCCCGGCCGGTCGATCTGTTGTTCGACACGGTCGAGGTCGATCGCCGGTGGTGTCTGGTTCACGCCACTCACATGTCCGCCTCGGAGACCTGGCGACTGACGAACAGTGGCGCGGTCGCCGGTCTGTGCCCGATCACGGAGGCCAATCTGGGCGATGGAATATTCCCGGCTGCGGCGTATTTGGCGGCGGGGGGCGTCTGGGGCGTGGGGTCGGATTCCAACGTCCTGATCGACGCGGCGCAGGAACTGCGGATGCTCGAATATTCCCAAAGATTGGGCGAACGATCGCGCAACGTAATGGCGGATGAGGCGGGCGGTTCGACGGGCGGCGCGATGTTCCGTGCGGCGCTCGCCGGCGGCGCGCAGGCGGCCGGGGATTCGGTCAGTCACGGGCTGGCGGTCGGCCAGGTCGCCGATCTCGTCGCCTTGGCCAACGAGTCAGGCGCGGACGAAAGGGTGTTCGGAGACGTCCGCCTCGATCAATGGATCTTCGCCTCGCGTGACCGCCGGGTGGACGCCGTCTGGCGGCGGGGTGGACAAGTCGTGAGGAATGGTCGTCATGTGGCGCACGCCGAAACAACCCGCCGGTATGCTCGCGTGCTGGCGAGGATTCTGGACCTGGGGAACGCATGACCGGCGGCGCTGACACCACCCTGCATAAACGCATCCGGTCCGACATCGCGGAACGGATTCTATCAGGGGACTGGGCTCCCGGACACCGCATTCCGTTCGAACACGAACTGATGGCCCAGTACGGCTGTTCCAGGATGACGGTGAACAAGGCGCTGACGCCTCTGGCCGACAACGGCCTGATCGTTCGCCGACGGCGGGCGGGGTCGTTCGTCGCCCGTCCGCGCATCCATTCAGCGGTGCTGGATATCCCCGACATCCAGGCGGAGATCACGGGGCGAGGCGAGCCCTACGGATACGAACTTCTGTCTCGCAAGATCCGCACGGCGAGCCGGCGAGACAACAAGAGCCTGGAGCTTGCCGTCTCAGGCCGGATCCTCACCTTGCAGTGTCTTCACCGGGCGAGCGGGCGTCCCTTCGCGATCGAGGAACGGTTGATCAGTCTGAGCGCCGTACCGGCCGCAGAGGCGGTCGATTTCACCCGGACCCCGCCGGGAACGTGGCTTCTGGGGTTTGTTCCCTGGACCGAGGCCGAGCACAAGATCAGTGCGATCAATACGTCCAAGGCGTCGGCCAAATTGCTCCTGATCGAACCTTCGGTCGCCTGCCTGTCGCTCGAACGGCGGACGTGGCGGGGAGATGATCCCATTACCCACGTCCGACTGACCTTCCCCGGGGAGGCCTACGATCTGGTCGCCCGGTTCGCCCCGAGAGGGGAAAAGGCGTAAAAACCAAGGTCGGTTCTCGAGCTGCCGGTTCGCCTCAGGCGCCGTTGTGACGGCCGAAGGGGCGCGTCGAGCCGTCATGTAAGACGAGCACAGTCGTATAGGGCTCGCGTCCGGCGGCTTCCATGCCCGGCGAACCGGCCGGCATCCCGGGCGCGCTGAGCGCTCGCGCGACCGGGCGTTCGCGCAGCAGACGGTCGATGTCGCTCGACGGAACGTGACCTTCGATCGCGTATGAGCCCACCACGGCCGTGTGGCAGGAGGCCGCCGTGTCAGGGACGCCGTGACGGCGTCTGAGGGGCGCCAGATCTTCAAGCTCGACGACCTCGACGGTCCACCCGGCCTGCTGCATGTGAGCGATCCACCCGCCGCAGCAGCCACACCATGGGGTCTTGTAGGCTGTCAGTCGCTTGGCCGGTGCGGCTTTGGCGGCGCCGCCGCTAAGGACGACCACGGAGAGACCCAGCATCAGGGATCGTCGCGAGGTGCGGATTTTCATCGGCGTGTTCTCCAGTGCGTCACGGGGCGACGAGACGATGGATGAGACTCAACGGTTTGGCGACCCAAAGCCCAGTGGTGCGACGCTGCGTTCCATCCGGGCTTTCCTTGCTAATCCGGCGATCAGCGACCGCCTGTGGCGCTGTCGGAGACGGAGAGAAAGCCGCGCGAGCCTTTTAACGCGACGCTATCGGCTGTCGTCCGCCTCATGTCCAACGTGCGCTGCGCTCGCGAATCCATAGCCGGCCCGGCTTTTCGACCACAAGGTGGAGAGCGATGGCGAGCGCGCACGTCGCAACGAACAAGCCGACCAGTTCCAGGGGCGTGACCCTGAACGCGCTGTCGATGCCGCGCATTTCGGCGATCACGCCTTTCCAGGCCACGATGACCGGCATGTGAACCAGGTACAGGGCGAAGGATACTTCGCCCGCGAACACCAGGGGCGGCGACGCGAGGACGCCCTCGCACTGGCTCTTGCCGAGCATGGACCAACTGAAGACGACCGGCGCGGCCAGGGCGACGATGATCCGGTCGTCCAGCGACATCTGCATGGCGGTCAGGAGCAGGATCGTCGACCCGAGAGCCAGGCAGACGGCTGCGGCGCGGGACCAGGTCAGGCCGCGCCCCAGTCCGTGAAGCGCCATGCCGAGCAGGAAGGCGGGAACGATCCGCAGGATGCCCATGTCGTCCTCCGCGCGCGGCAGAACCTTGCCGAAGAGCGACCGGTAAACGGCGTCGATAAGGACGTAGGCGATCAGGCTGACGATCACCAATGCCCATGGTCTGCGCCCGAACTTCACGGCCAGGAAGGCGAATGCCGGGAAAAGCAGATAGGCGAACCACTCGGCGGAGAGCGACCAGGCCGGGCCGCTCCAGTTTTGGCCCACCGCGCTGGGAAACCAGGCCTGAACCAGAAACAGCGTCTCGAAGAAGCCCCTGACGGTGAAGGTCGACGGGTCATAGCGGACGCCGAACGCCAACGCGCCCAGCACCATGACCAGCACACCCAACAAGACGGTCAAATGAAGCGGATAGAGCCGCGCCAGGCGCGCGAAGATGAAGCGCCTGTAGCTGAAGGTCCCTGCCGCGAAGGACGGACCGTAGACATGGGCCAGGATGAAGCCCGACAGCATGAAGAAGGCGTCGACGGCGAGACGGCTGCGTTCAATGATCGGACTGAAGCCCAGGGCGGGGTCCCACTGGAGTTGGTAATGGAACAGGACCACGCCCAGAGCCAGAAAGGCCCTCAGGCTGGTCAGCGCGCGAAGATCGGCGGGATAGCCCTCGCGGGTCGGCGATACGGATGTCATGTGCGAGCCCCGCCCCGTACAGGACTCTCTGCCTGTCCAATGGACTACGCGCGCGGAACGGACATCCCTCACGCCGATCGGGGAAGGCGCCGTTCTGACGTGGGAGCCCTTGGCGGATCGGCGCAAGGGCGAGCGATCCTATCGGGACGCCCGGCCGAGAAGCGCGATCAACTCTGTCGCCTTGGCCTTCCGATCCGCAGGATCGTCGCCGGTCATGGCTCCCATCACACAGTGGTCAAGGTGATCTTTCAGCACCTCGCTCTCGACACGCAACAGAGCGGCCCGCACAGCTTGGAGCTGGGTGAGCACATCGACGCAATAGCGCTCGTCCTCGACCATCCGCACGATGCCGCGCACCTGCCCTTCGATGCGGTTCAGGCGGTTCAACACCTTGGGCTTTGTCTCTGCCTGCATCCGGGCCTCCGATCCAATAGGCTGGATATAGCGTGACCCGGACCTTGTCGCATACCCCCATAGGGTATAACTAGCATTCAGCCCTTCAAGGAGCCTGTCATGTCCTCGCCTTCTCATCCGCACGATCACAGTCGCTGTTCGACGGCGAAAGCGCCCGATGACGCAGGAACCGTGATCGACCCGGTCTGCGGCATGTCCGTCGATCCGGCGACGACGGCGCATCATGCCCATCACGACGGGGCCGATTATTCCTTCTGTTCTGCGGGATGCCGGACCAAGTTCGTCGCTGAACCCGGTCGATATCTTGATGAGAAGCGGACGCCCCCGGCGGAAATCCCCGGCGCGATCTACACCTGCCCGATGCATCCGGAGATCCGGCAGCCGGGCCCCGGGTCCTGTCCCATCTGCGGCATGGCGCTGGAGCCCGAAACCGTCACCGCCGTCGCACCCCCAAACCATGAGCTGATCGATTTCACGCGCCGCTTCTGGATCGGTCTCGTGCTGACCGTGCCGGTATTCGCGCTGGAGATGGGCGGGCATCTGACCGGCCTGGCGATGCGTATTCCGGGCCAGACGTCGAACTGGATCCAGTTCGCCCTGGCCACGCCCGTCGTTCTGTGGGCGGGCTGGCCGTTCTTCCAGCGCGGCTGGACCTCGCTGCGCACGCGCCGTCTGAACATGTTCACCCTGATCGCCATGGGCGTCGGCGTGGCCTGGGTCTACAGCGTGGTCGCAGTCTTCCTCCCCGCTCTTTTCCCGCCCGCCTTCCTGCGCATGGATGGAAGCGCGCCGGTCTATTTCGAGGCGGCGGCGGTCATCACCGTCCTCGTCCTGGTCGGCCAGATTCTGGAGTTGCGCGCGCGAGAACAGACGTCCGGCGCCATCCGCGCCTTGCTGGATCTGACACCCAAGACGGCCAGGCGGGTGCGGGACGATGGAACCGACGAGGATATCACGCTCGATCTGGTCATCGTCGGCGACCGGTTGCGCGTCAGGCCGGGCGAACAGGTGCCCGTCGACGGGGAGGTGCTGGACGGGCGGGTGTCCATCGACGAGTCGATGGTGACCGGCGAGTCCATGCCGGTGACGAAGGAGATCGGATCGAACGTCGTCGGCGGCTCGCTCAACAAGACCGGGTCTTTCGTGATGCGGGCCGACAAGGTCGGCGCGGACACGCTCCTGTCGCGAATCGTCCAGATGGTGGCCCAGGCCCAGCGCAGCCGCGCGCCGATCCAGCGGCTGGCCGATACGGTGTCGGGCTGGTTTGTTCCCGCCGTGATCGCGATCGCCCTCCTCGCGGCCTTGATCTGGGGATTGATCGGTCCGGAGCCCCGGCTGTCCTATGCCCTCGTCGCGGCGGTTTCGGTTTTGATCATCGCCTGTCCCTGTGCACTGGGGTTGGCCACCCCGATTTCCATCATGGTGGGCGTCGGTCGCGGCGCCCACGCCGGCGTCCTGATCAAGAACGCCGAGGCGCTCGAGCGTTTCGAAAAGGTCGATACCCTGGTCCTGGACAAGACAGGCACCCTGACTGAGGGGCGTCCCTCCGTGACCGCTGTCCGGCTCGCGGCCGGGTTCGACGAGGTCGAACTGCTGTGGTTGTCGGCCAGCCTTGAACGCGGCAGCGAACATCCCCTGGCCGACGCCATCGTCCGGGCCGCGACTGAACGCAAACTTGTCCTCTCCGAAGCCAGCGAGTTCGACAGCCCGGTCGGACGCGGGGTTTCAGGGGTCGTCGACGGGCGGCGCGTGGCCCTCGGCAACGCCCGTTACCTGGGCGAAATCGGTGTCGAGGTCTCGGCGCTGGAAGCTGAAGCCGAGACGCTGCGACGCGACGGCGCCACGGCGATCTTCGCAGCCGTTGACGGCAAGGCCGCAGGCGTCCTCGGCATCGCCGACCCGATCAAGGCGACCACGCCCGAGGCCATCCGGGCGCTTAAAGCGGCGGGCCTGCGCCTGGTCATGATGACGGGCGACAACCGCACGACCGCCGAGGCCGTGGCTCGCAAACTGGGCATCGACGAGGTCCAGGCCGAGGTCTTGCCGCAGGACAAGGCGGCGGTCGTCGAGCGACTGCGCGCCGAAGGGCGGATCGTCGCTATGGCCGGGGACGGCGTCAACGACGCTCCGGCCCTGGCCGCCGCCGACGTTGGCGTGGCCATGGGCGCGGGATCCGACGTGGCCATCGAAAGCGCCGGCGTCACGCTTTTGGGCGGTGACCTTCAGGGCATCGTCCGGGCGCGAAGACTGTCGAAAGCGGTGATGGGCAACATACGCCAGAACCTCCTCTTCGCGTTCGGGTACAATGCGCTCGGCATTCCGATCGCGGCGGGACTGCTCTATCCCGCCTTCGGTCTATTGCTGTCGCCGGCGCTGGCGGCCCTGGCCATGGCCTTGTCTTCGGTCAGCGTGATCGGCAATGCGCTCCGTCTACGGGCCATAAAGCTTTGATCCGAGCCGGCGCGTCCTCGAAAGAGGCGCGCAAGCGGCTTCATTACGCATTTTGGCGCAGTCCCCCTCGCTGTCCGAACGCGGTTCCGGGTTTATTTAATCGGGTCGGAACCGTCGCCGTAACGCAGGATTACGAGGTTCAGGCGGCGGCCCGGACGGATCACGCCGGAAACCCGGACCATGCCGATGGATCGTCGGCGGAGGATTTTGACATGCAGCCGATGCAGGACACTCACGACATGAAGGGCATGGCTCCCATGAAGGGGAGCTACCGTTCGTTTGCGATCGAACTGACCCTCGATTTCATCATCATGTATCTGGTGATGTACACGATGATCGCGTCGCTCGATCATTTCTACCTCAACCTCAACAACGTCTACATGACCCTGATGATGGTTTCGCCGATGGCGATCCTCATGTTGGTGTTCATGCGCTCGATGTATCCCTCGAAGCGCACGAATGTCCTGATCGGCGGGGTCGCGGCGCTCGTATTCGCGCTCAGCTTCATCGGCATGCGGACCCAGGCCGGGGTGGGGGACAGGGAGTTCCTGCGCTCGATGATCCCGCACCATTCCGGCGCCATCCTCATGTGTCGGCAGGCTTCGTTGAAGGATCCCGAGGTTCGGGGTCTGTGTAACGAGATCGTTCAGGGCCAAGAGCGTGAGATCGCCCAGATGAAGGCGCTGCTCGCGCGACCGTAAGCCCCGGTAGGGCGCTCCGACCCGTTTTCCGCGGTCCTGCGTCAGCCTGTCGCGAGGGCGGGGAGCGCCGCCTGCGTAAACCCCTAGAGGTCCTCGCTGAAGAGCGAGACGGCCGCATGACTTTGAGGAGTATCCCATGAAACTCGATCGCCGGGCGCTGCTGCGCGGGGCCGTCGCCGGAGGCGGCCTGTTGAGCCTTCAGGGGCTGATGCCGGCCTGGGCGCAGACCGGATCACCCGGCCTGCGTTCGGACCTTCCGACCCTGAGCGGACCCGACATCGCCCTGACCGTCGGGCAGACGCCGTTCACCCTGAACGGCCGCACCGCGATGGCGACCACGATCAACGGCGTCCTGCCGGCGCCCGTGCTGCGTCTGCGCGAAGGCCAGAACGTCCGGCTGTCCGTGACCAACGGTCTGGACGAGGACACCTCGATTCACTGGCATGGCATCCTGCTGCCCTTCCAGATGGACGGTGTGCCCGGGATTAGCTTTCCCGGCATCCGGCCGCGCGAGACCTTCGTCTACGAGTTCCCCGTGCGGCAGTCGGGCACCTTCTGGTATCACAGCCACTCCGGCCTTCAGGAGGCCATGGGCCATTACGGTCCGATCGTCATCGATCCGGCGGGGGTCGATCCGATCGGCTACGATCGCGAACACGTCCTGGTCCTCTCGGACTGGAGCTTCATTCATCCCCACGAAATCCTGGAAAAGCTCAAGAAGAGCCCGGGCTATTTCAATCGGCAACGCACCACGCTTGCTGGCCTGTTGGACGGCAGCGACAGGATGAGCCTGGAAGAGCGTCGGATGTGGGGACAGATGCGCATGGACCCGCGCGACATCCTCGACGTCAACGGCTCCACCTACACCTATCTGGTCAACGGCCATGGGCCGCAGGAGAACTGGACCGGTCTGTTCCGGCCGGGGGAGCGTGTCCGGCTTCGCATCATCAACGCTTCGGCGATGTCGATCTTCAACATCCGCATTCCCGGCCTGGCGATGACCGTGGTTCAGGCCGATGGCGAGAACGTCCGTCCCGTAGAGACCGATGAGTTCCAGATCTCGGTGGCGGAGACCTATGACGTCATCGTCCGCCCCACCGAAGATCGGGCCTACACCATCGTGTCCGAGGCGATCGACCGTTCGGGTATGGGGGTGGCGACCCTCGCGCCCCGCCTGGGCATGACGGCGGAGGTCCCTCCGCTCCGCGAAGTGCCCAATCTGACCATGAAGGACATGGGAATGGGCGGCATGGATCATGGGGCGATGGGCGGGCAGCCGATGAGCGGGATGGACCACGGCGCGATGGGCGGCCAGGCGATGGCCGGTATGGACCACGGCTCCATGGCCGGGATGACTCCCCAGACGCCGATGGCGGGCATGGACCACGGCGCGAGCCCGGCGCCGGCCGCCGGCGCCATGGCGGGCATGTCGATGGCCGGGATGAATATGCGCGACCCGGAAAACGCGCCTCCCAACATGGAGGTGGGTGTCGGCGTCGATGCGGTCGCCATGTCTCCGACCAACCGGCTCGGCGAGCGCCCGATGGGCCTGGAGAGCGTCGATCACCGCGTGCTCGTCTATACCGACCTGGTCGCCTTGTCGCCGAACCGCGATCAGCGTGCGCCGAGCCGCGCCATGGAAATCCACCTGACCGGCAATATGGAACGGTTCATGTGGAGCTTCGACGGTCGCAAGTTCAGCGAAGGCGTCGAGCCTTTCCGGTTCGAGTTGAACGAGAGGGTGCGTGTCACCCTCGTGAACGACAGTATGATGGCCCACCCCATCCACCTGCACGGCCACTTCTTCGAACTGGTGACCGGCGGTCCCGCGGGTCACCAGCCGCTGAAGCACACGGTGAATGTGCCGCCGGGAGGCAAGGTCAGTTTCGATCTCACGGCGGATAACCCCGGCGACTGGGCCTTCCACTGTCACATGCTGATGCACATGCACGCGGGCATGTTCAACGTCGTCACCGTCCGCCCGATGGAAGGGGCCTCGTCATGATCCGCGGATCCATTAGCCTTATCCCATTGCTCCTGGCCGCCTCGGCAGGCCCGGTCTTCGCGCAAAGTCATGCGGGCCACGGAACGACGCCCGCGGCCGCGCAGGCTGCACCCGTTCTTCCTGCCGGTTGTGTGCGCCGCGGTTCGCCGACGGCGGATGCGGCCCGTATCGGGACGCCTGGCGCGCCGGTGTGTCCAGCCGGCTCCGTGCCGGAGCAGTCGCCGCCGGTCGCGGTCGACCCCCACGCAGGCCATGATATGGCGACGATGGGCCAGGCTCAGCCCGCTGCGGCTGCGCCCGCAGGTCACGACATGTCCGCCATGGGCTCCATGCCCGCAGGTCACGACATGTCGACGATGAGCCAGGCTCAGCCCGCACAGGCGGCGCCGGCAGGTCATGATATGTCCGCCATGGGTCCGATGCCCGCCGGACACGACATGTCGACGATGGGTTCGACCCAGCCTGCTCCGGCTGGGTCCGCAGGCCACGACATGTCCGCCATGGGCTCGATGCCGGCCGGTCACGACATGTCGACGATGAGCCCGGCTCAGCCCGCTCCGGCTGCGCCCGCAGGTCACGACATGTCGACGATGGGGCAGGCCCAGCCCACTCCGGCGATGCCGGCGGGCCATGACATGTCCGCTATGGGATCGATGCCAGCCGGACACGACATGTCGACGATGGGCCAGGCTCAGCCCGCTCCGGCGATGCCTGCGGGTCACGACATGGCCGCGATGGGCTCGATGCCGGCCGGGCACGATATGTCGGCTATGCCCGCAGGCCATGACATGTCGGGCATGGCGATGCCGCCTGACGTGCCGACCAGTGCGAACAACCCGGGAAGACCGGCGCAGACGTCCGCCCCAGCGGGTGCGGTCAGCGGGCCGCCCCACGCAGCCGATCTGTTGTTCGACCCGGCCGAGATGGCTGCGGCGCGGGAACAACTGCGTGTGGAGAATGGCGATGTGCGCACCACCGCGGTCATCATCGATCAGCTCGAAACGACCTTCGCTGACGGCGAGAGCGGATATGCGTGGGACGCTCAGGGCTGGAGCGGCGGCGACATCAACCGGTTCTGGTGGAAATCGGAGGGAGAAGGCGCCTTCGGCGACGGCGTCGAGGAGGCCGAGGTTCAGGCGCTCTACAGCCGCGCTATCCGGCCCTTCTTCGACGTTCAGACCGGGGTTCGCCAGACCTACCGGCCCGAGGGGGATCGCACCGATCTTGTGCTCGGCATCCAGGGACTGGCGCCCTACTGGTTCGAGGTTGACGCTGCCGCCTTCCTGTCGACCAAGGGCGAACTGACCGCCAGGGCTGAGGCGGAATACGATCAGCGGATCACCCAGAAATGGATCGTGCAACCGCGCGCCGAAGTGGTCCTGTCGGCGGAGGATATTCCCGAGCTTTCAATCGGCTCGGGACTATCGTCGCTCCAGCTGGGGGTCCGTGTTCGCTACGAAATCCGCAAGGAGTTCGCGCCCTATATCGGCGTGGAATGGACACGACGATTCGGCGACACGCGGGACTTCCTGGAAGCCGATGGTCGCAGCGCCGAGGAGACCCGGCTGGTGGTTGGCATCCGGACCTGGTTTTAACAGGTCCATTGTGCTCTGCACGGTCTGAATCGGCCGGCGTCTTGCGAAAGGCGACCGTCCGGTGATCAAATGCGACGCCAACGCGGCAGTCCTGCAGGGTGTCGTCACGCACTAAAAACGCCGCGCGGACAGCCGCGCGGCGTTTTCTTGAATGTGGACCCGGCTCCCTGGAGCGCGGGCCGTAGCCTTCAGTGCACCATGAAGCGAACGACACCGTTCATCTGATGGCCGTCAGCGCCGGTGGCGCTCCAGGCGGCGGAATAAGAGCCCGGCGCCAGGGCGGGGAGCGGGGCGCTGACCGTCGCGGACGGCGTGGAACCCGATGCGACCGCGACATCAACCGCCTGACCGGCAGCGGATGTCAGCTTGACGCTGGTCAGCGTCATGGGGTGCGGGAAGGTGACGGAGAAGGCCGTGGGCGCCGCGCCCATGAAGTTGTCCGCCGGGCTTGTGACCACGCCTTGTGGGGTGGGAGCCGCCTGCATCGTGGCGTGATCTTGCATGGCCATTCCGGCGTGGGGATCGGCCTGGGCCAGCGCGGCGGCGGGCGCGAGGGCCGCGAAGAGGGCCAGGACGGCGAGGGAAGGACGGTTCATCGAAAAACTCCTGATTTGAAAGCGCGAACTACTGTTTGGGCGGCATGGTCATGCCGTCCATGTTTGACATGTCGTGCCCCGCCATCGGGTCGGCCGGAGGGGGCGTAGGCGCCGGTTGCGGTGCGGCGGGCTGGGTCGGGCGCGGGGTTGCGGCCCGGCTGGGTGCCGCAGGCGCGGGCGCCGTGGGCGCAGCGGCCGGCGCTGCGGGGGCGATCTCCTGCGGAACCGGGGGAGCGGCCGCGACGGGGGAAGTCGGCTGTTCGACCGGCGTCGGCTGGGGTTCAGCGGCGCGCTGGCATGCGCCCAGCGCCAGCGCGAGCGCGGCGGCGGCGGAGAGGAGCAGGATTTTCATGGACGAACTCCGGAGAGAGACAAAACAGGGGCGGCCGTCAGCGCGGATCAAGGATCGCTGGCGCAAGGTGCCGCCGATGTCACGCGGCGGCGCCTTCTTACTGGAATACGCATACAGCCCCACTTCCCCTCGCGCGACGCGCGATCCTGGGCGAGAGGAGCGTCCCGTCGCTTGTCAGGCGTCCGATCGAAACCGAACAGGGACCGCGCTCAGGGCCTCAGACAGTTTGCGGCGCGCCCGGGCGAGCCTGGTTTCGACGGCCTTGACCGAGATGCCGAGAATTTGCGCCGCCTCGCCCTGACTGCGGCCTTCGATCGCCGTGAGAAGCAGAGGCGCCTTGAGCTGGTCCGGCAGGCGGTCCAGTTCGGCGTTGAGACGGACGAGCCGGGCTGCGGCCTCAATCCGTTCATCGGCCGGCTCGGATCCATCCGGCACGGCCATGGCTTCGGGCGAGGAAAGATCGACCCCGCCCCGGATCAGGCGTCGGACGAAGCGCCTCCGGCTCCAGTCGCGGCATTTGTTCAGGGCGATCGTACGAATCCATGCCTCGAACGGTCGGCCCGGATCATACCGCCGGATGCCGACCCAAGCGGCGGCATAGGTGTCTTGCAACAGGTCATAGGCTTCCTGCTCGTCGCCGACATAACGACGCACGAAACGAAACAAGGCGCTCTTTGTCTGCCGCATCAGCGCACTGAACGCCGCCCGATCGCCGGCGGCGGCGCGCGCAGGGAGGTCTGTCTCGGTGTCCACTCCGACGCTAGGTTTCGCCCGGCGCAAGGGCGGCGACGACACGCGCGTCGAAAAGGTCCGCCTGCTCCGGAGTGAGGACGGACCGCATTTCAAAGACGTGGCCGAGCGTCTCCTTCTGCAGGACGCCCATCGCCATGTGGAAGTGATCGACGGCCGCCTGCACCTGGGGACTGTCGCCGTCGCTCTGTTCGATGGCGCGCGCCAGTTCCAGGTTGGCCGCCCGGACAGCGGCCTCCAGCGCGGGGCGTCGCGCTGCGAACCGGGCTTCGATCTCTTCGATCCGGCCGAGTTGATCGGCGGACAGTTTGAGGTCGTGGTGGACGATATCGTGGAGCGATGGAGGTTCGCGACGACTGAGAACCCAGCTGGCGCTGATCCAGGTGCCCGCCCCACTGGCCAGTGCGGCCAGCACGGCTGTCAGGGCGATGGCGCGCCAGCCGCGCATCATCGTCCGGCCTCCAATCTGACGAGAGGTGAAAGATTCGCATCGACCGTGAAGACCGCCATGTCGCCGGACGGACGCGGGGCCGCGACGGCCCCGACGCCGCCCGCGGCAAGTCCGGTGGCCAGGGCGACCGCGACCGCGCCCACGCGCAACTGAGACATCAGTCTCTCGCTCCGAAGCGCCTCGACCCGACGCCAGACAAGCGGCTCCATCCCGTCGAGCGACCAGCCGTCCGGCGTCGCGGCCAGGCGTCCGAGAAGATCATCCAGATCACGCGTCATCCCACAGTCTCCTCGTAGCCCCTGACTTCATCTACGCGAGAATGACGCTAACCCCTCACGCGAGGGGCCAGACGCTCCGGCGCGTAGGGAAGATAGAGCACGAGAGCGGAGACGACGATGAGATTTCGCGACTGTATGGCCGGGTTCGCCCTGGCGCTGATCCTCTCGACGAGCGCGCCCGCCTTCGCTCATGAGGACCATGAAGCCCCAGCGGCCGCGGTGTCGCATCCCGCGGGATCCAGCTCGGCCATGCCGGCCATGGCTGGCATGGCCGAGGGCATGGACCACGCGCAGGCCATGGGGGATGCGGCGCCCAGGACTATTCCGCAGCGTGTCGTCCGCTGGCTCGGCGCCATGCATCCGGCCGCGGTCCATTTCCCCATCGCCCTGTTCATCGTCGCCGCCTTGCTGGAGATCGCCGCCTTGACCTTGCGCCGTCCGGTTCTGACGCAGGGGACGCGGGTGATCATCGCCCTGGCTGCGGTGTCCGCCGCCGCCGCCGCCGCCCTGGGTTGGTTCGCCATGGGATGGCCGGGACAGGACGACGCGACCCATACCGCCCACAGGTGGCTTGGAACCTCCATCGCCCTACTGGGAATGATCTGCTGGTGGGCCAAGGAACACTGGGTCCGGAGCCCCGGGCGGGCGCGCGAGTGGCTCTACATCGGCGTCCTGACGACCACCGCCGCCGCCGTGCTGGTGAATGGCCTGCTCGGGGGAATGCTGACCCACGGCATGCGGCATCTGATGTTCTGATCCGGCAAGGCGTCCCATCCCGGGGCGTCCCTGTCCGTCGCAGCGAAGGCGACGGACCTAAACAGACTGGAGACACCTATGATTTTTCGTCCCGCGCTCGCGGGGCTGGTCCTCGCCATCGTGCTGACGACCACGGCCCACGCCCAGGCCCCGTCACAATCCACGGACGAGGCGCAGGTCCGCACGGTCGTGACGGCCTACCGGGATGCCGTCGCCCGGCTGGACGTGTCGCAAACGCCCGACCTGTTTTGGCAGGACTCCGAGGTCTTCGAAAGCGGCGGAGCCGAAGGGACCTTCGCGCGCTATCTAGAGCATCATCTCGGGCCGGAGTTCGCCGATCTGGCGAGCTTCACGTTCAGCGAACCCCAGGCGGACGTCGAAATCGACGGGGACATCGCCCTCGTGACGGAGACCTATCGCTACCGGATCACGTTCAAGGACGCCGCGCGGGCGCCCGTCGAACGCCAGGGCGTCGCCACCAGCGTGCTGCGCAAACGGGGCGGCGTCTGGCGTTTCTCCCTCTATCATTCCTCGGCGCGGCCCGTCCGGCCCGCTTCCTGAACCCGTATCTAGCCCCAGTCCAAGAGACTTTGACTTATGACTTCATCACTGTCTCGGCGGGCTTTGCTGGCCGCAGGATTCAGCGCTAGCGCCCTCGCCGTCACGGCCTGCGCGCCGGCAAGGTCGGCCACCGCCCTTGCCGTGTTCAAGACCCCGACCTGCGCCTGTTGCACCGCCTGGATCGATCATATGCGCCGGGCGGGCTTCACGGCCGAGGTGACCGAATTGCCCAATCTGCGGAGCCTTCGCACCAGTCATGGCGTGTCCGACAACCTCGCGTCGTGTCACACCGCCCTGATCGCCGGCTATGTGCTCGAGGGACATGTGCCGGCCGAAGACGTCCGTCGTCTGCTGACGGAACGACCCCCGGCTATCGGCCTGGCGGTTCCTGGCATGCCCCTGGGTTCCCCCGGCATGGAAAGCGCCGATGGCCAGCGCGACGCCTTTGAGACCCTCCTTGTCCTCAAGGGCGGACAGACGCGGGTCTTCGCGCCTCACGCCCAGGCCAGGGGATGATGTCGGACGTGGGTGCGCCGTCGCCACAACCGCGTCTCGCCGGCCTGGCCACGGCCTGGCCGCCCTATGAACTGTCGCAAGCTGCCGTGGCGGCGAACGGCGCGGAACTGTTCGCCACGACCCACGGCGGTTTCGAACGGCTTGCGCCGATCTACCGCAATGCCCGGATCGAGACCCGGCATTCGTGCGTACCGATCGAGTGGTATCTGAAACCCCACAGTTTCGCCGAGCGCAACGATCTGTTTCTCGAGCACGCGGTCGATCTATTGCAGCGATCGGCGAGCGCGGCGCTCGCGGCGGCGGGTCTACGGCCTGACCAGATCGACACGATCGTGGCAGTCTGTTCGACCGGCATCGCCACCCCCTCCCTGGAGGCGCGGCTGATGCAGGTGATGGGTTTTCGACCCGACATTCGCCGTCTGCCGATCTTCGGTCTGGGGTGCGCCGGCGGGGTTCTCGGTCTGGCGCGCGCCGCCGACATGGCGCGAGCGGATCCCGCAAGTCGGGTCCTCCTCGTCGTCGTGGAACTGTGCGCCCTGACCTTTCGCTATCAGGACCGATCGAAGTCCAATCTCGTCGCCACGGCCCTGTTCGGAGATGGGGCGGCCGCTGCGGTGATTTCCTGCCGCGCGGACACGACCGGGCCGATCTTGGGTGCGTCCCACGAGCACACCTGGCCGGACAGTCTGGACGTGATGGGTTGGGAGGTCGCCGATGACGGATTGAAGGTCGTGTTCAGTCGGGACATTCCGACCCTGGTCGAGCAGGATTTCAAACCGATCGCCGAAGCCTTCCTGACAAGAGAGGGCCTTTCGGCCGCCGACATCGGAGGTTTTGTCTGTCACCCTGGCGGGGCCAAGGTGATCGATGCGCTGGAAGCCTGCTTCTCCCAGCCGGCCGGCAGTCTGCAACACACGCGCGATATCCTTCGCGATCATGGCCATATGAGTTCGGCGACCGTGCTGTTCGTGTTGAAAGCGACGCTGGACGCCAGGGACCCCGGTCCTCTGTTGCTGACGTCTCTGGGTCCGGGTTTCACGACCGCGCTGATGTTGATCCGCCCGTGAGCTGGCTCCCGATCGTCCTGGCGCTGGTGATCGCCCAGCGTCTGGGCGAACTCTGGCTTGCGGCACGGAATACGCGGCGGCTGAAGGCGCAGGGTGCCGTCGAATACGGCGCCGGCCATTATCCGCTGTTTGTCGTCCTGCACGCCGCCTGGATCGCCACGATCGCCGGTCTGACGCCTTGGACTACGACGCCGAGCGCGAGTCTGCTGCTGATCTATCTGGCGCTACAGGGCGCGCGGATCTGGGTCATCGCGACGCTCGGCCCGTTCTGGACGACGCGGATCATCAGCCTCTCAGGCGCCCCTCTGGTTCGCGATGGTCCCTACAGGTTCATCCGACACCCCAACTACTGGATCGCGTCGCTGGAGATCGCCGTCTTGCCTCTGGCGTTCGGCCAGATCGGGATCGCGCTCGTGTTCAGCCTGCTCAACGCCTTGCTGATCGCCTACCGCGTCCGGATAGAGAACGCAGCGCTCGCCGCGCGGTGAACGCAGTGCTCGATGCGGGCTGTCGTCTGCTTACGCCATGGACATGGCGTACAAGGCGCGAAGATCTGGGTCGAACAGGCGATTAATGACGCCGGGCGTTGCGCTCCTCCTTGCGCGATATCGTCGGTCGACGCGGCGATCCGCGCAGGCTGGGGCGTTGAGACCGTGTGTGCACGTTACATGGCGACTGTTGGGGCGACGGGAACAGTTTTGCAGATCTACGAGACGCGATCCGTCACGGCGCCTGCAGACCAGGCCGCCTGAGCCCCCGCCGATAGCGGGTGAAGGTCGCGGGATCGATCTCCTGACCCTACATCGCCATGTCCATCGCCGAGACGGGCGCAAGGGTGCCCATGACGGCGACCGCGCAAAGGAGCGCCAGGGCGATGAGGGTCTCCAGCACAAGACTGCGCTTCAATCGGCTGACCGCCTGGGTGAGCGCCCACGGATCCGCGAGCGCGTTGGCAAGGCTGGGCGTCAGATGGAAACGGTTGGCTGCGGCGAGCGCCAGCATGAGGCCGAACAAAGCCAGTTTGGCGCTTAGAAGGAGCCCGTAGGAGGTCGTGAACAGTCCGGCCAGGCGATCGGGTCCTACCATGAACCAACTGTTGACCAGGCCGCTCAGAACGAGGACCGCCACCGACGCCGTGCCGACACCCGAGAAGCCGTGCAACGCCTGATAGAGCGTCCGGTCCGCTGCAGGTGACGCCTTGTGGCCAAGCGTCAGGATCAACAGCACGACCAGGGCGCCGAGCCAGACAGCCGCGCCATAACTGTGTAGGATCGCCGCTGCGAGGTGAGGATAATGGCCGGGGCCTTCAGTCGCCGCGCCGTGACCCGTCCAGGCGAAACTGGCGCTGACGATCAGTCCGGCCAGGCTGACCAGGATCCAGACCAGACGAGAAGGCCTGACGAAAGTCAGGACCACGAGGGCAAGGGCGGCGACCCCGCTTCGGATCAGGAACGCTGGCCCCAGAATTGTCCCGGTGATCATGAAGCCGAGCGAGGACGGTTTCAGGCCTTCGGCAATCGATCCCGCCATGACGGCGGTCTGGGCGACCAGGGCCGCGCCTGCGCTCAAGGCGACCATGGCCGAGGCGAAAATCAGAATTCGCCTCGGCCATCCGAGAGCTAGCCCATCCGCCTCGCGCAGTCCGTAGAGCAGGAAGAGCGGCGCGCCCAACAGGACGACCGCGCCGGCGTATTGCACGAGGCGGAGAAGGATGACCCAAACGTCGAGCATTGGCGCTTAGCGCACTGTGAAGGCGATGGCGCCGGTCATGCGATGGCCGTCGGCGGAAGCGGCGTGCCAGTTGACGGTATAGGCGCCTGCCGCCAAGGGCCGAGCGGTCCGACCCGAGACGGTCTTGCCGTCGTCTGACACGGTCGTGGAAACCGCGAAGGCCGCACCGGCCGCGTTGGAGACACTGAGCCCGGAGAAGGCCGGAGCGACCCGTTCGCTGAAGGTCACCGTGATGGCGGACGGCGAGGCGACCGTGGCGCTGGCGGCGGGCGTCGAGGCGACGACGCGGGCATGCGCGTCCGCTTGAGTCGCCATGAGCGCCAGGGCTCCGGCGGCGCCGATCAGGGACAGGATTTTGCGGGCAGACATCAGATTGAACTCCGAAAACCAGAATGGCTCATTGGGTTATACGGGGCGATGCGGCTGATCCCTCGTTACCCGCGCATCCGCTGCATAGCGCAAGGCCGCGCCCCGAGCCGAAACGGCGCATCGCCTGAAGGCCCTTATGACGAGAAGGGCGGGTGTCTGGATCGACGGGTCGACAGGTCGTTTGTTCGCGCCGAACCTGGGTGCTCAGACTGCTCTTACGCACGCCGCGCCGGTTCCCCTCTCGCCGCGCAGAATGTTTCTGCAGGTGGAACGGATGCGACGCCCCGGGTTTGAAACCCCGTTCGACCAATGATGTGCGCCCTCTTCCCGCCTGAGACGACGCAGCCATTTTACACGGTCCCATCGCCCGCGGTCCGCGCGCGCCACAAGCTGTTGGAGCTAAAAATGATCAAATTTTATCACGCATCCGCCCTTGTCCTGGGCGCTCTCGCGATCACCGCCTGTAGCCCTAAGGCGGCTGCTCCACAATCGGAACCGGCCGAAGCAACGCCGCCCCCGCTCACCATGGAGCCGGCGATGACGCAGACAGCCTACTCGGCGTCGGAGATGAAAATGCACGACGCCATGATGGCGGCGAAGGGCGCCGACGTGAGCGAGGCGTGGGCCCGTAAGATGATCCCTCATCATCAGGGCGCGCTGGACATGTCCCAGGTCGTCCTGCGCGACGGAACGGACCCGGACATCCGTCGGATGGCGCAAAAGACAATCGAGATGCAGACTCGTGATATCGCCGAGTTGCAGAAGTGGCTTCAAGGCCGGCCCTCGGGCGGCGCGGACGCGTCCGCCCGGACCGCCTTCATGCCCGTCGAGACGAGAATGAAAGACGCGATGATGGCGGCGTCCGCCGCCGACGCGGACCATCTCTGGGCGCGCAAGATGATCGCGCATCACCAAGGGGCGATCGAGATGGCCCGGGTCGTGATCGCCAGGGATCCAGACGCGGCGGTCCGAACGATGGCGCAAAAAACCATCGATATGCAGAGTGAGGACGTCCGTGAGATGGAATCCTGGCTTTCGGCTCACTCTGGATCACCCTCCGCTTGACGTCGGCGCCGCTGGCGGCTGAGGCTGCGGATTGGCGAACCCCAACCCTGATCGGGCGTAAGCGGAGTGACAATAGACAAAGGCGGCGCTTTATCGATTCGTTCGTCGTTAGGTCGGCGACGATCCCAAGGCGCATGATGCATGAGACCTAAGCCGCGCGCGCCCGCGCGTGTCGATCGACAAATCCATGGTCACCGGCGAGCCCCCGATCGAACGATCCCGGCTGGCCGTGGACGCGGAATGTGGCCGACGCTGAAACTGACATCCCTCATCCGAACGGTCTGAATTGTTTAAACACTCGATCTTTGTCTTCGTCTGCAACCATCGATTTAGATGATTCGTTTCAGCCTGATTTAAAAGACCGGAGGTTTGCCATGGAGTCGAAGATCTATCTGAGATTCGGCGCGATGATCGCGACGTCCACGCTCGTGATGTTCGGGTTGATGTATCTGAACACCTACCAGCTAGAGCACGTACGCTTCAGCGAGACCCGGGCCTGGATGGCGTTGCTGATGGGCGCAGTCATGGCCGTCATCATGCTGCTGTTCATGCTCAAGATGTACACCGACAAACGTATGAACCTGGCCATCCTGGGCGGAGCGGTCCTGGTGTTCGCCGGATCGCTCTGGCTCGTGCGCAGCCAGGAGACGGTCAATGACGTGGATTATATGCGCGCGATGATCCCGCATCACTCGATCGCGATCATGACCAGCGAACGGGCCCATATCCGCGACCCAAGGGTGCGCGAACTGGCCGACGGCATCATCGAGGCCCAAAAGCGCGAGATCGCCGAGATGGACGCCCTGATTGCCGATCTTCAGCGCAACCCCACGCCTTCTACGGCTCCCGATCTGCCGGCCTACACCAGGCGCTGAGACCGTCGCTACTTTGCCCAAGACGAACGGGCACGTTGAACGCGTGACTTGAACTTCATGGATTTATGGTTTGGGCGGCAGACACCGTATTGCGATGCAATCGCATTAGGCCTATTGCGGCCGTATGACACATCCGAGTATCCGCTGGCTTCTAGCGATCGCCTTCGTCAGCATGCTCGGCGTGTCCGCCGTCCATGCGCAGACTGCGGCAGCCGATCCTCGTGTCGCTTGGCGGCTGCTCGACTATCTCGCCGTCGACTATTCGGGGGCTGTCCAGAATGGTCAGGTCATAAGCGCCGGCGAGTTCGCCGAGATGAACGAGTTCGCGGCGTCGGCGCAGGCGCGAATAGAAGCCCTGCCCTCGAACGCGAGCAAACCCGCGCTGCTCACCTCGGTCCGCGTACTGAGAACGAAGATCGATCAGAAAGCCTCCCCAGCCGACGTCGGCGCGACCGCACGCAAACTGGCCGCCGATCTCCTGATCGCCTACCCGGCGGCTCTGGCGCCGACCACCTTGCCGGACATGGGACGGGCCGCGAGCCTCTACGCCGACAACTGCGCCATCTGCCACGGCGCGAGCGGTCACGGCGACGGCGCGGGCGCCATCGGGCTTGATCCGCCACCGGTTGCTTTCAGTGATCATGACCGGGCCCGTGAGCGGAGCCCGTTCGCGCTCTATCAGGTCATTCAGCAAGGCCTTGACGGCACAGCCATGGCCAGTTTCGCCGACATGCCGGAAGCTGACCGCTGGGCTCTGGCCTATTATGTCAACGGCTTG
The DNA here is from genome assembly GCF_059415785.1 of Brevundimonas sp. GW821-FHT10A07. Classification (NCBI taxonomy): domain Bacteria; kingdom Pseudomonadati; phylum Pseudomonadota; class Alphaproteobacteria; order Caulobacterales; family Caulobacteraceae; genus Brevundimonas; species Brevundimonas sp. GW821-FHT10A07. The sequence continues at coordinate 286,096 of NZ_JBWKNX010000002.1, forward strand.
GCGTTCAGCCCTGCTGACCGCGCGCTCGGTGAGCGCCTATGGAAGTCTGACAAGGCGGTCCAAAGAGCCGTGCCGAACCTGCAGACGCTTACGGGCACAAGCGAGGCCCAGTTGGCGACAGTCATCGGAGCTGAGAAGGCCCGTCCCGTCCTCGCCTATCTGCGCTCGCACCCGGAAGCGCTCAATCAGCGCGCGGCGGGCGACACCCTGTCGATCGCACGCGAAAAGATCGCGGCTACGGTCGAGGCCTACAAAGCCGGCGATCGACAACGCGCGGGTGATCTGGCGCTCGCCGCCTATCTTGACGGCTTCGAGCCTTTGGAGCCGGTCCTGTCCGCCCGCGACGGCGCGCTCATGCGCCGCATCGAGCAAGGCATGGCCGATCTGCGCAGCACGGTCGGCCGGGACGCCGGCGTGCCTGCGGTCGTTGCAAGCGCCGAGCGGGCGAACGGCCTGCTTGACCTTGCTGAGCGCGCGCTTTCGGCCACGACCACCAGCGCGGGTGCGGCCTTCGCCGGCTCGTTTACGGTCCTTTTGCGAGAGGGTCTGGAGGCTCTGCTCATCGTCGTCGCCATACTGGCCTTCTTGAAGAAGGCGGGCCGTCCCGAAGTCGCGGTCTACGTCCACGGCGGTTGGCTGTCTGCCCTCGCTGCTGGGGGACTGACCTGGGCGGCTGCGACCTATCTCGTGTCGATCAGTGGGGCCAGCCGCGAACTGACGGAAGGCTTCGGCTCGCTGTTTGCGGCCCTGGTGCTGATCTCTGTCGGCATCTGGATGCACGGCAAAAGCCAGGCCGACGCATGGCAGGTCTATATCCGCGAGAAGATGTCCAAGGCGCTCAGCCGTCGCTCCGCCTGGTTCCTGTTTCTTCTCGCGTTCGTCGTCGTCTATCGCGAAGTCTTCGAGACGATTCTCTTTCTCGTCGCCTTGTGGAGCCAGGGGGGACACGTCGCCCTATTGCTGGGCGTTCTCGCCGCCGCACTCACACTCGGGGTGATCGCGTGGGCCTTGCTCGGCTACAGCCGGCGACTGCCGATCGGGAAGTTCTTCGGCTTCAGTTCAATCCTGCTGGCGATCCTCGCCGTCGTTCTAGCGGGCAAGGGCGTGTCGGGTCTGCAGGAAGCCGGCATCGTCGATCTGCATCCGCTGACCTGGCTGCCCAGAATCGACCTGCTGGGTGTTTTCCGTACCTGGGAGACCTTCCTGGCTCAGGTCCTGACCCTCGTCACGCTCGTGATCGGCTTCAATGTCAAACGGCCCCAGCCTGAACAGGTCTGACGTCTCCTGTAGCGCGCAACAGGCGCGGTATGGGTCGATAGCTTGACTTATGAAGTCAGTTCGCGCCTTGATCGCGGTGCATGTGGAACCTGATCCGCACCCTCCTGGTCGCTTTGGCGCTTGCCGGTTTCATCGGCCAGACCAGCGCGCATGCGACACCGGTCCAGGTTTTTCAGAACCAGGAACTGGCCTCGTCCATGCCTGGCTGCTCCGAGGCTATGCAGATGGCCGACGGCATGTCCGGCAAGATGGGCGATTGCAGCAAGGGAATGACCGGCGACTGCATGGCCAAGATGGGTTGTACGACCTTCGCGCCTCCGATCGTTCCTCCCTTCGTCCTAAGCCATGTGATCGCCCCGCGCCCCATGGTGTTTGCGCCCGTCCACGAGACGCGCACCGGCCATAGCCCGCCGCCCCTTTATTCCCCTCCGAAACAGCAAGCCTGACCTTTCACGCCTGAGCTTTTGGCTGCGTGTGCTGCTCGCGCACACCCCTGTCCGCTCCTGCGAAACGTCCTGCTTTCTCGGGCACGCGCCGATCGGCCAAGCCCTCTGTTTTCGAAGGAAATTCCATGTCTATCCGCTATCTGGCGGGAGTCGCTTTCGCGGCTTCGCTCGCCCTCGTCACCTTGCCTGCCGCCGCAAATGCTCAATCCGCCTCTCACGGCGACTGCGTTCGCCAAGTCGGCCCACCGTCGTCCGCCCCGCACGACGTCTTTCGTCGGATCCTCTGCGTCCATCGTGGCGACGTCGCATCCGGCGACGTGAGGATCTCGCGCAACGCTCCCTCAATGCGGTCGTGCCCGAATGGCTCGCAAGCGATCTCATCCTGCGTCGCTGTCGCCCAGCACGGCGCGATGTAATGCGGGCGCTCGGTCTGGTTTCGGCCCTTGCCATAATCGCCTCCGCTGGGGCGGTTCCGGTTCAGGCCGAGCCCCTGACGTTCGAGGCCGCGCTAAACCGCGCGGCCTCTGATGCTCCCGACTTGCGCGCGGCCGCCCTGGGCGTCGAAGCCGCCGAGGCGTCGGTGGTTGCAGCAGGGCAACTGCCCGATCCTCGCCTGGCCTTCGGCCTCGATGGGTTTCCTGTCAGCGGCCCCTTCGCCGGACAATTCGGCGATGACGATTTCACCGCGCTGCGGGTTGGGATCGAACAGGATCTTCCCAGCCGGGCGCGCCGTCGCGCCGAACGTCGCCTCGCGGAATCCGCCGTCGGCGTGGCGGTTTCCGACAGCGCCGTGGCGCTCAGGGAGGTCAGGATCGCCGCCGGTCTGGCCTGGATCGATCTCTATTACGCCGATCGCAAGCTGGCTGTGCTGGAGGATATCCTCGCAACCCTCGAACCGCTCTGGGACACGGTTCCGTCCGGCGTGGCGTCGGGCGCTGATCGGCCCGCTACGGCCCTGGAGGTGGTTCGTATGAAAGCCGCTCTTGACGATCGTCGCAGCGAACTGGTGGCGCAACGCCAGTCGGCGCGCGCTGTCCTGACCCGATGGACGGGCGACGTCGATCCCAGCATCGAAGGCTTGCCGCCCTCTGACGCCCCGTGGCCGGTGATCTTGCGCGCAGGTCTCGACGATCTGCCCGAACTCAGGGCCTATGGCGCGCGGGATCGGCGGGCCCAGGCGGAACTGGACCTGGCGCGCGCCGGCAGCCGACCCGACTGGTCGCTTCAGGCCAGCTACCAGCGACGCGACCCGCGTTTCGGGGACATGCTTTCGGTTGGCGCCAGCGTCAGCCTGCCTCTGTTTCAACGGGAGCGTCAGCAACCGCTGATCGCCGCCCGGTCAGCCGATGCGGCGCGCGTGACCGTCGAGCGCGAAGGCAAACGTCGCCAGTTGCAGGCGGATCTGGAGGGAGACCTCGCCCAGCACGCCACGGATCATGCTCAGTGGACGCGGGCGCGCGACGTCATCCTGCCGCTCGCCCTGCAGCAATCCGACCTGGAAACCGCAGCCTATGCGGCAGGACGGGTCGGACTGAACGACGTCATCCAAACCTTCACCGCCGTGGCCGAGGCCCGATTGGATGTCCTCGACAAGGAGGCGGTCGTGACCCGTCACGCCGCCGAAATCAGCCTGACCTATGGGGGCGACCAATGATCGATCTTCGCAGCAATCGGCTCGGTGTCACTGTTGGCGCGCTGGCCCTGGTCGGAATCGGGGTCGGCGCCGGCGTCTTCCTGGGCCGACAGGGCGGTCAGGATGCCCCTTCGGCGGCGAGCGAGGCAGGGCGTCGGGTGCTCTACTATTACGACCCGATGTATCCGGACCAGAAATTCGACAAGCCGGGGCAATCGCCATTCATGAACATGGCGCTGGTCGCCAAATATGCGGACGAAGGCGCCCCGGCGGGCGCGGCCGCCGGCGTCCGGATCGACCCGGCCCTGACCCAGAACCTTGGGATGCGGTTCGCGGTGGCGCAGATGGGCACGCTCGGCGGCGATCTGGCGGCGACGGCGGTGGTTGATTTCAATCAGCGCGATGTCGCCGTGGTCCAAGCGCGAGCCGACGGTTTCGTTCAGCGTGTCTACAACCGTGCGCCCGGTGATGTTCTCGTGGCGGGCGCGCCCCTGGCCGATCTGTTGATCCCGAGCTGGGGCGGCGCCCAGGGCGAATATCTGGCGGTCCGTCGAACGGGCGAGGCGGCCCTGATCCAGGCGGCGCGCCAGAGGCTCCTTCTGCTGGGCATGTCGGACGCCCTGATCACCTCGGTGGAACGGAGCGGCCGCCCTCGGACCGTCATCACCGTCACCAGTCCGATCGCCGGGGCCATTCGCACCCTGTCTGTGCGATCCGGCATGACGGTGACCCAGGGCATGACCCTGACCGAGGTCAGCGGTCTCTCGACCGTCTGGCTCAATGCGGCGATCCCGGAAGCGCTGGCGGGCCAGATTCGGATCGGTCAGGCCGTCGAGGCCCGGCTGTCCGCGTTTCCCTCCGAGCGGTTCACGGGCCGCCTGACCGCGCTGTTGCCGGAGGTGTCCGGCGACAGCCGAACCCTGACCGGCCGCGTCGAGATGCCGAACCGGGGCGGGCGTCTGCGTCCCGGCATGTATGGCCAGATCGTCTTCGGCGGGGGGGCTGGGCCGGCGCTGCTGGTTCCGTCCGAGGCCGTGATCCGCACTGGAACAAGAGACGTGGTCATGCTGGCCCTGGCCGACGGTCGCTATCAGCCGGCTCAAGTCCGCGTCGGCCGCGAGGCGGGCGGACAGACCGAAGTCCTGGCGGGGCTATCCGTCGGCGAGCGCATCGTCGCCTCGGGTCAGTTCCTGATCGATTCCGAGGCCAGTCTTTCGGGTGTCGAGGCCCGCCCCATCGGGGGCGCCTCTGCGTCCCCGACGCCTATGGCCCCGATGGGAGCGAAGCCGTGATCGCCGCCATCATCCGGGCCTCGGTCAAGGGGCGGTTTCTGGTTCTGATGGCGGCGCTGGCCCTCCTGGCCGCCGGCCTCTGGGCCCTGAGAAGCACGCCCGTCGATGCCCTGCCGGACCTGTCCGATGTCCAGGTCATCATCCGCACCTCCTATCCCGGGCAGGCTCCGCAGATCGTCGAGAACCAGGTCACCTATCCGTTGGCGACCACCATGCTCTCGGTGCCGGGCGCAAGGACGGTGCGCGGCTATTCCTTCTTCGGCGACAGCTATGTCTATGTCCTGTTCAAGGACGGGACCGACCTCTACTGGGCTCGGTCCCGCGTGCTGGAATATCTCAGCCAGGTTCAGTCCCGACTGCCCGACAGCGCGCGTCCGGCGCTCGGCCCCGACGCGACCGGGGTGGGCTGGATCTATGAATACGCCCTGGTGGACCGGACCGGCCGTCATGATCTGGCGCAGCTTCGAAGCCTCCAGGATTGGTTCCTGCGCTACGAACTCAAGACCGTACCGGGCGTGTCGGAAGTCGCGGCGATCGGCGGGATGGTGCGTCAGTATCAGGTCGTGCTCGATCCCAATAAACTGGCGGCCTTCGGCGTGCGGCAGGACCAGGTCGTCGAGGCGATCCAGCGGGCAAACGGCGAGGCTGGCGGCTCGGTCCTGGAACTGGCTGAGGCGGAGTATATCGTTCGGGCGGACGGCTATCTGACGACGCTCGACGACTTCCGCGCCGTTCCCATCCGCACGGCGGCCGGGGGCGTCACGGTATCGCTGGGCGATGTCGCGACCGTCCAGATCGGCCCGGAGATGCGACGCAGCATCGCCGAACTGAACGGGCAAGGCGAGGTGGCCGGCGGTGTGGTCATCCTGCGCTCGGGCGAGAACGCGCGGGCGACCATCAAGGCGGTGCGCGAAAAGCTGGAGACCCTGAAGGCCGGGTTGCCCGCCGGAATGGAGGTCGTCACCACCTATGACCGGTCTCAGCTGATCGACCGGGCCGTTTCCAACCTGTCGATCAAGTTGCTCGAAGAGTTTCTGATCGTCGCCCTCGTCTGCGGCCTCTTCCTCTGGCACGGTCGTTCGGCCTTGGTCGCCATTCTGACCCTGCCCTTGGGCGTGCTGGCGGCCCTCCTTCTGATGAAGGTCCAAGGGGTGAACGCCAACATCATGTCGCTGGGCGGCATCGCCATCGCCATCGGCGCGATGGTGGATGCGGCGGTTGTGATGATCGAGAACGCCCACAAACACATCGAGCGGTGGGAGCATGACCACCCCGACCGGAAGCTGGAAGGCGAGACCCGCTGGACCGTGATCACCGGGGCGGCCGTCGAGGTCGGACCGGCTCTGTTCCTCAGCCTGGTCATCATCACCCTGTCCTTCATCCCCGTCTTCACGCTTCAGGCCCAGGAAGGCCGGTTGTTCGCGCCGCTGGCCTTCACCAAGAGCTATGCGATGGCGGCGGCGGCGATCCTTTCGATCACCCTCGTTCCGGTCCTGATGGGGTATCTGATCCGCGGTCGGATCCCCGCGGAACAGAGCAATCCGATCAATCGGGTGCTGACGCGGATCTATCGGGGACCGCTCGATTGGGTGCTCGAACGGCCGAAGGCCACGCTGGTGATCGCCGCCCTGATGTTCGCCACCACCGCCTGGCCGCTGAGCCAACTCGGCGGGGAGTTCATGCCGCCGATGGACGAAGGCGACCTTCTCTATATGCCGTCCGCACTGCCGGGGCTGTCCATCGCCAAGGCCAGCGAACTGCTCCAGCAGACCGACCGGATGATCAAATCCGTTCCCGAGGTGGCGACGGTGTTCGGAAAGGCGGGACGGGCGGAGACCGCGACCGATCCGGCGCCTTTGGAAATGTTCGAGACTACGATCCAGTTCAAGCCACGCGATCAGTGGCGGCCGGGCATGACGCCGGAGAAACTCGTCGAGGAACTGGACCGGGTCGTGAGGGCGCCGGGGCTGGCCAACCTCTGGGTCTCGCCGATCCGAAACCGGATCGACATGCTGGCGACCGGCATCAAGAGCCCTGTCGGGGTCAAGGTCTCCGGCGCGGACCTGGCCGAGATCGATCGGATTGCGGCGCAGGTCGCCGAGGTCGCCAAGACGGTGCCGGGCGTGACCTCCGCCTTGGCGGAGCGTCTGACCGGCGGACGCTATGTCGACATCGATATCGACCGGCAGGCCGCCGGGCGATACGGGCTCAACATCGCCGATGTCCAGTCGATCGTGTCCGGCGCCGTCGGCGGGGAGACCATCGGACAGACGGTCGAAGGCCTCGCCCGCTATCCGATCAGCGTCCGTTATCCCCGTGAGCTGCGCGACAGTCTGGACGAGTTGCGCGCACTGCCGGTCCTGACGCCGTCAGGCCAGCAAATCACCCTGGGGACCGTCGCACGCCTGACCATCGCGGACGGGCCGCCCATGCTGAAGTCGGAGAACGGCCGTCCGTCCACCTGGGTTTATGTCGATGTGCGAGGCCGGGACATGGCCTCGGTCGTGACCGACCTGCAAAAGGCGGTCGTCAGGGACGTGCGTACGAGCCCGGGTGTCACGATCGCCTATTCGGGGCAGTTCGAATATCTGCAACGCGCGGCGGAGCGTCTGAAGATCGTGGTCCCGGCCACGCTCGTGATCATCTTCATTCTGCTTTACCTGACCTTCGGTCGTTTCGACGAGGCGCTCCTGATCATGGCCACCCTGCCGTTCGCCCTGACCGGCGGCGTGTGGATGCTCTATCTTCTCGGGTATCATCAGTCCGTCGCGACCGGCGTCGGCTTCATCGCCCTGGCTGGCCTGTCCGCCGAGTTCGGGGTGGTGATGCTAATCTACCTCAAGCACGCGCTGGCCGACCGAGGACCTTCGCCAGATCCCGATCAGGTCGATGTCGCCGTTCGCGAAGGCGCCCTGTTGCGCGTTCGCCCCAAGGCCATGACCGTGGCGGTCATTCTGGCCGGGCTATTTCCGATCCTCATCGGCCACGGCGCGGGCTCCGAAATCATGAGCCGCATCGCCGCCCCGGTCATCGGCGGGATGCTCACGGCCCCCTTGCTTTCCATGCTGGTGATCCCGGCTGGCTACCTCCTTCTCCGACGTCGGCGAAGAGTTTCATCCCCGCTTCAAAACAGGAGTTTTCCATGAAGCCCATTCTTATCCTCTCCGCCGGTCTGGCGCTCGCCTTGGCCGCCTGCGGTCAGAAGACTGAACCCGCGCCCGTCGAACCGGCGGCTGCCGCTCCTGCGGCAACCGGCGACATGTCGGGGATGCCGATGGCGGCCTCGGGCGAGATGTCTGGTTCAGGTACGGGGGCCATCACGGCTGTCGATCCTGCGGCAGGAACGGTGACAATCGATCACGGGCCGATCCCCGGCGTGAACTGGCCTGCGATGACCATGGCCTTCACCGCGTCTCCGACCATCCTTCAAAAGGCGAAGGTCGGAGACCGGGTCCAGTTCGACGTGACGGTGAAGGGGCCGGTCGCGGAGGTGACCGCTCTTCATCCAGAGTAGGCGTACATTCGACCTGACCTCCTCACGGGCCGGACTGTCGGGCGCCGGGCGCTGTCCACCGGCGAGGAGGAGCGTCAGGTCAGGCGGGGGTGGACAGGCTCGAGCAGGCGCACCGCAAGGGCTTCGGCTCCTAGTTTCCACCCTCGCTGCCGCCGGCCGCGCGCAGCAGGTCGCCAACCCTTCGGCCATTCAGGCGGCAAGAGGCGATGACCCTGTCATAGACGATCACCCTGCCGTTGCGGCCGCGCTCGGCAACGCAGGCCAGCACCCGGCCGCGGACCAGGCGAGACAGTCGTTCGCGGTCTGCGCGGCCGGTTGGACTGTGAAGTTCGGGTGCATTGAAATCCGAAAGCCGCACCTCGATCCAGGTCGCGGGATCTGCACTCGGTCCGAGACAGAGGCTGTCGCCGTCTCCGATGTAGCGAACCACACCGGAGAAACTCGCGCCCGCGCGGTCGGGCAACCGGCCTTCGCACGGATCGGCGTGGGCGACCGCGGGGGCCAGCCACAGGCCTGCAAGGATCAGGAGCCATTTCATGCGTGCAGACTGACGCCCTCGCAGCGCTTCGCCAACGGCCGACGGAGAAAAAAGGGAGGGCGGGGGCGACCGCCCCGATCCGGGGCGAGCAGCCCAGGAACCCCGCGATGCGACCCTTGCCCTCATCAATCTCCGGCCTTTCCGATCGACGATCGGCAGACCGGTTCGCGCCGTCGCGCGGCCTCGAGCAGGAGATGGACGACGCCACCCTTCTTTCCCTGTTGATGGCGCGCACCATGCCCGAGCGTGACATCGCGCAGGCTGTAAATACCCTGCTGGCGGCGTTCGGCTCGGTCGCCTCGGTTGTCGCGGCGGATCCACCGGAACTCGCGCGGGCCGCTCGGCTCGACGCGACCACGATCACGGACCTCAAGATGTTGGGCCGCCTGAGCGTGCGACTGGCCCGGTCGGAGGCCTGCCGCCGCCCCGTCCTGTCGTCGTGGTCCGCCTTGGTGGCCTATGTCCGCTCGGCCCTGGCCCATGAACCGAGAGAGCAGTTCCGCACCCTGTATCTCGACAAGAAGAACATACTGCTCCGGGACGAATTCCGCGCTGAAGGCACGGTCGATCACGCGCCCGTCTATCCACGGGAAGTCATCCGGCGGGCGATAGAACTCTCGGCGTCGGCGCTGATCCTCGTCCACAATCATCCGTCCGGCGACCCGGCGCCGTCACAGGCCGATATCGAGATGACGCGGCAGATCATCGATGCTGCGCGCGTCTTCGGCCTGCAGGTCCACGACCATCTCGTCATCGGCCGCCAGGGCACGGCGAGCTTCAAACAGCTCGGCCTGATCTGAGGCGACCATGACTCTTCACGCCATCGTCGCCGCCCTGGGCGGCGACCTCTATGCCGGGGGCTCGCGTGCGAGCATCCCCGCCCCGGGCCACAGCACGGCCGACCGATCGGTTTCGCTGATGCTGGTCGCTGATCGAGTGATCATCCATGGGTTTGGCGGCGCCGATTGGCGAACCGCCCGGGATGATCTTCGCGGTCGAGGCTTCATCGACGACGCCGGTCGGCTCACCGGCGGCGGGCGCGGACGGTCCTCATCGCCGAGACCGGACCAGCGCTTTCGCGTCGAGACCGCATCGCGTCTGTGGACCGCGACGACGGAGCGACCGCCCCACGGTCCGGCCGCTCTCTATCTGCGGCGGCGCGCGGTGATGGCCGTAGCCGCCGCTTCCAATCTTCGCCTGCATCGCTGCGCGCCACTGTCGGTCTATCAGATTGGTGGGCGCGTGCGTCCGGCTCTGATCGCCCGGATCAGCGACGCCGACGATCGTCTGACGGCGGTCGAACTGACCTATCTCGAGATCAACGGGCTGCTCGCTGCCGGTCTGCGCCTGGCTCGCAAGACCGTGGGTCAGGTGCCCCCCGGCGCGGCCGTTCGCCTCTCGCCTGCGGCCGAAAACATGCTGGTGGGCGAAGGGGTGGTCACGACCTTGTCCGCAATGGACCGCTTCGGTCTTCCCGGCTGGGCCCTCACGGCCGCCAACAACCTCGCCGTCTGGAGCCCGCCCGCCTGCGTGCGCAGGGTTCTGATCGCCGCTGATCGGGGCGAGGCCGGTGAGGCGGCGGCGACCCGGCTCCGCCGCCGCCTGGTCCGCGATGGCCTTGATGTCGAGGTGTCATGGCCCGAGCCGCCGTTCGGCGACTGGAACGAGGTCGCGGTCGCGGCGGCGTCGCAAAAGGGGGAGCGAGGGCGCTGAGGGGCGCCGGAGCGGCGGGGATGGGCCCCGTCGCCCGGCAGGAGAGACCTCATGAGCGACCTCGTTCCCGTCATCACCCCAACAACCCCTGCTTCTGAAACCCCGACCCCGGCCGTCATCTTCACGCCCGTGGAACGCATCGTCCGCCTCGGGGATCTCGGCATCGCGCGAGAGAACCTGCGCTATGGCGAACCGCCCGACGACGATATTCCGACCCTGGCCGCCACCCTCAAAGCGGCCGGTCAGTTGCAGCCCGTGACCGTCAGGCCCGGTCGCGGCAAAAAGGAGCAGCCGTTCATGGCCCTCGACGGTCGTCGTCGTCGTCTGGCGCTGGCGATCCTGCTGGAGGACGGCGAAATCGACGAGGACTATCCGGTCCGGACCTATGTCGAGACCGATCCGGCGCGCCAGGCGGCGGCGGTCCTTTTGACCAACACCGCCGTCCCCGTCCATGTGGCCGACGTCATCGCGGCCATCGGCCGAATGCTGAAGTCGAAACTGACGATCACCGCCATGGCGCGGGCGCTCGGCTACGACGAGATCGAGATCAAGCGATTGGCGGCCCTGTCCGGCGTCGCGCCCGCCGCTCTGGTGGCGCTGAAGGCGGGCCGCATCACCCTTCGCCAGACCCGGTTGCTGGCACGACTGCCGGATCGCCAGGAGCAGGAGGACCTCGCCCAGATGACCTTGGACGGCCGTGGGTTCCAGGAATGGCGGGTCAGCGAACGTCTCGACGACAGCCGGGTCACCACGCGCGATCGCCGCTGCGCCCTGGTCGATCCTCAGGCCTATGCCGACGCCGGAGGCCGCACCGAGACCGACCTGTTCGGCGAACTGCCTCCTGTTCTGCTCGACCCGGATATTCTGACCGACGTCTGGACCCATCGCGCACGCGGGATCGCGGCCGTGTTCGAGGCCGAAGGGATCTCGGTTCACGTGACCGCCGGCCCGGAGCCAGAGCTTCCCGATGATCTTGAGGCGCTCGGCTATGTGTATGGCGGTTCACTCCCTGCCGAAGAGATGGCGCGCTACCGGGCGCAGCGGGAGGTGTTCAACGACCGGACCGAGAAGGCCCGCATCGCCCTGGCAGACGTCGAGCACCCCGACGTCGCTGATCTGGCAATCGTCGACATGATCCACGCCAAGATCGCATCAGACCAGACTGGATGCGGGGGCCGGGTCGTGACCACGATGGTCCTGTGGCCGGCCGCGGAGGCAGGCGTCGAAATCCGCTGCTACACGCCGGAGGAACCCGAGATCGACGAAGAGGATCAGGACGCCGCGCCGGAGGCCGCGCGTCGGACCTCGGCGCCACCGACCTATGTCCCGCCGGAAGTCGACGCTCCGGAGCCGGACACCGAGGGTGTCAACCACGCCCTGCATGCCGTGCGGACCGACGTGGCGACGCGAGGGCTTATCCGTGCCCTGGCCGACGATCCCGGGGCGGCGCTTACAGCGTTGATTGCGCGGCTGTTCACCGTCCTTGTGCGATGCGCTCACGTGATGCGAACGGACTCGGCCCTGGCCATCACGGCGAGCGGATTCAATCCCGCCAACAGCCGGGTCATCGAGGCTCTGGATGGGGATATTCGTCGACGGCTCGAGGATCGTCGTACAGCATGGGAAGCGTCCGGCGAGACCGTCATTGCCTGGGTCCACGGCCTTCCCCACGGCGAGAAGATGGGACTGCTGGCGGAACTGACCGCCATCAGCCTCGATGTTCGCGAGGAGAAGACCTTCTCCATCCGCCGCAGCGCCCGGGCCGAGGCGGCGGAGCTGGCGGCGCTGTGCCACGCGGACATCACCCTCCACTGGACGCCCGACGCCCCCTTCCTGCAGCCCCACTCCAAAGCCCTGCTGACCGGCATGCTGGGGACCATGGGCGCCGAGGACGAGCGGGCAAAGACGCTCCGCAAGACCGAGCTGGTCGACTGGGTGGCCGAACAGGCCGCGCAGCGGACCTGGGCTCCGGCCGCCCTGTCCTGGGCCGCTCCGATCGACGCCGATCAGGATGCCCCGGACATCGAGGACCAGGTCGCCGGCGATGGCGTCGATGAGGACGACGAGGGGGCCGGCGCCTTCGTCGTCACTCCGGCGGGCAAGGCGGCTCTGGACGTCGCCGCCGCCTGATTATCCGCACCCTGAAACACCGCCCCGGCGACCTGCCGGGGCGGTGTTTCTCTGTCGTCGTGCACGTCGACGCGACTGTCGGGGAGACGAAGGGAGGGCGGGGCGAAGCGAGCCTGGAGGACCGAGAGGGAGGAGCCCTCCGCTCCAGGCGACCGGAGCCTTCTCAATGTCCACCACCCGCAACCTGTCGCTGTTCGCCGACCTCGCCGTCGGGAATCTCCCCGCCAACATCCTGGCCGCCGCCCGTGCATTGGCCATCCATCTGGCCCGCTCGCGCGCGCTGGATCGACGCCTCGTGGCCGATGTCATGACCACCGCGTTCGGGGTGTCCGACGCCGAGGGCGGCTGGACCTGGCGCGACGCCTATGACGCTATCGAGGCCGCGACGGTGCTTCAGATCCGCCGCCTCGCGCCGCAGATCGCCCGGCTCGAGGACGCCCCGGCCGAAATCGCCGCTCTGCTCGCCGGTGTCTCAGCGCTTGGCCTGACCCACAGCCGGCGCAGCGAGGAACAGGTCGCGCTGGACCAATTCTCCACCCCGCCCCAACTCGCCGCTCTCGCGGTGCTGGCCGCGCAGGTTCGACCGGAGGACCGTGTCCTCGAGCCGTCTGCGGGGACCGGATTGCTGGCTGTGGTGGCCGAAGCGTGCGGGGCGAGCCTGACGTTGAACGAGCTTGCGCCCACGCGCGCGGCGCTCCTCGACGGACTTTTCGCCAAGGCGACGCGCCGGCGGCACGATGGCCGCCATCTGCCCGACCTCCTCAAGGACGCCGGGTCGTTTGACGTCGTGGTCTGCAACCCGCCGTTCTCGGATCTTCAGGCCCATCTTATCGCGTCGCTCAAGGTTCTGGCGGACGGCGGCCGGATGGCGGCGATCGTGCCTCTCACCGCCCTTACCGACACCGATCTCAGGCGGGTGCTCGAAAGCCAAGGCGTCATGGTGGCCGCCGTGGCGTTTCCCGCGCGCGCTTTCGCCAAACACGGCACCTCGGTCGAGACCGGCCTGCTGGTCATGGATCGCGGCGGGACAGCCGTCTGGGACGGCCTCCTTCATCAGCCCCAAGATCTGGAGGCGACCGCCCGGATCCTCGCGAGCCTTCCGGATCGCGGCACCGCCCGTCCGCGCGTGCGGTTGACTTTAAACGCCGCCGCCTTCCTCGCGCCGCGCGACCGCGGGCTCGCCCTTCCCGCAGGCCGACTGGCCTTCCCGGCCGGAGCAACACCCCTGGCCTATGAGACGCGGCCCTGGGCTGGCGAGGGCCGGGACGTCGGCCTCTATCAGGCGCATGCCCTGGCGCGGATCGTCCTGCCTGATCCCCGGCCTCACCCTTCGCCTCTGGTCGAGTCCGGCCCGATGGCCTCGGTCGCGCCGCCCGCGCCGACCTACCGGCCGGTGTTGCCGCCGGCCGTTCGTGACGAGGGCCGGATCTCCGACGCCCAGACGGAAACGGTGATCTACGCCGGCGAGGCCCATGCGGCCTTCCTGCCCGGGAGGTTCCGACTGGGCGAGACGGCCCATGAGGTGGCGCTCGTTCGCGATGGTGCTGAGGACGGCGTTTCGTTCCGACGCGGATTCTTCCTTGGCGACGGCACCGGCTGCGGCAAGGGCCGTCAGATCGCCGCCATCGTCGCCGACAACATGAGCCAGGGGCGCGAGCGCGCGGTCTGGCTTTCCCGCAATGATGCCCTGCTGGAGGACGCCCGGCGCGACTGGGGCGCCATCGGCGGGGGCACCCACGACATCGTGCCGCTGTCGAGCTGGAAGCAGGGCGACGGCGTCAGGCTCGATCGCGGCATCCTGTTCACCACCTACGCGACCCTTCGCCAGCCGGCACGGGGCTCCCGCCAGTCCCGCCTCGACCAGGTCGTCGCATGGCTGGGCGAAGACTTCGACGGGGTCATCGCCTTTGACGAGGCCCACGCCATGGCCAACGCCGCCGGGGGCGGCAAGGGCGCGCGCGGGGCCAAGAAGGCCTCGCTGCAGGGCATGGCGGGTCTTGCCCTGCAGAACCGGCTGCCGAACGCCCGCATCCTCTATGTTTCGGCGACCGGCGCGACGACGGCGGAGAACCTCGCCTATGCCGCCCGGCTGGGCCTGTGGGGCGGGCCGGAAGCGCCCTTCATGTCCCGCGCCGACTTCCTCGACGCCATGGACCGGGGCGGGGTCGCGGCGATGGAGCTTGTGGCGCGCGAGCTCAAGGCGCTCGGCCTCTATGTGGCGCGATCGCTGTCATTCGAGGGCGTCGAGTACGAACCCTTGGTCCATCCGCTGACGACCGACGACATAGCCATCTGGGACCAGTGGGCCGACGCCTTCCAGCTGATCCACGCCAATCTGGCCGAGGCGCTGAAGTCGACCGGTCTCAGCGACGACGCTGGCAAGCCCAAGAGCGCGATGGCGGCTTCGGCGGTTCACTCCGCCTTCGAGGGCGCTAAACTGCGCTTCTTCGGTCACCTTCTGGCTGGCCTGAAGGCGCCCAGCCTGATTGCGTCCATCCGTGACGACCTCGCTTCGGAGCGATCGGCTGTGGTCCAGATCGTCTCGACCAATGAGGCGGTGATGGAGCGGCGGCTGTCCTCGATCCCACCCGAGGAATGGAACAACCTCACCATCGACCTGACGCCGCGCGAGTATGTTCTCGACTATCTGCGTGAGGCCTTCCCTGTCCATCTCGTGGAGGCGATCGAGGACGGCGACGGCAATGTCACCATGGTCCCGGTCATGGACGACGGTCGTCCCGCCCTCAGTCAGGAGGCGTTGGCCCGACGCGAGGCCCTTATCGAGCAGATGGCCTTTCTGCCCGCTGTGCCGGGCGTGCTCGACGCCGTGCTGGACGCCTTCGGGACCGACGCGGTCGCCGAGATCACCGGGCGGTCGCGCCGGGTCGTGGTGCGCGACGGTCGTCGTGTTGTGGAGCGGCGCGGAGCCTCGGCGGCGCGCGCTGAGACCGACGCCTTCATGAGCGCACGCAAACGGGTGCTGATCTTCTCGGACGCCGGGGGAACGGGGCGCAGCTACCATGCCGATCTGTCGGCGGGGAACCGGCAACGGCGGGTCCACTATCTCGTCGAGCCCGGTTGGCGGGCCGACGCCGCCATCCAGGGGCTCGGCCGCTCCCACCGGACGCATCAGGCATCCGCGCCGTTGTTCCGGCCGGTCACCACCGACATCCAGGGCGAGAAGCGGTTCACCTCGACGATCGCGCGCCGGCTGGACTCCCTGGGCGCGCTCACGCGCGGCGAACGGCGCACCGCCGGAGCCGGCCTGTTCCGCGCCGAGGACAATCTGGAGAGCCCTTGGGCGCGCCGGGCATTGCTGGTCTTCTACGGCGCGCTAGCCTTCGGGGAGCTGGACTCGATGACGCTCGAGACCTTCGTGGCCAAGACGAGCTTGAAGCTGCTCGACGACAACGGCGGGCTCAAACCCTCCGACGACCTGCCGCCGATCCATACCTTCCTGAACCGGCTTCTGGCGCTGCGCATCGCCGACCAGAACGCCTTGTTCGCGGACTTCGACCGAATCCTGTCCGGCATCCTCGAGCGAGCCGCCGCCTCGGGCGACCTGGACCGGGGGCTGGAGGACATCGAGGCCGAGGAACTCGAGGTCACGGATCAGGAAGTGATCCGGACCGATGTGTCGACGGGGGCCGAGACGGCTCTGGTGACCTTCTCGCTCAAGGTAAGGCGCGAGATTCTCGTTGCCGATGACGCCCTGACCTGGGCGCAGGAGGTCGCGCACCAGTTGGTCGTCAACGAGAAGTCGGGCCGCGCCGCGATCGCGGAACTGGGCCTGACCACCTCGACGGACGAGAACCGCCTGATCACCGCCGTGCGGCTGGTTCGGCCCGATGATCGCCAGACGATGGCCGAGAAGACGTTCGGGGAGTCGGCGTGGAAGCCGGCGGAGGTCTCGACCTGGCGGCGGGTCTGGGACCAAGAGGTCGCCGGGACCGACCCCTGGCGGACGCGCGAGCTGACGCTTGCCACGGGATTGCTCTTGCCGATCTGGGGCCGGTTGCCGGCGCGGGGTTGCTCGGTACGCCGGGTCCGGGCGCCAGACGGACGCCGCTGGCTGGGGCGGGTTCTGGACCAGGTTCAGGCTCGAACTCTGAAGACGAGCCTGGGCCTGACCGACGTCGCCGAGGTCTGGGCGGACGGCGCGAAAACCGCCGCCACGATCCTGGACCGCAACGTCCAGCTATCGCTGGAGGGTGGGCTGTGGCTGAAGCGGTCCCGCGTCATGGACCGCTGGCGCATCGAGGTGGTGGGAGGCCGGACGGATCGCGACGCCCTGGTCGCCTCGGGCTGTTTCGTTGAGATCATCGCCTTCACGCCTCGGGTCTTCGTCCCGGTTGATCGGCCCACCGTGTTGGAGGCGGTGCTGCGCCGCCATCCGGTTCAGACAGTCCTCGACGGGCAGGCCGCCTGAGCGGGTCAGGCCGGCGTCGCCTTCGGCGGCGACCGGGACGGGTTCAGAAGGGGGACGCCGCGACCCGTCACATCCTTGATATTGGCGGTGACGAGCGTCAGACCGTGGACCAGCGCGGTCGCGGCCAGGGCGGTATCCTCCTCGTCGCTGTCGCGCTCGGCCAGCATCCGGCCCCAGACGGCGGCCACGGCTTCGTCGATGGGCAGGATGCGGCCCTCATAGGCGGCGATGACCGCGTCCACGCCCTGTGTGATCGCCGCGGCGGCAGGATGGTCGGCGGCTGTCGCCCGCTCCGCTCCGTATCGCAACTCGCGGACGGTCATGGCGCTGATGCAGAGCTCGTGGTCATCGACCGACCGGAGCCAGGCCAGGATGTTGGCGGACGGTTTGGGCTTGCTGCTCTGGCTGACGACGTTGGTGTCGAGCAGATAGATCATCCCCTCGGCCGCATGAACGGCTCGAGCCCGCCAAGGTCGGCGCCCTGCATCGCGCGCTTCGCCGACGTCGCCGGATAAGGGCGACCGGATTTGGGATGGGCGCGCGCATAAGCGGTCGCCGCCTTGATCTTGGCGGGCGACAGTGACGGGTAGTCCTCGAGGATCTCCTCATCGGTGGCTCCGCCTGCCGAGAGCGCCGCCAGGCGATGGACCTCGATGTCGGTGCCTCTCACGACGGGAGCGCCGTGTTTGATCTCGATGGCACGATCCACAGCCTCCAGCGCCTTCAGGCGTTGCGCGACATTTGTCCGATGCCGCTTCAACTGCACGATGAGCGGCCCGACAGAGACGCTGGCGGACTGCGCGGGCTCCTTGATCACGGCGACATACAGGTCGTCGAGCGCGGACGGCGTCAGGGTGTGGCGATAGGTGGCCACCATGTCGAGATAGACGAGATCGGTCAGGCCGACGCATCGCACAGCGCGCTTGGCCGGACCTGAGGCCTCTGGCTTGAGTGGTCGGCGGTTGACGTCGCGTTTGATCGCGTCGAGCGGTTGATCAAGGACGAACGCCGCTTCGGGCAGAGTCCACTGGGGATCGGGCATCGAACAAGCCTCCTAATATGATCCAATATAGGATCACATTGTGGGTTCGGCAATGTCGGTGAGGCCCAGGATCGCGTGCGCGACCGAACACCGTCCAAAGGAGCGGAGGAAGGGAGTTTCCGGGTGAAGCGGGATTGGGGAGATCGGCTCCCCGACGGCTTCGGATATCCAGGAGACTGACATGCAAAACGTGATGTTCACCGGCCGATTGGCGGCCGACCCCCAGATCACCGACGACTTCGGCAAGGCGGTGTTTCGCCTGCTTGAAAGCCGCGGCGTCGACAACGCCGGCAAGGATCGGCTGGTCGGCGTCAACTGCGTGAGCTGGTCCAAAGGCCTCAACGAGAAGGTCATAGCCCGGGGCCTCGCGCAGGGGTGTGAGGCCGTGGTCATCGGCGCCTTCATCGATACCGCCTACGCGGCCAAGAACGGGACCGAGCGGACGGCCAAGGAGCTGGTCATCAACCGGCTCACCGTCCTCGACTGGGCCGAAGACCGCGACACCCAGGACAGCACCGCCGACAGTGCCGCCGCCTGACCCCTATCAACATTCAATCCTCAGGAGACTGACCATGCAAACCGTGATCATCGAGGGCTATCTGACAGCCAATCCCTCCGTCCTCTCGGCTCAAGGCTCGGGCAAGAAGCGGGCAAGCTTCCGCGTGCTCGAGACCACCCGTTTCCGCAAGGCTGACGGCACGCCCGGCGAACGCACGACCGGCTTCAACTGCATCTGCTTCAACGAGGCGACGGCCGAGAAATACATCGGCCCGTTCGCCCGCAAAGGCAGCCGCGTCGTGATCCAGGGTCATGTCGAGAACGACACCTGGACCGGCAAGGACGGTGTCGAACACTACGACATGCGCGTGATCGTCGGCGATATCCGCCTGAAGAACCGGCGCGAAGCTGCGGAAGGCGGCGCCGGCGATGAGGGCGGCACCGACCGCCAAGTCCAGGAGCCGGCCAGTGGCTACGACCTGAACGACGACATCCCGTTCTAAACGGCGAGCGAATGACGGCGGCCCGGCGCGCGAGCGTCGGGCCGCTTTCCTTTTGTGGGGGAGGAAAAGGCAGGGCGGCGCGAGGTGAGCCGATCGGGCTCGTCAGCCTCGGAGCTTTTCATGACCGCCTCTGCCTGGACCGATGACCGCATCGGTCGTCTGAAGACACTCTGGCTCGAGGGCCAGACCGCCGAACAGATCGCCCGCGATCTCGCCAATGGCATCACGCGCAGCGCCGTGCTCGGCAAGGTCCATCGCATGGGTCTGTCGGCGGGCCGTTCCGGCCGCCCGCCCAAACGCCCTGACGCCGGTCCGAAGCCATCCCGCGTCGCGCCGACCAGGTCCCTGCCGGATCGGCCGATCGACGCTCGCCCCGTCGTCGCGACTGAACATGGCCTGGCTACAGTCCTCTCGGTGCGGCGCTGCCAGTGCCGTTGGCCCTTCGGTGAGCCCGGAGCCGTTGACTTCAGTCTGTGCGGTCAGCCGGTCACGCGCGGCGCCTTCTGTGCCTCGCATGCCGCCGTCGCCTATCGGCCGGCGGACACTCCCCGCCCCCTCGACCGGCTGGCGCGGCTCAACTGAGATCGGCCACGCCCGTGCTGCGATCTGAGACATGACGATCTGAACGGCGGCCTCGACGAGGTCGCCGTTTGTCTTTTCTCCGTGCGCCAGATCGAGCGACCCGCTGTTCGGCCTCTGGCCGCATGAGAGCCCAATGGCAGTTCGTGCCGCTGGCATGAACGTCGCCAGTCAGAATCTGGGATGGGACCGGCTGAAGACTGCGCGCGCCTTGAGTCTGGCTGGAACTCCGGAAAAATCGGCGGCGCATGTCCTCGACATGGACGCCCGCAAGCGTGACATCAGCGGCCCCGTTCAGGGGGCGATGGAGGCCTTTCTTGGCAGGCTGGCGTCCCGTCGGCTGGACCGGTTCCGCCGCAGAATAAGGGCCCGTAGACAGGCCGTCCTCTCTTCAGTGAACCGTCTCCCAGCCTCGCATCGGCGTGACGTCGTGGGAGCCCTCGGTTTGCACGAGAAGCTCCACGTCGCGGCCTGAGAGATGGATTTGCCGCGTCAGCTTTAATCCGGCGTCCTCCGCATCGACACGGAAGTCATATTCACCGATCTGCCGATCGTCTTTCATGACGCGCCATCCGCCTTGGGTTCGCAGCACGGCGACGGTGATCTTCTCCATACCAGGCTCCGACGTTTGAAGGACGGGTTGATTTAGCACCGCTGGTTTCTCTCATGCCAGTGAGTGAGCATCGGACTATTGCCTGCGGCGCCCTCAGACGTTCGCAACCGCGTAGCGCCGCCGGCTCGCCGACGCCGACGGACGGGAAGAGCGTTGTCTTGTCTTCCGTATCGGCGCAACGGCGCCGAGTGGTGTCGTCGTCGCGAAGGGCGACGACGACTTACCCCCACACAACGCCCTCCGATTTTGTCACAGCACCCCGGAAGTCAACGGCTTCGCCTTATTCCCTCCACGGAGGGCAAGCGGCCCTCCGCTCCGGTGACTGCCGGGGACCCCGCTGTGGCCAAAACCGGGGTCGTTGCGCATGGGGCGCTCGACATTCTCCAGGAATGTTCCAATGACCCGTTTCAACACTTCATCCTCCGCCTTGGCCGACCTGTCCTCTTCCCTGGACGAGGGAGGTTCGCTTCCGACCGAAGATGCCCTGGTTCAACTCGGGCGCGCGCTCATGACCGAGCTGATCGACGTCATCTCTGACACCGCGCTGGAGGATTTCCAGACCATCCTGGGAGAGGCCCTGATCGGCGCCTTCCATTCGGCGGCAGGGCGGATCGAACGCGATGCGGACCGGGCGCGCGATACGATGCGATCGCTCGACCGGGACTTCGACGGATCGGAAGCCGCCGACACCGAGCTCCAGGAAGCCACGACCAAGGCGAGGGCGGGCGATGCGGCGACGCAGGCCTGCGAACTGATCCGGGATGCGGCCTCCGAAACCTGGACGGTCGCGACCGGGGAGGTCTGGACGGCCTGGCGGGGATCGCGGCGCGGCACACATCTGACGGCGGCGCAGCTGGAGGCGAAACAGGCGATCCGGGCGATCCGCAATCGCAAATCGGGAGACGCGGATCCGGGCGGTCCGGTCATCGCCTTCAGGGGCGCGCCGACGGCCGACAGCGCGGAGGACGCCGGGCGGATCTTCGACGCCCTGAACTGGGCAAAGTCGGAATGGCCCGACATGGCCCTGGCGACGACCGGGGCGAAGGGGTCCGAGAAGCTGGCGATCAAATGGGCCCAGCAGAAGGGGGTGAAACTGATCCTCGCCCGCGCGGATTTCGACACCCACGGCAAGGCGGCTCCCTTCCGGGCGAACGACGAGCTGATCGCGCTCGAGCCGGAGGTCTGCCTGACCCTGGTCCATTCGGTTGCGGGCGTGAGGGAGGACCAGCGGCCGTTCGGACCTGCGCTCAACCTCGGGCAGAAGGCGATGGAGTCCGGGCTGCGGCACGTCTCCATCAAGGCGCGCGCAGCCTGACAGATCACCCCTGCATCAACGACCCGCTCGGCTTCGGCCGGGCGGGTTTTTGTTTGTCATCCGGCGGCTCGATCCGATCGACGGCCTGTGCAGCGTGTGTATCTCGCTTCCGGTCACCGATCATGATGGCTGTTGATAGGGTATGTCGGCATGTGATTTCGATGGATTACAATCTGCAAAAAGGGTCGGAGGGCAAGATAAAAGGGTGTTTTTGGCTGCGCCGGTTTCTTCTATTCTGTCCGATATTTAGCGGCAGCTCGGAGCATCATTGACGACTTGTCTTGAGTTGTCGTCCTTCGAGCCTTCGCTGCATGCTCTGGAGGACTGCGAATGCTGATCCGCGACGAGATAGACGGGCGGGTTTCGGCCGACTCCGGCCGGGCCGCCGACGCCGTGCGCCTCGGCCTTCCGTTGTCCCTCAAGACCGAGCGGATGAACGTCAAGAACGGTATGCTCAAGCGTCTGGCGAGCTCCAGGGCCTTCGCTTTGGGCAATCGTTCAGGGGTGCTCAAGGCGGCGCAGAACCGGTCAGGCCGCGCCTTCAGACTGGACGTTCGCCAGAAGGTGATCGTCAAGGCGCTGGTCTCTCGACACATGGGCAAGGGCGCCGATCGGGCCGCCGCACTGGCCAAACATGTGTCTTATCTCGGACGCCCGGGCGCCGGCGTGGAGGGTGAGCGACCGGACTTTTTCGATCGCAGTGCCGATGGCGTTCGGCCCGGCGTCGAGACGGAAGGCTGGAGCCAGGACAGGCATCATTTCCGCTTCATTATCTCCCCTGAACACGGCGAGCGGCTCGACATGAAATCCTATGTTCGCGAGGTCATGGGACGGGTCTCGGCGGATCTCGGAGAGCCGAATCTGAAATGGGTGGCGACCTGCCATTTCGACACCGATCAACCCCATGCCCATGTGCTCGTTCGGGGACGCCGAGCGGAAGGACGGGACCTCGTCATTCCGCGCGACTACATGGGTTATGGATTTCGGGCGCGGGTGTGGATCGGCGTGGAAAAGGGACCCCGTTAGCGGTGTGATCGGCGTCGAATAAGGACCCCTCATTCCTGAGGTCTA